>NZ_CP076456.1:2408778-2709875 GCF_018866305.1 Arthrobacter sunyaminii
GTATCCGGATGCCAGCCGCGATGAAGCGCTGGCCTACTTCGTGCGCAAGTACGACGACGTCGCCAGCCAGCTTGCGCTGCTGGAGGCACGGGTGCAGGCCAAGGCTCCGGCCACGGACATGCTGAAGACCCTGAAGCACCTTGGCGAGCAGGTCGCTGAACGCAAGATGGTGGGTGACGTCCTGGCTCTCGATGCCCGGATCGAAACCCTGCGCAACAGCATCAAGGAAGCCGAAGCCGCTGAACGGGCCGAAGCCGAGGCCGTTCGGGCGCGCGAGCTCGCCGCCCGCGAGGCCATTGTGGCTGAGGCTGAGGAGATTGCTGCCAAGGATCCGGCCACTATCCAGTGGAAGACCAGCAGCAACCGGATGAATGAGCTCTTCGAAGCGTGGAAGGCGGCCCAGAAGAACGGTCCCCGGCTCGGCCGCAGCAACGAAGACAGCCTGTGGAAGCGTTTCCGGTCCGCCCGCACCGTTTTTGACCGTCACCGCCGGGCATACTTCTCCCAGCTGGACAGTGAGAACACCGCGGCCAAGCGTGCCAAGGAAGCGCTGATTGCCCGTGCCGAGGAGCTTGCAACGTCCACCGACTGGGGCAACACGGCCGCTGAATACCGGCAGCTGATGGATGAGTGGAAAGCATCCAAGCGTGCCAGCCGCAAGGATGACGATGCCCTGTGGGCCCGTTTCCGCGCCGCGCAGGACACCTTCTTTGCCGCCCGTCAGGCAGCCAACGAGGTCATCGACGAAGAGTTCGCCGCCAACCTCGCGGTGAAGGAAGAACTGCTGAAGGAAGCCCAGGGCATCCTTCCGGTGCGCGACCTCACCGCGGCCCGGAAGGCACTGAACTCCATCCGCGACCGCTGGGAAGAGGCCGGAAAGGTTCCCCGGGCCGACATGGGACGGATGGAAGCCGGTATCCGCCGCATCGAGGAAGCCGTCAAGGCCGCCGAGGACGAGCACTGGCAGCGGAGCAATCCGGAAACCAAGGCCCGCACCAACAGCGCCCTGAGCCAGCTCGAGGCCACCATCGCTTCCCTCCAGGAAGACCTGGCCACGGCGGAGAAGAACGGCAACGCGAAGAAGATCGCCGACGCCCGTGAAGCCCTGGAAGCCCGCCAGCAGTGGCTGGCCATGCTGCAGAAGTCAGCGCAGGACTTCTCCTAGTAGCTTCAACACCTTCGAAGGCCCGGCGGCAGCGTTGTCCACAACGCAGACGCCGGGCCTTCTGTTTTGTCCGCGGGTCGGCGAAGGTGGGCGCATGCCCGCAACCCTGTTTCCCTGTCCCGGGGTACTGCCGGCCTTCACATCCACCGGTGGTGCCCTGTTCTTTGCGGGCGGTTCTTTTTCCAGTGTCGAGCTGCAGGCCATGGAGCGCGACGGATTGCTGCGCTGGCTTTATGCGGACAGCTACGTGCGCTGGGACATTGAACCGGACCCGGTGTGCCGGGCGCTGGCTGCCGCCCATGCCCTGCCCGCCCGGCTCCGCGGGAAAATCATGCTGGGACGGTTCACTGCAGCCTGGATTTACGGTTGTGCGCCTGCTCCCCGGCGGCTCCAGCTGCTGGTTGACCACCGCAGCCGCACCACGGCCCTGCCGCCGTTCAGCGCCGCCGTGCTGCACGAGGTGCATCTGGACAGTGAAGACGGCATGGAGATTGCCGGCATCACCGTCACCACTCCCCTGCGCACTGCCTCGGATCTGGCCAGGCACGGCCCGGAAGAGGAGGCCGTTCAGGCACTGCTGGCGATCGCCGCGAATCCGGTGCTTCGCTGTCCCCTGGCAGCGGTCCGCGGCGCGGTGGAAGCCGGCCCCCGGCAGCCGGGAAAATCAGCAGCCCTGCGCCTCGTGGACCTCGCGATCGACCAGGCGCAGCGGGACCAGGCTCCCCCGGCAGGACCGGCAGGACCGGAGGATCAGACGCGCCGCCGGGAGCCCGTGGTGCGGTAGACGTCGAACACGCCGTCGATCTTCCGCACCGCGCTGAGAATGTGGTCGAGGTATTTCGGATCGCCCATCTCAAAGACAAATTTTGACATGGCAACGCGGTCACTCGAGGTGTTCACGCTGGCCGAGAGGATGTTCACGTGGTTTTCCGACAGCACCCGGGTGACGTCGGACAGCAGGCTTTTGCGGTCCAGCGCCTCCACCTGGATCTCCACCAGGAAGACCGAAGACTGGGTGGGCGCCCATTCCACCGGCACAATGCGGTCCGGCTGGTCCCGGAGTTCCGACACGTTGCGGCAGTCGCTGCGGTGCACCGACACGCCCGAACCGCGGGTGACGAAGCCGATGATGGGATCCGGCGGCACCGGGGTACAGCACCGGGCCAGCTTGACCCACACGTCTCCGACTCCGCGCACGGTCACGCCCGAGTCGGTGAATTTGGGCCGGCGGGCCGCGGTTGAAACCGGTGTTTCCGCCAAGTCCTCTTCGGCCCCCTGGTGCCCGCCCATCAAGGCAACCAGGTGCTCGATCACGTTCTGCGCGGAGGTGTGTCCGTCCCCGACGGCGGCGTACAGTGCCGAGATGTCCTGGTGGTGCAGTTCCTGCGCCACGGTCACCAGCGCGTCGTGGGTCATCAGGCGCTGCAGCGGGAGGTTCTGCTTGCGCATCCCCCGGGTCAGCAGGTCCTTGCCCTTGTCGATCGCCTCTTCACGGCGTTCCTTGGTGAACCACTGCCGGATCTTGTTCCGGGCACGCGGACTCTTGACGAACCCCTGCCAGTCCTGGCTTGGACCGGCACCTTCGGCCTTGGAGGTGAAGATTTCCACCCAGTCGCCGTGTTCGAGCTCGCTGTTCAGCGGCACCAGTTTGCCGTTGACGCGGGCGCCAATGGTCCGGTGACCCACTTCGGTATGCACGGCATAGGCGAAGTCCACCGGGGTGGATCCCGCCGGCAGGGCCATGACCTCGCCCTTGGGCGTGAAGACGAAAACCTCACGGGCGTTGATTTCGAAGCGCAGCGAATCCAGGAATTCATCCGGATCGGAGGTTTCCTGCTGCCAGTCAACCAGGGAACGCAGCCAGCCCATGTCATTGTTGTCGGCGCCGACGGGTGTCTTGGAGCCGTCCTTGTACTTCCAGTGCGCAGCCACGCCGTATTCTGCGCGCCGGTGCATGTCATGGGTGCGGATCTGGATTTCCACGGGCTTGCCGCCGGGACCGATCACCGTGGTGTGCAGTGACTGGTACATGTTGAACTTCGGCATGGCGATGTAATCTTTGAACCGCCCGGGCAGCGGGTTCCATCGGGCATGCAGGGCGCCCAGGGTGGCGTAGCAGTCCCGCACGGAGTCCACGAGGACCCGCACGCCCATCAGGTCATGGATGTCGTCGAAGTCTTTGCCGCGAACGATCATCTTCTGGTAGATCGAGTAGTAGTGCTTGGGCCGGCCGGTGATGGTGGCCTTGATCTTCACCGCGTGCAGGTCATCGGCGATCTGCGTCCGCACGGTGGACAAGTACTTTTCCCGCTCGGGGGTGCGGTCCCCGACCATACGCACAATTTCGTCATACACCTTCGGGTGCAGGGCCGCGAAGGACAGGTCTTCCAGCTCCCACTTGATGGTGTTCATGCCCAGCCGGTGGGCCAGCGGAGCGAAGATTTCCAGTGTCTCGCGGGCCTTCCGGGCGGAGGACTCCTGCGACACGAAACGCCAGGTGCGGGCGTTATGCAGCCTGTCGGCCAGTTTGATGACCAGGACGCGGATGTCCTTGGCCATGGCGACCACCATTTTGCGCACGGTTTCGGACTGGGCCGCATCACCGAAAGTGACCTTGTCCAGCTTGGTGACGCCGTCCACCAGCATGGCCACTTCCGGGCCGAACTCGCGGCGCAGCTCATCCAGGGTGTAGCTGGTGTCTTCGACGGTGTCATGCAGAAGGGCCGCAGCCAGCGTGGTGCCGGTCATGCCCAGCTCCGCGAGGATGGTGGCCACTGCCACCGGGTGCGTGATGTAGGGATCGCCGCTCTTGCGCTTCTGTCCCTCATGGCTGCGCTCGGCGACCAGGTACGCCCGCTGGATCAGGTCCAGGTCCTCTTTGGGGTTATTAACCCGAACGGTGCGAAGCAGCGGCTCCAGCATGGGTGAGTAGCCGGAGCTGCCCCGGCCTGCCAGCCGGGCCAGCCGGGCTCTCGTAGACGTTCTGCGGCCGGGCGAGGGACGCGCGGGAACAGGCTTGGGGCCGCCTGCTCCGGCGGCTCCGGCAGGCACTGCGTCGGTTGCCTTTCCGTCTGCACGGGGAGCGGGATTGGGCGTCAATGCGGGCTTGGGCGGCTGTCCGGTGCGGGATGACTGGGCCAGCTGCGGTGCAGCAGCAGGAACCCGGGCAGCGGGATTAGCCTTTACAGGTGTTCCCGTGGCTCCGTCTGCACCCGCCTTGTCGGCCGGTTTCTCGCTCTCGCCCACTGCTGCCCTCTCTGAGACGTTTATCGACCTTTTCCACTTTATGCGCTGCCGTTCCCCCAAGTCACGGCGCAAGCTAAGCGAAATAGTCTTCGGTTCAAGTCTATGCCTGTGCATACAGCTCGCCGTACCACCGGGGATGCCCCGACGTGCCCCTGTATACAGAAGACCTCCGGGGCGGTGCACCAATCAAGGAATGCACTGTTCCGGAGGTCTTTTGCCGATTGCGGCTGCTTTCCCCGCAGCGCCCCGGCAGCGTTAGCGCCCGGTGGAGACCTCCGTGGCGCCGGCCGGAACTGCTGTCGCAGCAGCTTCCTTGGCTTCCTGCGCACGGCGTTCCTTGACGCGTTTGGCCTGCCGGACAATCTCCGGCTCGTTCCGGCGCAGCCAGGCGTACATCGGGGCCGCAATGAACACGGTGGCCACGGTGCCCAGGATGATGCCGATGAACAGCGCGAGGGACAGATCCTTGAGCGTTCCGGCTCCCAGCAGGAACGCACCGATGAACAGCACGGACGCCACCGGAAGGACTGCCACCACCGAAGTGTTGATAGACCGGACCAGGGTTTGGTTCACGGCCAGGTTCACCTGTTCCATGAAGGTGCGCTTGGTGCTCTTGTCCAGGTTCTTGGTGTTTTCCCGGACCTTGTCGAAAACCACCACCGTGTCATACAGGGAGTAGCTGAGCACCGTCAGGAAGCCGATGATGGCCGACGGCGTGACTTCGAAGCCGCTGAGCGAGTACAGTCCGGCTGTGGTCACCATGACCACCAGCAGCGCAGTGATAGCAGCCAGGGACATCTTCCAGGTGCGGAAGTACAGGGCCATCAGCACTGCAGCCAGGGCCACGAAGACGATAAGCCCGATCAATGCCTGCCGGCTCACGTCCTGACCCCAGGTGGGGCCGATGAACGTGGACGTCACCTGGTCTTCTTCAACGTCATAGGCCTGTGCCAGGTTGTCCTTGATTTCAAGGGTCTGGTCATCGCTGAGCTGCTCGGTCTGCACCCGCACGGTGCCGGGTGCGATGTTGGTGATGCGCGCCTCGCTGGCCACCTCGCCAACGGCTTCTTCTCCTGTGGAGATGTCAGTGTTGGCCGCACCCGACACGGTGAATTCGGAGCCGCCGCGGAAATCGATGCCGAGGTTGAAGCCGCCCTTGGCAACCGGGATGAGGATGGAAATGATGACGGCCACTGCCGCAATCAGGAACCAGAGCTTGGCCTTGGGCACAAACGGGTAGGAGCGCTTGCCGGTGTAAAGCTCATTACCGAACGTGGCAAAGCGGGGGAGCTTGCTCATTCCTAGCCCTCCTTCTCTGTGCTGGGGCCGGATCCGGCCATTGATTCCTGTTTTTCGGCTGCCCGTCGCTCGGCAATTGTCATCCGGCGTTCCGCTTCCTTGGAAGCAGCCTTGTTCTTGGTGCGGACCGGAACTGTCCCGGGTTCGCGGATGCGGCCGGCACCGCGGTACAGCGGCACGGCACCCAGGCGGGTGGTGTCCAAGCCGGACCACTTGTGGCCTTCGCCGAAGAACTTCGTGCGGGCCAGCAGCACCATGGTGGGATGCGTGAACATGAACACCACAATGAGGTCGGCAATCGCGGTCAGGCCCAGGGTGAACGCGAATCCACGGACATTGCCCACGGCTACGAAATAGAGCACGACGGCGGCGAGCACGTTCACTGCCTTGGACGCCAGCACGGTGCGCTTGGCACGCTTCCAGCCGTTGTCGACGGCGGAGACGAGCCCGCGCCCGTCGCGCAGTTCATCACGTATTCGCTCGAAGTAGACGATGAAGGAGTCGGCCGTCTGGCCAATGGCCACGATCAGGCCGGCCACGCCGGCCAGGGAGAGCCGGTAGTTCTGCGACCAGCCGAGCAGGCAGATGGCGAGGTAGGTCAGGAGACCGGCAACCACCAGGGAGATGATGGTGACGAAGCCCAGGGCACGGTACTGGAACAGCGAGTACACCGCCACCAGGGCCAGGCCGATGATGCCCGCGATGAGCCCCATCTTGAGCTGGTCGGCGCCCAGGGTGGCCGAGACCTGCTGCTCGCTCTGGATGTCGAAGCTGATCGGCAGCGCACCGTACTTCAGCTGCTCGGACAGCGCCTTTGCTGACTCCTGCGTGAAGTTGCCGGTGATGCGGGGCTTTCCGTCGGTGATGACGCCCTGCACCGTAGGTGCGGAGATGACCTGGCCGTCCAGCACAATGGCGAACTGGTTGTGCGGGTCACCCTGCTGGAAGGCAAAGAGACGCTCAGTTACGCCCTTGAAAACTTCGGTGCCCTCACCGTTGAACTCGATGTTCACGCCCCACTCGTTGATCGAGGCGCCCTGGCTGCTGGTGGACAGGCCGAAGGTGGCATTGGCGATGTTGGAGCCGGGAACTTCCACCGGGCCGAGGATGTACTTGGCTCCGGTGCCCGGTTCGCAGGTGATCAGCGGCTGGTCGGCCGGGGCCGCTTCCGTGGACGCTTCCAGCGTGGCCGGATCCGTGCAGTCCGTGCTTTCGAATTCACGGTACAGCTCGGGGGTGATCCAGTTGTCGTCAGACGCGTTGGCCGGCTCGCCGGCGGGCTTGGGCAGCTGCTCATCCGGAAGCGGTGTTTCAACGGGGGTGCCGGCTGCAATTGCGAGCACCGGGCGGAACTCCATCTGCGCCGATGCCTGGATCAGCTGGCGTGTCTCAGCCGAGGGAACGCCGGGAAGTGAGACCACAACGTTGCGTCCGGACTGTGTGGTGATCTCTGCCTCGGACACACCGCTGCCGTCCACGCGCTGGCGGATGATTTCCACGGCCTGGTCCAGCTGTTCCTGGGTGATGTCGGCACCGCCCTGAACCTGGGGTGCCAGGATCATTTCGGTGCCGCCCTCGAGGTCAAGGGCAAGTTTGGGGGTCCAGCTGGCGTTGCTCCACATGGAACCGCCGCCGAGTAAAAGGGCCAGAGCAGCAAAAATGACGCCCAACCAGAGGAGCGTCTTTTTAGCGGCCGAGCCGGGGCCGGTACGAGGCATAGAGGATAGTCCTTCTAGGGTGAGACACACCGGAGGCAAGGTTGACTCCGGAGGGGCCCGCGGAGAGTCTTCATCCGCAGGCCCGTGGAGAGTCTAGTTCTCTTTTTTGTTTTCGCGGTTCAGGCGTTCGAGTGTTTCCTCGGGCGTCTCATCGGGATGCGCAGCCGAGTCGTCGCGGCGAACCGGGTCAGCGGTGCGGGGGGCGTCGTCGGCCTGGTCCGCAGCCGTGAGCGATGAAGCGTCGTCGGGAACTACGGGAGCTTCCTCCTCAACGGCGGGCTCCGTGGTGACAACCTTGGTCAGTGCCTGCAGGTGAACGGTGGCGGTGTTGCCCGGGGAAAGCTCCAGGACCGCTTTGTTCTCCTCGGAGTTGATCGACAGGATGGTGCCGAACAGTCCGAACTGGGTCATCACTTCGGTTCCGGGAACCATCTGGGTCCGCTGCTGCTGAACCGTCTGCTGCGTCTTCTTCTGCTTGCGGAACATCATGAAGATGAACAGGGCCAGCAAGATGGGCAGCAGGAGGCTGCTGAAGCTGAAACCTCCGGCGTTCTGATCGGCGGTGGTTTGGGCCATGACGTTTAAGAACACAGAGTGGTTCCGTTTCTGTTGTGGAGATGGTGTGCAGATATCGCAGGGCGGGAAGCCCGGGTCAACGAATGACCAGTCTAGAGGTAAAACGTCCGCAGCGGCGGAAAAGTTTCTCCCTGTACTGCATTTTCGCTCCCCCGGCCGGTATCCTCAACCGGTCCTGGCACAGAGCGCATCCGCTGCGGCCTGCCCGCTAGGACTCTTCGGCCCCGGCTTCCGCGGACGTATTGGTCCCGGGTCCGGAGAACATGTTCTCCGGCAGGTTCGCTGCAACATTTTCAGGCATCTCCAGGCCGAGGTGCTCCCAGGCGGCACGGGTTGCCACCCGGCCACGCGGTGTCCGCCCGAGCAGACCTTCGCGCACCAGATACGGCTCGGCGACGGTTTCCACCGTTTCCGGTTCTTCGCCGACGGCGATGGCCAGGGTGGACAGGCCCACCGGGCCGCCGTTGAACTTGGTGACGAGCGCGCGCAGCACTGACCGGTCCAGCCGGTCCAGTCCGCGGGCGTCCACCTCATACATGTCCAGGGCGGCTCCGGCCGTCCGGGCGTCGATCTGGTCCACACCGTGCACCAGCGCCCAGTCCCGCACCCGGCGCAGCAGCCGGTTGGCAATTCGGGGAGTGCCGCGGGAACGCCCGGCCACTTCGGCAAACCCGGCGGAGTTGACCTTCATGTCCATCAGCATGGCGGAGCGGCGCAGGACCAGTTCCAGTTCGTCAGTGGAATAGAACTCCAGGTGTCCGGTGAAGCCGAAGCGGTCCCGCAGCGGGCCCGGCAGCAGTCCGGCTCGGGTGGTGGCTCCCACGAGGGTGAACGGCGGCAGGTCCAGCGGAATGGCGGTGGCTCCGGCACCCTTGCCCACGATGATGTCCACGCGGAAATCTTCCATGGCCATGTAGAGCATTTCTTCGGCGGGCCGGGACATCCGGTGGATTTCGTCGAGGAACAACACCTCCCCCTCAGTGAGGGAGGACAGGATGGCGGCAAGGTCTCCGGCGTGCTGGATGGCCGGACCGGAGGAAATGCGCAGCGGCGCGTTCATTTCGGCGGCGATGATCATGGACAGGGTGGTCTTGCCCAGTCCGGGCGGTCCGGACAGCAGCACATGGTCGGCACTGCGGCCGCGCAGCCGGGATGCCTCCAGTACCAGGGAGAGCTGCTCGCGCACGCGCTTCTGGCCCACGAAGTCATCCAGGTTCTTGGGCCGCAGGGCGGCCTCGATGGCCTTGTCATCCGGGTCGCCGGTGGGGGCAACCAGTCCGTCGCCGGGCAGGATGGACACGTCAGCTCACCTGCTGGCGGGGAGCACGCGCCCGGGCGCCGTCGGTGCCCAGCCGGCGGAGCGTCAGTTTCAGGATTTCGCCCACGTTCCCGCCGGCGGCAACGTCCGGAGCTTCAGCGACGGCGGCGTCGATGGCAGCGTTGGCATCCTTCTCCGACCAGCCCAACCCGGTCATGGCGGCCAGGACCTGATCCTGCCAGCGTGCTGCCGCCGGACTGTCGGCCGTTCCCAGCGGCACAAGCTTGTCGGCGAGCTCCAGCACAATCCGGCGGGCACCCTTGGGCCCGATGCCGGAGACCTTGCTGAAGGCCTTGTCATCGCCGGTGGATGCGGCCACGCGGATGGCTTCGGGGGTGTGGACCGCCAGGACGGCGAGGGCGATGCGCGGGCCAACGCCGCTGACGCTGAGCAGCGTTTCGAAGACTTCGCGCTGGTCCGCGTCGGTGAAACCGTAGAGGGTCATGGAGTCCTCGCGGACAATCATGGCGGTCTGCACCAGGGCTTCGCGCCCCACATGCAGTGAGCTCAGCGTTTGCGGCGTGGCCTGGACCAGCATGCCCATGCCGTTGACGTCGATCACCGCCGAATGCAGGCCAACGTGCGTTACTGTCCCGCGCAGGGATGCGATCATGGCAAAACTCCAGGGGCTGTGTAGAACATATCTACGAATAGCCTACTGTGTGCCGGCGCGGATCCCGGTTCCGGCGCGCTGTGCTCAGCGCCGGGCACGTGCCTCCGCCTCGGCCCAGAGCCGCTGGGCCGGTGTCAGCCCGCTGGTCGGCGGCCTCACAACGGCCCGCGCCCCGGACGCCGATCCCGCCGTCGTCTGCCCCGGACCGGCCACCGAGCGCCGCCAGGCGTGGGTGATGGCCAGCGCCAGGGCATCGGCGGCGTCGGCGGGCTTGGGCGGGGCGTCCAGCCGCAGGATCTTGGTGACCATCTTCCCCACCGCGTCCTTGTTGGCCGAACCGGACCCCGTGACCGCTGCCTTAACCTCGGTGGGCGTGTGCAGGGCGACAGGAATTCCGCGCCGGGCCGCCGCCGCAATAACGACGCCGGAGGCCTGGGCGGTGCCCATGACCGTGCTGACATTGAGCTGGCTAAAGACGCGTTCCACGGCCAGAACATCCGGTTTATGGGTGTCCAGCCACAGGTCAATGGCGTCGGAGATGACCAGCAGCCTGCCGTCCAGGGCGGTTCCCGCCTCCGTGCCGACCACTCCGACGGCCACCAGGGTGGCGCGGCGGTTGCGTTCGACGTCGACCACGCCCAGCCCGCACCGGGTCAGGCCCGGGTCAACACCCAGGACGCGCAGGCTCACCTACGGCTCAGTCGTCTTCGAGCTGGGCAAAGACCTCGGCGGAGATATCCGCGTTGGAGTAGACATTCTGTACGTCGTCAAGATCCTCCACGGCGTCCACGAGCTTGAGGAACTTCCGCGCGTTGTCTGCGTCGAGCTCCACATGCATGGAGGGCAGGAACTCCGCCTCGTCCGTGTCGTACTCGATGCCGGCTTCTTCGAGCGCGGCAACAACGGCACGCAGGTCCGCGGCTTCGGAGATAATCTCGAAGTTCTCGCCGGATTCCTTGACCTCGTCAGCGCCGGCGTCCAGCACGGCCATCAGCAGATCGTCCTCGGTGAGGTCCTTCTTGGGCAGCGTGACAACGCCCTTGCGGGTGAACATGTAGGCCACCGATCCGGGGTCTCCCATGTTGCCGCCGTTGCGGGTCACGGCCAGGCGCACCTCGGAGGCCGCACGGTTCTTGTTGTCCGTGAGGCACTCGATCAGCAGGGCCGTGCCCTGCGGGCCGTAGCCCTCGTACATGATGGTCTGGTAATCGACGGCTTCACCGAGCAGGCCGGCACCGCGCTTGACGGCGCGGTTGATGTTGTCGATGGGCACAGAGGTCTTCTTGGCCTTGGACACCGCGAGTTCCAGGCCGGGGTTGCCGGCCATGTCGGCGCCGCCCGCGCGGGCCGCAACTTCGATGTTCTTGATCAGCTTGGCAAACGACTTTGCACGCTTGGCGTCAATGACGGCCTTCTTGTGCTTGGTGGTTGCCCATTTAGAGTGGCCCGACATCTACGCTTCTCCTCTGATGATCTGGATAAAAAGTTCATGGATCCGGCTCTCCCCCGTTACCTCCGGATGGAACGAGGTGGCCAGCAGGTTTCCAGAACGCACTGCCACAATTCTAGCGACGAATTCCTCAGCGGACGCATGACCATGCCTCTGCGGCGGAACCTGGGCCAGGACCTCGACGGAATTGCCGGTCTTTTCCACCCAGGGCGCACGGATAAAAACAGCGTGCACCGGAGGCACGGCAAGGGCTCCATTTGCAGACGGCAGGCGTTCCAGGCCCTTGAAATCCAGCAGGGTTTCGAAGGACTCCCGCTGGCGGCCAAACGCGTTGCGGCGCACGTCCATGTCCAGCCCGCCCAGAGTCTGCTGCGGTTCGCCGGTTCCGCTGCGGGCCGGATCCGATATGCGGTCTGCGAGCAGGATCATTCCCGCGCAGGAGCCGTAGACCGGAAACCCGTTACGGATCCGTTCCTGCAGCGGGCCGTAAACACCGAAGGTCCGCATCAGTTTGTCGATGGTGGTGGACTCGCCGCCGGGCAGCACCAACCCGTGGAGCCCGTCCAGTTCCCCGGGACGACGAACCGGAACCGCAGTGGCTCCCGCAGCTGCCAGTGCAGCCGCATGCTCGCGGACCCCGCCCTGCAGCGCCAGCACACCCACCCGCAGGGAACCTTCGCTTGTCATCGGGCCAGTCTACGGTTCAAATGCCCCGGCGGAGGGCAACGGGAAGAAGGTCCGCGGAGCTCCTTGCGATATATTCATAAACCATGAGTTCTTTCTCCGTCCTGACAGGCAAGCTGGTCCGCAGTGCCTCCAAACTGCGCGGCGGCGGCTCCGCACTGCCCGGCCTGGTGGTGGAGAAAATCGACCCCGATTTCATCCGCCGCACGCTGGCTGACCTTCCGCTCGGTGTTGCGGTGGTGTCCGGCACCAACGGCAAAACCACCACCACCAAAATGGTGGTGGAGCTGCTCGAAAGCCAGGGCCTGAAGGTCTTTACCAACCGCACGGGCAGCAACTTCACCCGCGGTGTCGCCGCGGCCCTGCTCGGCGAGGTGGACTGGCGCGGACGCCTGGATGCCGACGTCGCCGTCCTGGAACTTGATGAAGCGCATGCCGTGCACTTCGTGAAGCTGATCCAGCCGCGTTATTCACTGCTGTTGAACGTCCTGCGGGACCAGCTGGACCGTTTCGGTGAGATCGACAAGACCACCCGTCTGCTGGAGGCCATTGCCAAGGCCACCACCGGCACCGTGGTCCTGAACCGCGAAGACCCGCGCGTGGCCGGCATCGCTGGCTCCCTGGACAAGCAGGAGGTCCGCTACTTCGGCCTCCACGAGTCCCTGCGCAGCACCTTCCCGAACGACGACGAGATGCGCGGCTCCTCGGCCGAAGCCGCGGCCGCTGTGCTGCCCGCCGACGTCGTGCTGGAGCGCGTGGCCGAAACCGACGCGGACTTCCGCGTGGACAACACGGTGGTGACCACCGGACTGAAGCTGCGCGGGGTCTACAACATCTTCAACGCCGCCGCCGCGCTGGCGCTGGCCCGCGTGATCGCCGGCCCGCAGGCCAATTCGGAGGCGCTGTTCACCGCCCTGTCCAACGTGGAACCTGCGTTTGGCCGCGGCGAGTCGCTGGTGGTCAACGGCCAGCCGCTGGAACTGGTGCTCGTGAAGAATCCCAGCGGTTTCCGGCTGGGCTTGAAGTCCTTTGCCGCCCACGGCTACTCGACCATGATCGCCATCAACGACAATTACGCTGACGGCCGGGACATGTCCTGGCTGTGGGACGTGGATTTCGAGACCCTTGCCGAGAACGGCGTGGACATGGTCACCGGCGTGCGCGCCTATGACATGGCGCTGCGGCTGAAGTACGACGACGTGCCGGTGGCCGCCATTGATCCGGACATCACCGATGCACTGAAGAAGTTCATCGCGTCCTCCGGGTCCTCGCCCATGCGCATCTTCTGCACGTATACGGCCATGTTGGCCGTGCGGCGGGAACTTTCCAAGATCACGACAGTAGAGGTGGTCTCATGAGCGAGGCGCACAATCCCACGGCCGGCGAAGACCGGACCATCAACATCCTGCAGCTGTACCCGCGGGAAATGAACATCTACGGGGACTGGGGCAACGTCCTGGTCCTCAAGCAGCGCCTGAAGTGGCACGGCTACACCGCCAACGTCCTGGAGTACAACGTGGGCGACGACTTCCCGGCGGACGTGGACCTGCTGGTGGGCGGCGGCGGACAGGACAGCGGGCAGGTGGTCATCCAGGACGACCTGCAGGCAATTGCTCCGACCCTGCGCGCCATGGCCGAAGACGACCTGCCGATGCTCGCCATCTGCGGGCTCTACCAGCTCTTCGGCAACTTCTTCAAGACCCACACCGGGACCGTGATTCCGGGCATCGGGCTGCTGGACCTGGAGACCCACGGCGGCACCGAACGGCTGATCGGCAATGTGCTGTCGGTGAGCGAGGAATTCGGCGAAATCCACGGCTACGAGAACCACTCCGGCCAGACGTTCCTGGGTTCGGGCGTACGTCCGCTGGCCGAGGTCCGCAAGGGCGAGGGGAATAACTCCAAGGACAATTGGGAGGGTGCCCGCTACCGCAACGTGGTGGCCAGCTACCTGCACGGCTCCCTGCTGCCCAAGAACCCTGCCATTGCCGACTTCCTGCTTCAGCAGGCCGTGATCCGCAAGTTCGGTTCCTTTGAGCCGCGGCCGTCGTCAGCCAAGGATCTGGCGGAGCTGGCGAAGCTCTCGGAGCTGGCCCGGCAGCACGCCTCGCAGCGCCCCCGGTAGAACCGAGTCTGGAACCAGCGCCGCACTTCCTCTACTCCGTGCCGGCGCGCCGGAGCCGCACGGCTGCGACCGCCAGACACACTGCACCTGCAGTCAGTGCCAGGACGGCCACGAGCCTAGCGGTCCCGAAATCCTCGAACAGTCCCGGCGTCAGGATTACGGCCAGCACGCCGAGCAACGCTGCACCAATAATGAAGAAGGCCGGGCGGTACTCACGGGTTGTGTTCATGCCACGGAGCCTACCTGCCGTCGGAGTGCCCGGCGAATCTGCCTCCGGCAGGTGCGTACCTGCCGGCAGCCCTCCCCAATCTTGCCAACCCTAGCCCGATCTGCTGCTCGCATTCTTCGTGCAGATAACGGGGCTTGCCTCAATCCTCCGTGCAGATAACGGGCTCAAACCAGCGGATTCCGCCCCTTTGGGCCCGTCAACTGCACGAAGGAGTCTGGAGGCGCGCTCTTGGGCGCATTATCTGCACGAAGAAATCCAGAGATAGGGTTTTGGGCCCGTCAACTGCACGAAGAATTCGGAAAGGGATCTTCGGGTTGCTGCCCTCCAGGAGGAGTCAGCGCACCGGATCCGTGGATACCAGCCATTCATGGGCGCCGGCGTCGGCAGCACCCATGGACTCAACCACGCCAATGGTCCGTGCCCTCACCGCGGCCTGGTGTTCGGGTGTTGCGCAGGCCCCCTGGGGCAGGTCGGCGGCGACGGAGCACCAGCGGTAGGGGTCCCGGACGATCACGGACGGAGCCCACGCCAGGTCAGTGACGGACCAGGCGCCGTCGTCGTCCTGTCCGAACTGGGCGCGCAGGATCAAACCCTCATTGTTGACGTCATACCAGGGCGACAGCTCGGTGACGGAGTTGCCCAGGCCGTAGGCGATCCAGGTTCCGTTGTAGTTTTCGATCGGCAGCACGGAGTGGCTGTGATGGCCGTAAATGAAATCGAACTCTCCGCTGTCAGCCAGGGCATGGGCCACCTCCACCTGCTGCGCATTGGGAACGGAGGCGTATTCGTCCCCGGCGTGCACCGCTCCCACCACGACGTCGGCACCGGCGGCCCGGGCGGCCTTGGCTTTGGCGATCATCACCGCAGGATCCAGCAGGTCCACCTGCCAGTCAAAGTCCGCGGTCATCCCGTTCAATCCGTAGGTGGCCTCCACAACGGAAACCTTGGCGGCGGGAGTTTGCAGGATGAAGGGCTTCGCAGCGTCCGCCTCCGAGGCATACGAGCCGGTGTGCGGCAGGCCCAGCGAGTCCAGTACGCCGAGGGTCCGGTTGAGTCCGGCGGTTCCGGCGTCCACGGTGTGGTTGCTGGCGGTGGTGCAGGCGTCATAGCCCACGTCCCTGGCCGCAGTCAGGATCTGCGGCGGAACATTGAACAGCGGATACCCGGTGTAGGGACCGTCCGCTTCCGCGACGGGTGTTTCCATGTGGCAGATACCCAGATCCGCCGAGTCCAGGTAGGCCCGCTTGCCTTCGAGCAGCGGTGTAAAGTCAAGCGGCACCTTCCCGGAGGCCGCGGCGTCGGCGCCGGCCTGGGTCCAGAGCTGCGGATGCACCAGCAAATCTCCGGCCACCATCATCGAGAAGCACCGCACCGCCGCGCACTCCTCCCCCAGTCCGGGGGTGGGAGTAGGAACGGCGCCGGCAGCTGTTCCGGATGAACCGGGATCGGAGGCAGTTGCCGAGGCCGAGGCGGCAGACGGGTCCGGTGCGGAACTCGACGCGGAATTGGATGCCGGTGCGTCAGTGTCCGGAGACGGTGCCGCCGGTGCACAGCCGGCTGCAGCGGCAAGCAGGAGCAGTGCAGCAGCGGCTTTGCCCCTGGCAGCTGCTCGGCCCTTTGCCCCGGCGGCCAGCCCAAATCCAATGCTGCGCATACCCATAAAGTGCTCCCCGTGTGACACATTCAGCCCAAAGACCGCCCCGCGCAGTCCCGCCAAGCGTACGACGGCGTTTCTGTTGTTCGCGTCACTGAGCGTGTGCGAGTCTTGACGCTTATGAGTAACCCTTTCCTGCACACCAGCACCCTGCCCTACCAGCTCCCGCCGTTTGAGCAGATCACTCCCGATGATTTCCTCCCCGCCTTCAAGGCAGGCTTCGACGAAAACCTCATGGAAATCGACGCCATAGCGGCAAACAGCGACACCCCGGATTTTGAGAACACCATCGCGGCAATGGAGCGCGCCGGTCAGACGCTGGCCCGCACTGCCTACGTCTTCTTCACGTTCGCGGCGGCGGATGCAACCGAGCAAATCCAGGCGATCCAGCAGGAGGTCGGGCCGCAGCTGGCTGAGCACGAGGACAGCATCTATCTCAACAAGGCCCTCTTCGAACGGATCAGCGCCGTCTCCACCGACGGATTGGACGAGGAATCCGCCCGTTTGGTGTCCGAGTACCGCCGCAGCTTCATCCGCGCCGGAGCCCAGCTCGACGACGAAGGACAGGCGCGCATGCGAAAGCTGAATGCCCGGCTGTCAGTGCTGGGCACCGAATATGCGCAGAAACTGCTGAAGGACACCAACGAATCGGCGCTGCTGGTGACTGACGCTGCTGAACTGGACGGCTTGTCCGACGACGATATCGCCTCAGCGGCAGCGGCCGCCGCTGAGGCAGGCTGGGCCGGGGCAAGCAAGGAAAAGTACCTGCTATCCCTGGTTCTGCCGACCTCGCAACCGGCGCTGGCTTCCCTCACCAACCGGGACACCCGCCGGCGCCTCCTCGAGGCTTCCCTGAACCGCGGTTTCCGGAACAACAGCGAGAATACGCTGGGGATTGCCGCCGAAATGGCGGCGCTGCGTGCCGAGCGGGCTGAGCTCCTGGGATTCGCAAACCACGCCGAGTTCGCCACCGACAACCAGACGGCTCCGTCCCTGGAGGCCATCCACGCAATGCTCGGGAAGCTGGCCCCGCCCGCGGTCCGCAATGCACAGGCCGAGGCGGAACTGCTGCGCGAGGCTGCGGCCCGGGACGGCGTCGAGGACCTGCAGGCCTGGGACTGGTCCTACTACTCCGAGCAGGTGCGGCGCGAAAAGTTCAGTGTGGACCGCGCGGCGCTGCGCCCCTACTTCGAGCTGGAACGGGTCCTGAAGGACGGCGTTTTCTACGCTGCCAACCGTCTGTACGGCGTGACCTTCACCGAACGCCCGGACCTGGCCGGCTACCACCCGGACGTCCGGGTCTGGGAAGTCAAAAACGAGGACGGTTCAGGGCTGGGATTGTTCCTGGGTGACTATTACACCCGTGACACCAAGGCCGGCGGTGCGTGGATGAACTCGCTCGTGCACCAGTCCTCGCTGCTGGGAACCGCCTCCGTGGTCATCAACAACCTCAACATCGCCAAGCCGGCCGCCGGAGAGCCAACCCTGCTCTCCTTCGACGAAGTGGTGACAGCTTTCCACGAATTTGGCCACGCCCTGCACGGCCTCTTCTCGGATGTCACCTACCCGCAGTTCTCCGGCACCGCCGTTCCCCGTGACTTCGTGGAGTATCCCTCCCAGGTAAACGAGATGTGGATGCTGTGGCCCGAGGTCGTGGCGAACTTTGCCAAGCATTACGCCACCGGTGAGCCGCTCCCCCAGGACGCCATCGACCGGATCGAGGCAGCCTCCACCTGGGGTGAAGGCTTCGGCACCACGGAGTACCTGGGCGCCACGCTGCTTGATCTTGCCTGGCACGAGCTGGCGCCGGGAGAAACAGTGCAGGACCCCGAAGCGTTCGAGGCTGAGGCCTTGGAACGTGCCGGCGTCGCCCTGGATTTGGTGCCCCCGCGTTACCGGTCCGGCTACTTCAAACACATTTTCGCCGGCGGCTACGCGGCCTCCTACTACGCGTACATCTGGAGCGAAGTGCTGGACGCTGACACCGTGGAGTGGTTCAAGGAAAACGGCGGACTGACACGGGAGAACGGGGACCGGTTCCGCCGCGAACTGCTCGCCCGGGGCAACAGCATTGATCCGCTGCAGTCCTTCCGGAACTTCAGGGGCCGGGAAGCAGCCATTGAGCCGCTGCTGCACCGCCGCGGCCTGGCCTGATCCGCCATGGTCACCATTGCCGCCTGCCAGGAGCTGCATCAGGACTGGCTGAGGAACCTCGCCGGCGTCACCCGCGGCCGTACCTTCTCCACCCATGAGTCGGACTGGGCGTGGCTGCCGGCGAGGCGGCAGCTGGTGCTGCTGTACCCGCAGCGGATTTCACCGGCCGGCATTCGTCCCGGCCTGGCCGAGGGCATGCGGCTCGGTGCCCAAAGCGTTTCCGTATGGATGAACAACGCGGCAAGCTACGCTCCTTTGGAGGCGTTCGGTTTCCGCAGGGGTCCGCAGCCGCTGTGGATGAGCGCCCCGGTGTCTGCGCCGCAGCAGTACAGCGCGGCCGCGGCGGCCCTGGACCCGGATCCTCCTGAGGTCACCGGGCCCGACGCCGACGAGCTTGCTGCCGGCCGTACCCACCCGCGCACCGCCTGGCACCTGACCACACGGGGTGACGGGAAGCTGACGGGCCGTGCCTGGGTGTACGATCCAACCGCCGCCGACCAGCCGTCCAACACACCGGATCCAATCACCGGCAGGCCCGGCATTCCCGCGGCACCGGCACGGAAACCCCGTAAAGGATCCCTGGCCGGAATTTTCGGTTTGTCCGTTGGACCTTCCAGCCGGCGCAGCGGCTACGGTACGGCCCTGCTGAGCCGCGCGGCTGCAGTGGCGGCCGCTGCCGGCGCCGACCGGCTGGCCATTAACGCTGCACCGGGAGGCGCCGAACTGTGCGCGGCCCGGGGATTCGAACTGATCGGCCGCGGACAATACCTGTTCCTGGACCTGCGCTAAGCGGGCTACCAGCCGGGAGCACCCGGCCGGAGCCCGCTTCCACCTTCAGATGGTCTTCCTCAGCCAAAGATTGCGATCTCGATTATGGGTCCGTCCGGGTCGATGATGTGTTGATCTGATCCCTCGTATGCGGAACCCACTAGCACGTTCCTTCGGTCAGCTGCGAACCCTGGCGAGACGATCACCTCCCGAAGACGCACTGTTGCAGGAACGCTGTTGGCGTCCTCCCACTCCATCCACCAGGTTTCCCTCATTGGTGACCAGGCAAGCACCGGGGATTCCCCGCCAATGAGGAGCCCCGCTCCATTCTCATCACACACCCACCGACCTGCTAAGCCAGAGGGGGGCATGTGTTCGACATGGGAGCTGTCCATCGCTGCAAAGACTCTTCGCTGCGGCCCTTGGGCAGTCCAAACACCACCAAGACCCCACGCACGGAGCGGAACAATGGGAGCTCCGGAGGCTGACTGCCGGAGACGAACGATCCGCTGGCACGCGGCGATAGCCAAAAGCGAACCTTCGGGATGAGGAGCCAGGTGGGTGGGCGCTATCGCCTGCCCAGCCAGGGCTTCAACCCGGGCAGAACTCTCTTCGAGGTCATGATCCAGCACACGGGTCACAACCCCGCACAACTCCAGCGTCACGGAATCGTCCGTCTGGTGGGGCCGCAAAGCATCAACGAGCGAATCCATCTGTCGGCAGAACTCAAGCGCTTCCATATCGAACATCTCTAGAACCCGGAAGGCGGCCGTCCGCCATGCGTTGAGAACCTCAACCCACCCAGCACTCAATCCGATGGCACGTGCATCCGCCTGTACGAGCGCCTCACGGAACGCGTCGATTGATTCTTCGTAACGCTCCAGCGAGGCGAGGGCATCACCACGGAGGAAGAGCAGTTGGAGATGGACCGCGGGGCTGGTCTCCACCCGCAACCGTTCCTCGATGCCACCCAGCGTTGCCGAGTCGTTGTTGCCGAGGGACCTCAATTGATCGTGAAACTCCCGGAAAGCCGAGCCGGCCTTGACATCGGGGAACGAGTCAACCAGGAACGAGATCCACCGGTCCGTGACCTCGACACTGAGCCAGCTATCGGAACCTGCGAGTAACTGGACGTTCTCGTAGACCTGAGTGGCGGCTTGTGCCACCGAATGGTGGGTGCCCAGGTCGATGGCGCACCTGCCCAGATAGTAAATGGCGGAATCAATGGTTTGGCGGATTTCACCGATGGGAGCGTTGTTTTGGATCTGGATTGACGAGATGTTGGAATGAATGATGGCCCGGAGCACGGGGGCATCTAGGTCCAATCGATCCATGGTCCCTAGCTCCTGACGATAGAGGGACTGCGCCGATTCCGGGTCACCTCGGTGTGCGAACATGTTTGCCATGTTCCCAATCAAGGTAATGCCCTCGGGCGTGTATGCCCTGAAGAGTTCGGAGAAATCGATTGTCGTCAATGCCGAGGTGGCAAGCCGCTCAGCATTGTTGAATTTATAGGTGTCGACTGCGGACCTGATTTGATCGCTCAGGACCAGCTGGAGCAGTCCGAGGACCCGTAATCGCGCTGTGTTGCTGTGGTGTCCCCGAACGACATCGAGGACGATGTCATTGGTACGTACCAGGTCGCCCCCTGCGGTTTCGGGGGCTTGGACGCGATGGACCAACGACGCCATCGACAACTGTCGGACCGCGATCTCCACGTGTTGCTCAGTTTCAGATCCCGGTTCTGCGTCCTCTTCGTCAGCGAGCTGATATCTACCAGCCATTGATTCTGCCGCAACGGTTACTCCGCCAGCGAGCTGAAGCGGGGCCGAGCGAGGCGGGAGGTAAGCGAGGGTCTCTATAAGGGCCATGGCGCGCAAAGGGAGGCGGTCATCCCGCGATGTGACCGTGTCCAGCGCTATAGAGATTGCCTGAAGCAGCGAAGGGTGCGAGCGATAATCTGGCGGGACGAGAGTTTCGTCGTCGATGATGTGTTCCTTGAGCCGGTCCAGGTAGGCGTCAGTCATTTCAAGGCCGCGCCCGCTGTCTGCAAGGAACCCGCACGCAAGCTCGATGGCCAGCGGCCAATTCCCCAAAGCGCCGCAGAGCCTCAGCGCGTCCCTCTCAGCGTCGGCATCGAGGCTGGCAAGTTCGAGGCGTTCGCACAAGAGGGCGATCGCCTGCGGGTCTGTCATGGGGTGGAGCCGGTTACGGTGCCACTGCCCCCAGCCTGCCGAGTTGGTCGAGGTCGCGAGCAGGTCGATCGCTCCGACAACGGGGAGCCACGGAGCAACCGTCCGGTCGTCAGGTGCGTTGTCGAAAACGAGCAGCCACGTCGCAGGTACTCTCGAGATCGTGAACTTGAATTGTTCAGCAACGATATCCGTCGAGGCATCCCTGGCGTCGATTCCGACGCAAGCCGAGACCGCCTCACGGATCGCCTCCGTACTATGTGCATCAATCCACAGGATCCGGTCGTAGTAGTGGCGCGCAGTATCCAAATACAGCCTCGCTACTGTCGATTTGCCGATGCCTGACAGCCCCGTAAGGGCGACCCTTCGCACGGCTCCAACGGGCGGGCCACTGAACGTCTTGGTGATGCCCGCAAGTGCCTCGGTTCTGCCAATTGTCCGCGTTACGGGGACCGGGCCAAGGGGAACTCCCCAATCGATCTCTCCTGCGGCACCCGCTAGGACGAGGTTCGGCACGCCCAACAACCGCTCTAACCCGGCGCGGTCGAGACGGCGACCCTTCCGGCGGCTGGACAGGTGCAGGATTTGCGAAGTCAGGTATCCCACCAACACCTCCGCTGTGTGGCGACCCGTGCCATCACCGCGAAGTCTGCGCTGGTGTTGTGCCTTTCCCTCGATCTGGGAACGGAGAACGTCGAGATCAACGGGTTCACACAGAACAACGCACCGTGCAAGGCGGGAAACGTTTATGCCCGCGTCGATGGCTTCTGTGAGCCACCCCGGGGAGAGATGCGGACCGATGATCTCGATTACGCCGGGTGACGTCGCTGTCGACGGATCGAGCGACACAAGAGCGGAACGTAATGCCTCGCCTGCTGTCGTGAGACGCCTGTTCGTTCGGATGAGATAACGCTGTGAATCGTGTTCGATCAGTTGCAGAAGGATTCCGGCAATCTCGGGTACACCCATACGTTTTCCTTGTGGGCCGTCCACAGAAGACTTTGCTTGGACGGAGAGCAGCCTGATGCCGTCTGGATCAGTGATTGAGTAGTCAACAACGTCGGAAACGTGGTCTTCACTCTCCAAAACGAAATCCTCGGCAGGATGTTTCGCCATGTGGTCAAGGACATCCTCGACGGCGACCAGGTACTGATAGCCCAGTCCCGCAGCCGTGCCAACTCCACCTGAGGCATTTGAGATCTGAGACATTTAGACATTTAACCGACACTGCCAGGGGACGGCAATAGACCGGCTTCCTGGAATGCCGTCCCAGTTTTGCCGGAGAAGATCAGGCTGGGTCAAGGGCCGCCCCGTTCCCAGCCTGATCTCTGCGGAAGAACCAGTCCCTGAAGCTACCAGCCGCGTTCAGCCAGGCGGTGCGGCTGCGGGATCTCGTCCACGTTGATGCCCACCATGGCCTCACCGAGTCCGCGCGAGGCCTTGGCGACCTCATCGGCGTCGTCGAAGAAGGTGGTGGCCTTGACGATGGCTGCCGCACGCTGTGCGGGGTTGCCGGACTTGAAGATGCCCGAACCCACAAACACGCCGTCCGCGCCCAGCTGCATCATCATGGCGGCATCAGCGGGAGTGGCTATGCCGCCGGCAGTAAACAGCACCACCGGAAGCTTCCCGGCCGCGGCCACCTCTTTGACGAGCTCATAGGGGGCCTGCAGTTCCTTGGCCGCGACGTACAGTTCGTCCTCGGGCAGCGAGGACAGCCGGGCAATCTCGGAACGGATGGTGCGCATGTGCATGGTGGCGTTGGAAACGTCCCCCGTGCCGGCCTCGCCCTTGGAGCGGATCATGGCCGCGCCCTCGTTGATCCGCCGCAGGGCTTCGCCCAGGTTCGTGGCGCCGCAAACAAAGGGAACCGTGAATTTCCATTTGTCGATGTGGTTGGCGTAATCGGCCGGGGTCAGGACCTCGGATTCGTCGATGTAGTCGACACCGAGGGACTGCAGGACCTGGGCTTCCACAAAGTGCCCGATGCGGGCCTTGGCCATGACGGGAATGGAGACGGTGTCGATGATGCTGTCGATCATGTCCGGATCGCTCATCCGGGAGACACCGCCCTGCGCGCGGATATCGGCAGGCACGCGCTCCAGCGCCATGACGGCCACGGCGCCCGCGTCTTCGGCAATGCGTGCCTGTTCGGCGGTGACCACATCCATGATCACACCGCCTTTGAGCATTTCGGCGATGCCGCGCTTGACCCGGCTGCTGCCGGTGACCGGAGACAGGGAACCGGACGCGGAAACAGGCACGGGCATGCCCTGGGGCTCTGGAATGTTCATGGAACTTCTCACCTTCGCGAAAAACCAATGCAGCGATCGCTGCTGCCCCAAGCCTAGGCTTTCAACGTCCCGTTAAGCAGGCGGCCCGCCGCCGGATTGCTTCCGGTGACGGGCCGCTGGGAATTGCCTGTATTGCTGAGGACGATGCTGTGGCTATCCGGCCTTGGGCAGCGCCTGCCGCCGGACCGCCAGCATCCGCTGGGCAATGGTGACGCAGCTGGCTGCGCAGAGGAGCACCAGGACCACCAGCAGCAGGATTTCTGGAACGCCCAGACCCACCAGGCCGGTGGCCACCAGCAGGGAGACTAGTCGTTCCGCGCGCTCGGCAATGCCCACGTTGGCGTTGAATCCCAGTGACTCCGCTTTGGCCCGGATGTAGGAAACCAGCATGCCCAGCACCAGGGCAATGATGGCGGCGATGCCGATGGCGTCGTTGCTGCCGCCGGTGAAGAACCAGATGCTTACCCCGGCAAACAGGGCGCCGTCGGCGAAGCGGTCCAGGGTTGAGTCCAGGAATCCGCCCCATTTTCCGGTCCGTGCCTGCTGGCGGGCCATGATGCCGTCAATGACGTCGGAAAAGATGAACGCGGTAATGAACAGGGTTCCCCAGAACAACTGTCCCAGCGGGTAGAACACCAGCCCGCCGATCATCACACCCAACGTTCCGGCGATGGTGACCATGTCCGGTGTGATCCCGCGGCGCAGCAGCCAGCTGGCCAGCGGGGTGAAAACGGCAGTGAAGAATCCCCGCGCGTATTTATTGAGCACGGGTCAGTCCTCGCTGTCCTGGCCGGAGCCGCTGGCCGGCCAGGCGTCGGCCACCTGCTGCCGGACGTCGCCCAGCGTCTGGGTGATGGCCTTAGTCTGCGCGATGATCGGCAGGAAGTTTCCGTCCCCGCCCCAGCGCGGCACAATGTGCTGGTGCAGGTGGGCGGCGATACCCGCTCCCCCGGTGACGCCCTGGTTCATGCCCAGGTTGAAGCCGCTGGGGTTGGAGACTTTCCGCAGCACGCGCATGGCGGTCTGGGTCAGCGACGCAATCTCGGCCGTTTCCCGCTCATCAATGTCCGTGTAATCCGGCACGTGCCGGTACGGGCAGACGAGCAGGTGCCCGGCGTTGTACGGAAACAGGTTGAGGATCACAAAGGCGTACTTGCCGCGGTGGACAATCAGTGATTCCTCGTCGGAGCGGCCAGGCGCGGCACAGAACGGGCAGTTGTGCTCCGAGGAGACCTGTTCCTGCCCGCCCTTGATGTACGCCAGGCGGTGCGGCGTCCACAGGCGTGCAAATGAATCCGGCACGCCCGCAAGCTCGAATGAGTCGGTGACTGCGGCATCCCCGGGATAGGGACTGCCGCCGTCGTCCTGGCTGCTGTTTTCCATCTGCACTCCTGCCGCCGCCGTCCTACTTGTCCCGGTTCCGTACGGCTTCGACAATCCGCTTGACGGCCTCTTCCACGGGCACGCCGTTGTCCTGGCTGCCGTCGCGGAAGCGGAAGGACACTGCTCCGGCATCGGCATCGTCGCCGCCGGCAATCAGGACAAACGGAATCTTGTCCTTGGAGGCGGTGCGGATCTTCTTCGGGAAGCGGTCGGTTCCGGTGTCCACCTGGGCGCGGATGCCGGCGGCCTTGAGCTTGTCGACGACGTCGAACATGTAGTCGTTGAACGCCTCGGCCACGGGGATGCCAACCACCTGAACCGGTGCCAGCCAGGCCGGGAACGCGCCGGCGTAGTGCTCGGTCAGCACTGCCATGAAGCGTTCCACGGAACCGAACAGGGCGCGGTGGATCATGACCGGACGCTGGCGGGTGCCGTCGGCGGCCTGGTACTCGAGCTCGAAGCGTTCGGGCAGGTTGAAGTCCAGCTGGATGGTGGACATCTGCCAGGTGCGGCCAATGGCGTCGCGGGCCTGGACGGAGATCTTGGGGCCGTAGAACGCGGCTCCGCCCGGATCCGGGACCAGGTCCAGGCCGGATTCTTCGGCCACCTCGGCCAGGGTGCGGGTGGCTTCCTCCCACACGTCGTCGGAGCCGACGTACTTCTCCGGATCCTTGGTGGACAGTTCCAGGTAGAAGTCATCCAGGCCGTAGTCCTTGAGCAGGTCCAGGACGAAGTTCAGCGTAGTGGTCAGCTCGTCCTTCATCTGCTCGCGGGTGCAGTAGATGTGGGCGTCGTCCTGGGTCATGCCGCGCACGCGCGTCAGGCCGTGGATCACGCCGGACTTTTCGTAGCGGTACACGGAACCGAATTCGAACAGCCGCAGCGGCAGCTCGCGGTAGGACCGTCCGCGGGAGCGGAAGATCAGGTTGTGCATGGGGCAGTTCATCGGCTTTAGGTAGTAGTCCTGGCCGGGCTTGGTGACCTCGCCGGTTTCCGGGTCGGTGACCTCGTCCACGTGCATGGGAGGGAACATGCCGTCGCGGTACCAGTCCAGGTGGCCGGAGACCTCGTACAGGTGGCCCTTGGTGATGTGCGGGGTGTAGACGAACTCGTAGCCGGCTTCGGTGTGCCGCTGGCGGGAGTAGTCCTCCATGGCCTTGCGGATGATGCCGCCCTTGGGGTGGAACACCGGCAGGCCGGAGCCCAGTTCATCCGGGAAGGAGAACAGGTCCAGTTCGGTGCCCAGCTTGCGGTGGTCGCGGCGCTCGGCCTCGGCCAGGCGTTCCTGGTACGCCTTCAGGGCGTCCTTGGTGGGCCAGGCGGTGCCGTAGATGCGCTGCAGCTGCTGGTTCTTCTGGTCGCCGAGCCAGTAGGCGGCGGAGGAACGGGTCAGCGCAAAGGCGTTGGAGATCAGCTTGGTGTTCGGCAGGTGCGGGCCGCGGCACAGGTCGCACCAGATGACGTCGCCGGACTTGCGGTCCACGTTGTCGTAGATGGTGATTTCACCGGCGCCGACCTCGATGTTCGCGCCCTCGCCGGCTTCGTCTGCGCCGTCCTTTTTGCCCAGCAGTTCCAGCTTGTACGGCTCGTTGGCCATGGCTTCGCGGGCTTCTTCTTCACTCACCACGCGGCGGACAATTTTTTGGTTCGAGTTGATGATCTTCTGCATCATCTTCTCGAGGGTCTTCAGGTCCTCGGGGGTGAACGGCTCGGCAACGTCGAAGTCGAAGTAGAAACCGTCCTTGATGTACGGGCCAATGCCGAGCTTGGCGTCCGGACGCAGCTGCTGCACGGCCTGGGCCATGACATGGGCGGTGGAGTGGCGCAGCACGTTCAGTCCGTCTTCGGAGTCGATGGTCACGGCTTCAACGGCGGAGCCCGGGACAAGCTCCGTGTCCAGATCCTTCAGGACACCGTCCACGCGCATGACGACGACGTCGCGGCGGTCGAAGAACAGCTGTGCACCTGTGGTGCCAGTATCCACCGTGGTCTCCTCGTCGTTGACGATGAGGGTGAACTTCTCTGGCACTGACACGGTTGTCTCCTAGATTTCGTTGTATGGCGTCTGCGGCACGGCCTGGACACGGCCGGCTCTTTTCTGCGCCCCTTTGATGTTATCCGCTGGAGTTGGGCCCTACCAACCTGCCGCGCTGGGGACGGGGCAGCGGAAGCGAGGCAGTGTCCGCCAGGTTCCATGCTTCCAGGGCCTGCAGGCTCATGCCGCGCTCCCCTGTGCGGCGGGTCAGCCCCCGGATCAGCATCAGCTCGGTGCCGAAAAGGAGCGGACCGGTTTTCTCCTGTGCCTCGGTGAAGAACGTGCAGTCAACGCACCCGGTGCCGTCGTCGAGGCTGATGAACACCACCCGGCGGCCGCCGCGCATGGGCGGCGTTTGGGTGGCCACCCGGATGCCGGCCACGAGCACCTCGGAGCCGTTCCGCAGACCGATCAGGTCGCGGGCCTTGGTGACGCCCAGTTCGGCCAGCAGCGGACCGTAACTGTCGATGAGGTGGGCGCTGACGTCCACGGACAGCAGATCAAGTTCCGTGCGCACCTTCTCGCGCAGCGTCGGTTCGGGCAGTTCCGGCCGCAGGTTCTCTAGTTCGGTGTCGCCCAGCGGCAGCGCCAGCTGTCCGGGAATGGGATCGTATTTCCGCGGGGCCGGCCGCGGCGGCGCGGTGTCCAGATGGTGCAGCAGATCAGCGCGGGAGGCGCCGGTTCCGGTCTCCCGGGCCAGCGAATCGAAAGCTCCCAGGGAGGCCAGGCGCATCAGCGTAGCCCGCCCCACTCTGGCGCGTGCGCGCAGGTCGGCCAGGGAATCGTAGGGCTGGCCGGCGGTGATGCGCCGCAGCTCTGCCGCCGACAATCCGTAGATCCCGGCCAGGCTCAGCCGGATGCCCAGCTTCGAAGGCCGGGCCGGATGCCCGGGTGTTGCCGGAACCGCCGGCACCCGTTCCACCCGGTACTGCGCGCCGCTGCGGTTGATGTCCAGCGGCAGGATGGGGATCCCCATCCGCCGGGCCTCCGCCACCAGCAGGCGGCGCGGATACATGCCCGGATCGTGTTCGAAGATCCCCGCCAGGAAGGCTTCGGGGTGGTGGGTCTTCAGCCACGCGGACTGGTAGGTGGGCACCGCGAAGGCTGCCCCGTGCGCCTTGCAGAAGCCGAAGCTGCCGAAGGCCTTCAGCGTGCCCCAGACCTTGTCGATGACTTCGGCGCCGTAGCCCCGCTTGGCTGCTTCGGTGCGGAAGAAGTCTTCCACTGACTTTTCGGCATCCTCGTTGCCCAGCAGCCGGCGCAGTTCGTCGGCCTTGGCCAATCCGCAGCCGGTGAACACGTCAAAGGTGCGCAGCACCTGTTCATGGAACACCGTCACCCCGTGTGTTTCCGCCAGGACCGGCCGCAGGGCTTCGTGCGGATACACCTCCGGGGACCAGCCGTGCCGGTGTTCCAGGAACGGGCGCACCATGTCGGATTTCATGGGTCCGGGCCGGAACAGAGAAATGTCGATGATCAGGTCGTTGAACTCCCGCGGGGCGAGCTTGCCGATCAATTCCCGCTGTCCCGGGGATTCGATCTGGAAGCATCCCAGCGTGTAGGTGCTGCAGATCAGGTCATACGTGGCCGGGTCGTCCAGGGGGACGGCGTCGAGGTCAATGGAGCCGTCCGCCAGCACATAGTCGGGGCCGTTCCCCGCAGGCCCGGCGGGGTGCACCCCGGCGCGGACGGTGTCTTCCTTGGTGGGATGCAGCCTGCGCACTTCCTGCAGTGCATAGGCCATGGCGCTTTGCATCCGCACCCCCAGCACGTCGAGTTTGAGCATGCCCATGGGATCCATGTCGTGTTTGTCGAACTGGGACATGGGCAGGCCCAGGCCGGAGGGCTGCACCGGCGTGCGGTCCAGCAGGGAGGTGTCCCCCAGGATCACGCCGCACGGGTGCATGGAAATGTGCCGCGGCAGCCGGTCCAGGCGTTCGGTCAGGTCCACCAGCAAATCCAGCTGCCGGTTGCCCTGGACCCTTTCGGCGATATCCCGCAGCTCCGGCTTTTCCGCGAGCGCTTCCCGGAACTTTCGTGCCGAGAAGCGCCACAGCTGTTTGGCCACGGCGCCAATGTCCTCTTCGGCCAGGCCCAGGGCCATGCCGGCGTCGCGCACCGCTCCGCGCGCCCGGTAACCGTTCTGCATGCTCATCAGGGTGACCCGTTCGGCGCCGAAGCGTTCAAAGATGCGGTGATAGACGTTGTGCCGCTGGGCACTTTCAACGTCTATGTCGATGTCCGGAAGGGTGGAACGGTCCCGGGAGAGGAACCGTTCAAAAATCAGGTCATGGGCCAGCGGGTTCACGTGGCTGATGCCCAGCAGATAGTTCACCAGTGAGGAGGCTCCCGAGCCCCGGGCTGCGGCACGCACGCCCATGCCGGTGATCATGGCGGAAACCTCGGCGACAGTCAGGAAGTAGGAGGCGAACCCGAGCCGTTCAATGATGCCCAGTTCATGGGCCAGCCGGTTGCGCAGCCGGGCTTCGGAGGCCGGATCCTGGGCGGGGAACCGGCGGCCGATGCCGGCTTCGCAGCGGCTTACCAGCTCGGCCATGGGTTCGTTGTTGATGCCGATCACCGAGGCCTCCGGAACCACCGGCTGCTTCCACCCCATGTCCAGCACCGGATCCATCCGGCAGGCATCGGCGAGCGCCTCGGTGTCCCGGAGCATCCGGGCGGCCCCGGCGGTTCCGTAGCCCGCCTCGTTGCTGATCTCGCGGGCAAGGGACTTCATCTGCGCGGCGCTCTTCAGCCAGCCCTGTCCGTTGGGCTGCAAATCCGGAAGCCGCCCCATGGAGGTCAGCGCCCGGGCTGCGTCCAGGACGTCGGCGGTGGCGGCGCCGTCGGCATCCACGTAGCGCACAGCGTTGGTGAGGATGGCCGGCAGCTGCATTTCATCCGCCAGGCGGAGCATGCGCACGGCGTGGGCCAGGCTGAGGTTGGTCCCCGGGGCGCTGAGGTGGGCCACCACCTCCACGGCCAGTGATGCGCGCGGCAGCGTCTCCTGCCAGCGGCGAAAGAGTGTGCGGGCGACGGCGTAGCTGCGGCTGCGCATGGCGGTGCCGACGTCGGAATGCGGTCCCACCAGGACGGTCAGGAGCGGCTCGTGATTAGTGTCACCGCCGGCTCCGGGGCCGCGGGCACCGGAGCCCCCACCGCCGTCGTCGCCCGCTGCCCGTGACGCCAGCTGCGCCATGGTCACCCCCACCGGTTTGCTGCCCTTGCGTGCCGCGGACGCTGAGGTGCCGGCGTGTGCATCGGAAATCAGCCGGCACAGCGCGCGGTAGCCGGCTCCCTGCCGACGGCCGCGGGCCAGGACCACAACTCTTCCGGTGACCGGCCGGGCACCGGAAGCATCCGGCTCCCCCAGCACCGCCAGATCCACCCCCACGATCGGATCAATGCCGGCGTCCATGCAGGCGCGCAGGTGCTTGACCGTTCCGTACAGTCCGTCACGGTCGGTGCAGGCGAGCGCGTCTGCACCGTCGGCCGCAGCGGCCTGCGCCATTTCCTCCGGCCAGGACACTCCGTAGTGGGCGCTGAAGGCGGTGGCGGCATGCAGATGGGTGAAGCTCATATCCGGCAGTTCCTAGGCGCTTTCCCGCAGGGCGTCATGGATACGGATCAGGCGCCAGCGGCCGGAGCTGATGTCATGCGAGAGATCCAGGGTGCGCAGCGGCGAACGCGGGGTCAGCCGGGCCTGTACCCGCCAGATCTCCGAATCCACCAGCCCCGGACCGCGTCCGCGTTCCGCCCGGGCTTCCTCATCCCACCAGTTCCGGCGCTCATACCAGCGCACGGGATCCGCTGCCACCTTGTAGGTGCGGCCGCTCCAGACAAGCCGAAGCGGCTGGCCGGCGGGTGAGCACACCACCTCTACCGCCTCACTGAAGACACCCATTCCAGCTTCCTCCCAGCCGCAGGCGTGCCCGCACCCAAGCCGTCGCGGCGGCCAAAATTGGTTTGTGGACAGCAACTAATTCGAACATATGTTCTAACAGTTTCCAGTGTACGGCCATCATCTGACAATCGGCACTCCCGCCGCCGGATTCCTCCGCGGACGCCCTAAACTTCCTCCCCCGCTTCCGTCCGGACCGCGGTGGACAGCGGGGTCTCCCGGATAAACAGGCACAGCACCAGGGCTACTGCGACAATGGGCACACTGAGCAGGAAGATCGGCGGCAGCGCGTGCCCAAAGGCCGCGCCGATGAAATCCTGCACCGGCGCCGGCAGACCCCGCAGCGTCGTCGGGCTCAGGGAATTGATGTCCCCGCCCACCGCTGCCCCCGCCCCCTGCGGCGCCGCGGCAATCTCATTGCCCAGGCGGTGGATGAAGATGGAGCCGAACAGCGCAATACCAAAAGAGGCACCGATCTGCCGGAAATAGTTCGCCGCGGAAATTGCAGCCCCCATGTCCCTGCCGGGGACGCTGTTCTGCACAATCAGCACCAGGTTCTGCATCAGCATTCCAATGCCCAGGCCCATCACCAGCATCCCGAGCGCCGTGAAGCTGTACGGCGTGGTGTCGGAAATCCGGGACAGCAGCACCAGGCCCGCAATGATCACCGCGCAGCCCAGGATCGGATAGATCTTGTACTTTCCCGTGCGGGAAATCAGCTGGCCGGTGCCGATGGAGGTGAGCAGCAGCCCGCCCATCATCGGCAGCATCATCAGTCCGGATTCGGTGGCAGTGGCCCGGTTGACCATCTGCAGGAAGGTGGGCAGGTAGGAAATGGTGGAGAACATGGCGATGCCCACGGAGATGCCCACCAGCACGGGCAGCAGGAAGTTACGGTTGCGGAACAGGCCCAGCGGCATGATCGGCTCCCGGGACTTCAGCTCCACCCGCACAAATGCCGCACCCGCAGCCAGGGTCAATGCGGCCAGAGCCAGGATCTGCGGACTTGACCAGGCATAGGTGGTGCCCGCCCACGTGGTGAGCATGATCAGGGCGGCGCTCGCAACGGCCAGCAAGGCAGCGCCGGCGTAGTCCAGCCGCGGGCGGGCTCCCTGGGGTTTGGCCAGCTGCAGGGAGGTGATGACGACGGCGAGCGCCACCGCTCCGATGGGCAGGTTGATGTAGAAGACCCACCGCCAGGACCAGGCATCGGTGATCCAGCCGCCCAGCAGCGGTCCGCACACGGAGGCAAGTCCGAAGGCTGCTCCGATCAGTCCCATGTACTTGCCGCGCTCGCGCGGAGAGACGAGGTCTCCCAGGATGGCCTGCGCGCCGATCATCAGTCCGCCGCCGCCGAGGCCCTGCAGTGCACGGAAGCCGATCAGCTGACCCATGTCCTGCGCCAGCCCGGACAGCATGGAGCCGACCAGGAACACCACAATGGCGAAAATGAAGATGCTCTTGCGGCCAAACAGATCGCCGAGTTTTCCGTAGATCGGCAGGCCGATGGTTGCTGCCAGGATGTAGGCAGTGACCACCCAGGACAGGTGCTCGAGCCCGTTGAGGTCCCCCACGATGGTGGGCAGCGCGGTCGCCACGATGGTCTGGTCCAGGGCTGCCAGCAGCACGGACAGCACCAGCCCGGTGAAGACCAGGGGCAGGTTCCGTTTGGGCATCGCCGCCGGCGCGGCCTCCTCCCGGTGCCGCCCGTGCTTTCGCGTACCCTGCAGCTGCCTACCCGGCGCAGGCCCCGGATTGCCGGGAACCAATGCTGCCGGGCTCGCGGCGATCCGTGGTGAAAGTGCTTTGTGGGACATGTGGTGCGGTCTCCTAGCCGGTGGTGCCTGATGCCGGTTAACGCTTACCTGGCGGTTGGTTCCTGCTCCGCATCTCCGAGGTGCACCCGCGCGGTCTCGGACAGCGGAATCTGTTTGATGAACAGGGTCATGATCAGGCCGGCGCCCAACGCCGGAATGCCGAGCAGGAAAATTGGCGGCAGGGCATCCCCGAAGGCCTGGGCAATAAAGTCCCGCACCGGCGCGGGCAGCATTTTCAGTTCGGACGGACTGATCGAATTCACTCCGTTGCGGAGCACACCCGCAGCCTGGGCGGGGGCGTCCCCCACCTGGTCATTCAGCCGCTTGATAAAGAAGGAGCCGAACACCGCGATCCCCAGCGAACCTCCCATCTGCCGGAAATAGTTGGCGGAGGATACGCCGGTGCCCATGTTCTGCGCGGGGACGCTGTTCTGCACGATCAGCACCAGGTTCTGCATCAGTGCTCCGATGCCCAGGCCCAGCACAAACATGCCCAGCGCCGTGAACCAGTAGGGCGTGGTGTTGGAAATCCGGGAGAGCAGCAGCAGCCCTATGATCATCACGGCCGCGCCGAGGATGGGATAGATCTTGTACTTTCCGGTACGGGAAATCAGCTGCCCGGTGCCGATCGAGGTAATCAGCACGCCGGCGGTCATGGGCAGCATCATCAGTCCGGACATGGTGGCTGAGGCGCCGTTGACCATCTGCAGGAAGGTGGGCAGGTAGGAAATGCTGCCGAACATGGCCAGCCCCACGGACAGGCCCACCAGGGTGCAGACGAGGAAATTCCGGTTCCGGAAGAGCTGCAGCGGCAGAATCGGCTCAGCGGTACGCAGTTCCACGGGGATGAAGACTGCAATGCCGGCGACGGCGGCTGCTCCCAGCCAGAGGATGGTCGGGGACGTCCAGGCATAGGTGGTTCCGCCCCAGCTGGTCAGCATCACCAGCGCGGCGCTGATGACGGCCAGAAGGACGGCGCCCACGTAGTCCAGTGGAGGGCGGGGTCCGGACCTGGTCGGCAGGTGCAGGGAGGTGATGATCACGGCCAGTGCGATCAGGCCCAGCGGAAGGTTGATGTAGAAAATCCACCGCCAGGACCAGTACTCGGTTAAATAGCCTCCCAGCAGCGGGCCGCTCACCGATGCCAGCCCGAAGGCGGCGCCGATCAGCCCCATGTACCGGCCGCGGTCGCGGGCGGAGACAATGTCACCGATGATGGCCTGTGCGCCGATGATCAGCCCGCCGCCGCCCACCCCCTGGATGGCCCGGTAGGTGATCAGCTCGGTCATGCTGTGCGCCTGCCCGGACAGGGCGGAGCCGGCCAGGAACACCGCAATGGCAAAGACGAAGATGTTCTTGCGTCCCAGCAGGTCGCCGAGTTTGCCGTAGATCGGCAGTCCGATGGTGGAGGTGAGCAGATAGGCCGTAATCACCCAGGACAGGTGGTCCAGGCCCTGGAGGTCTCCCACAATGGTGGGCAGCGCCGTGGACACAATGGTCTGGTCCAGGGCCGAAATCAGCACGGCCAGGATCAACCCGGCGAAGACCAGCCCTGTTTGCCGCCGCGCGTGCGGTGCCGGAGCACCGTCGCCGGGGCCGGCGGGCGGTCCGCCGCGCCGGCCCCGGGGAGTTGCGCTGGCGGGTGCGTTTGGCGCAGCGGGTGGGGAGGCCAGCAGATGGGACGATGCCGGTGAACCCAGATCGGTGGCCGCGCGCGATACGGGGTGGGTGGCTTCTGCGCCGTGGGCGGTAAATTTGGCGGCCATTGACGCTCCTTGGGAGTTCGTCCTGAATAGTGCCGGACCAGACAGCACTTTCCATTCGACGCCCGGCATCCTGCCAAGTCAACGGTCCGTGCGGCGGGCGGCACGTTGCACGGCCAGTGGCGCTCCTTGGGCCTTCCGGCGTTGTTCCGCCCGTGCCGCAGGCGCAAACTGGCACTACCGCCGACCGGCTATGAACGAAACCGCACGGGATCCGCCAATTCTCTCGGGGCAGGCCATGAACCACACCATCAGCATCATTTTTCGCGCCATACCGCTTCTGATGGGCGCTGTTTGCCTGTCCTACGGCCTCTACATCCTGGCCGGGCGGGACGATGCCGATCACTTTGTCGCAGGACACGTCAACGTGGGGCTGACCGCCATCTGTTATGCACTGTTCACGACGGCGGCCACTATCATCAGACAGCTCATCGACCGCTACGGACGCGTCTGGGGAATCGTCCTGCCGCTCTCCGGCTATGTGGTTGCCGCCGCCGCCGTCATTTGGGGCATCGTTCTGGCCACCCGGGACAACACCGCGCAGAACCTCACGGCGGGCTTCGTTGTGATTGGCGTTGGCCTGGTCGCCGCGTGCGTCAGCACCGTTGCCGCCGCATCCACAAAGTTCACGCTGATTCAGTCAGCACAGTTGCTCAATCCTCTGGACGGCCCGCCGGAGGGCGCCCACTCCCGCACCGTCGGCGCCGTCATGATCACGGTTCCGGCGGCGGCCGCCGTCGTCGGCTTCTGTCTTGCGACCGGACTGTTGGTACGCGGAGACACTCCCGGGTTCGTTGCCGGCCACGTTCTGATCGGTCTTTCAGCGATCTGCACGGCGCTGATCGCCCTTGTCGCGAGCATCGTGCGCCAGGTGCGCAACGCCTTCAGCGACGGCGAGCGTTTCGCCTGGGCCTGGCTGGTCGGGGCCGCGGGCACGGTCAACGCAGTGCTCGGACTATTCGTGCTGTTCAGCTCCAGCGAGCCCTATCGGCTGGCTCCGGGGTGTGTGCTGATCGGCCTCGGACTGATCTGCTTCAGCATCCTGTCGAAAGTGCTGCTGCTGGCCCTCGTTTGGCGCCGCACGTTTGCCCTGGCCAACCGCATCCCGCTCATGCCCATCGGAACAGCCCTGACCTGTCTGTTCTTCGCCGCGTTCCTCTTTGAAGCCGCAGACACCCAGCCGGCGTTCTTTGTCGGCGCGCACGTGCTGGTTGGACTCGGAGCCATCTGCTTTACGCTCTTCTCCATCGTGTCGATCCTTGAAGAGGGAACCTCGTAGCAGCAAGTTGCACTAAGCAAATTCCATGCCGTCCGCCGGGCGCGGACTTGCCAGCCAGTAACGCGATCCCTCCGGATTGCGCAGGACGATCCCCTCATCCACCAGGTAGCGGCGAACGGCGGCGGGATCGGTGGAATAACCGCCCAGACGGCCGGTGATTTCCCGTTCAGTCAGGACGGGAACCTCTCCCGGGGGTGCCGGAACGGTTTCGAAGACGTGGCCGGCAACGTAGTGGAGCAACTCCAGCCGGTCGGCCTGCCGCCGGGGATACGAAGAGATTTTTCCGTTCACGAGGAACCTGCGCACCGAGGTATCCGGTGCTTCCTTGCCGCTGGCCAGCAACCGGGCAAACACACCGCCTGCGGGATGGACATCGCACGCGCCGGAGGTAACCAGGCCGGCCTTTTGCAGTACGGCCAGCGATTTGCGTTCCTTGGGGTCCAGGTCCTGGCCGTCAAGGGGTGCACCCCGCTCGGCAGCCGTGACTATTCGTGCATAGAGCCGCAGCCGGCGCTCATCCGCGAGCGCAGCAGCGATGGTCCGCCATTGTTCCGGTGCGGTCTGTTCCTGGTCCATATCTGCTTCTCCCCCTGGCTGCTGTCCCGGTGCGGGGCACCTATGACGTGTGAGTACCGTACCCCACACCTGCAATCCGGCATCCCGCCCGTCAGCTAGCTGCGGGAGAAGGCATCCAGTTTGGCCCGGGTCTGCGCTTCATGCCGCACTTTGAGCTCGTAGTCGATGAAGGCATCAATCATGGCCCGGTACGTGGCCTCCACCACTGTGGGGTCACCGTCCTGGGCTTGTGCTGTGGTTCGGACATGCTCGAGGACCTCCTCGACGCGCGCGGGAGCTTTGACTTCGGCGTCGTTGTCCTTGAGGGAACCGGCGAGGCGCACCAGCCGCTCCCGGCGCCAGATCAGCGCCACGATTTCCTCGTCGATTTCATCGATGGCGGTGCGGACATCGTCCAGCTGGGAGGTCATGGATCGTTGGTGATCAAGGCTTTCCATGACAATAGATTAGCTGGCTGGGGCTCCCGGGTTCTCCGGAGGCCACTGTCCGGCGGACCCGGCATGACCGGGAACTGCCTTCCTGTGATGTCCCGGTGCCACCCGGGAGAGTTTGGAAGGCCACCAGATTCTGCGCCCGATGTCGTAGGACAGGGCGGGTACCAGCAGCGAACGCACCACCAGGGTGTCCAGCAGGACCCCGAAGGCGACAATAAAGGCCAGCTGTGCCAGGAAGAGCACCGGGATCACGCCCAGGGCGGCGAAGGTCGCCGCCAGGACAATGCCGGCACTGGTAATGACGCTGCCGGTAATCAGCAGCCCGCGGACCACTCCTTCCCTGGTGCCGTGAATGATGCTCTCTTCCCGAACGCGGGTCATCAGGAAGATGTTGTAGTCCACGCCCAGAGCCACGAGGAAGATAAAGCCGAACAGCGGAACGGCCGGATCTGCCCCCGGGAAGCGGAAGACGTGGTTGAACACCAGGGCGGAGACGCCCATGGTCGCTCCGAAGGACAGCAGGACCGTCAGGATCAGCAGGAACGGGGCCAGCAGCGCCCGCAGCAGGAGCATCAGCAGGAACAGGATCACCACCAGGACCACCGGAATGATCAGGTTCCGGTCATGGGCGGCCGCCGCGTTGGTGTCGATGGTCGTGGCCGTCACCCCGCCCACCAGGACATCGCCGATCCCGGCCACTTTGTCCCTCATGGCGGTTACTGCCTGTTCGGCGGCATCGGACTCCGCGGCATCCTTCAGCGTGGCCTCCAGCAGAACTTTCCCGTCCACCACCTTGGGCGCACCTGAGGTTCCCGGGACGGGCGAGGCCTGTACGCCGTCGGCCGTCACCGGAAGCGTTCCGGCCGGGGTGCCCGTAGCATCCACGGCCAGGGCATCCACGCCCTGAACCTCCAGGACTGCACGGGCCACGGTGTCCAGTTCCCCTTCCGGAGCCACAATCAGTGCCGGACTGCCCGAGCCGGAGGGAAAGTGCTCGCCCAGGACCTGCTGGCCTTCCTTGGTGGCGGTTTGCCCCAGCACAAAATCGCTCTGCGGCACCCCGGAAGCCCGCAGCTGCAGCAGGCCTGACGCCGCAATCAGGAGCACCAGCGTGGGAATCACCCACGTACGGCGCGGATGAGCCTTGACGGTCCGGGCCACGCGTGGCCAGAACCCTTTGGGAGAGTTCCCGTCCCGGTCCGGATGCTCGGACCCGAAGGCGGGCCGGCGGGGCCAGAAGGCCGCCCTCCCGGTCAGCATCAGCAGTGCCGGCAGCAGCGTCATGGCTGCCAGGAACGCAAAGCCGATGCCGATGGCAGCCACCGGGCCCAACGCCTTATTGGAGTTCAGGTCGCTTAGCAGCAGACAGAGCAGGCCGGCCGTTACCGTAGCCGCAGACGCCAGCACCGGCTCGAAGGTTCCCTTCAGTGCCGCCTTGGTAGCGTCCCACCGGCCCTCATGGTCCCGCAGGGATTCCCGGTACCGGGAGACATAGAGCAGGGAATAATCCGTGGCGGCGCCGATGCCCAGGATGAACAGGATTCCCTGCACCTGGCCGTTCAGGGTGAGCGTTCCGGCTTTGGCCAGATAGAAGACCACCAGGATGGCAGCTGACAGGGCAAGGATGGAGGTGAGCAGGACCAGGAACGGCAGCAGCGGTGAACGGTAGACCACTACGAGGATCACCAGCACCGCCAGCGCCGCCACCAGCACCAGCGACGTGTCAATGCCGCCGAAGGCCTCGGTGATGTCCGCCAGCTGTCCGGCCGGTCCGGTGACGTAGCTGTCCAGGCCCGGCGGGATGCCCTCGTGCACCACGCTGCTCAGGTCCTCAACGGTGGCCGAGGCGCTGTCATTGTCCTGCACCGGAACAAAGATTTCCGCTGCCTTGCCGTCGGTGGAGAACTGCGGCGGGGAGACTCCGCCGGCCACGCCGCTCACCTTTGAAAGCTCCGACGCCCGATCGGTAATGAAAGTCCGGTCCGCGTCGGTCAGGCCGCCGTCGTTCACATAGACGACGACGGCGGGAATCGCATCGCTGTCCGTGAACTTCTTCTGCAGCTCAGCCACCTGGGTGGATGCCGAACTGGCGGGCAGATACGACGTTTGGTTGTTGTCGGCCACTTCGCTGATCTTGCCGAAGTAGGGGCCGCCAATGCCTCCGACCCCGAACCAGACCACAATCAGCACCACCGGAATCAGGAAGCGGGCCCACCCGGTGCGTTTCCGCGTCCGGTTCGCCGATGCCTTATCGTCTGCGCCATCCGGCTCGTGACTTCCGGCCGGGCGACGTGGTGGTGGAGAATTCCGTGCCATAAACCCATGACAGCCCCGCACCCCGGACGGGTCAACGCTTCCAGGTGCCCTGAGCCCTTCCGGCCGGCAGATCGCCCGGAAAGTCACACACGTAAGACACAAACTTTTCGGGCAGGCAGTGGCAAGATCAGGAGGGTGAAACCTTCTTTGTCCGTGATCACCGCAGGCGTGCGGGATCTCGAGGTAACCTACGCGTTTTATTCTTCCCGGCTTGGCTGGGAGGCGGTCCAGCACGTCCCTGAAGAGGTCATCTTTTATCAGGTGGGCCCGGGGCTGCTGCTGGCGTTCTTCCGGCGGGACCATCTGGCAGCCGAAGCCGGTCCCATGGGTGAGGCGGCCGCCGCTCCCGTCACCTTGGGCCACAACGTGGGTTCAGCGGCGGAAGTGGACGCAGTCCTGGCCGAAGCTGCTGCAGCCGGAGGGTCGGTCACGGCACCGGGAACGCAGATGAGCTGGGGCGGCTACTCCGGTTACTTCACCGATCCAGACGGCTACCGCTGGGAAGTGTGCCACAACCCGGGCCTGCGCATCGAGGCGGACGGCCACGTCACTCTCGAGGTCATCGACCCCATTGACACCGATCCGGCGCAGGTTGCCCTCTCCGATCTGACCGGCTAGAACAATCTGACCGGCTAGAACAGGGCCGGCTCAGTCGCTTCAGGGGCGGGGGCAGCGAGCAGCTCCGGTCCGTCGTTGCGGATGCTTCCCACCGCCGGCCCCACTTCCCGCAGTGTCCAGCGTGCGGCCTCACCGTGCGCCTGTGCAACAACCCGGTGAACCAGTGCCGCCGCGTCCGGCGCAGCCGGATCCAGCCATGCGGGCATGGACTGCCGGGAAAGCGGAACCGGCATACGGTCGTGCAGCTCCCCCAGTTCCGCGAGCACGTCCGGTTGCCCGGCGCTGCGGATCTCTGCCGGATGCGGAGCGGCAGCAGTGAGGATGGACGTCGAGAGCAGCCAGCTGCCCGGCTCGCCGGGTGCTTTCGCCGGGTCGCGCCACCATTCGTAGAGTCCGGCAAAAAAGGTCAGCGCCCCGTCCGCACGCTGCACATAATAGGGTCGCTTGGTTTTTCCGGGCCCGGTTTTCCACTCGTAATAGCCCTGCACCGGCACCGCGCAGCGGCGCGAGACAACGGCATCGCGGAAGGTCGGCTTCTCCAGCACCGTTTCGCTGCGCGCGTTGAAGGCGCGCACCCCGGCCGAAGCGTCCTTCGCCCAGCCCGGCACCAGTCCCCACCGCGCCACATGCACCTGGCGCACCCGGCGGCGCTCCTGCTGCCGCTCGCCGACAAACCGTTCCAGCACCACCGGCACGTCCGACGTCGGCGCGACGTTCCAGGACGAGCGCAGCTCCAGGAACGCATCGGCCTCGGCCTCGGCCTCAGCGACCAGGTCCGCCGTCGTCTTTGCCATTACGTAACGTCCGCACATGTTTCCAGTCTGCCAGTCCGTCCGGCCGCCCGCGGGAATTGAACAAGCGCCCCCGAGGTTGTACGGTGCAGTCCCCTGTTCCCGCGCACACAAAAGGAGCCTTTCATGGCCGCCACAGCAGAAGCATTCACCCCCGACGCCGGTTCCATCACTATGTTCTCCACCTCCTGGTGCGGTTACTGCCGCCGCCTGAAGTCCCAGCTGGACGCAGCGGGCATCGGCTACAACGAGGTGAACATTGAGAACGTGGACGGCACCGCCGAACTCGTGGCAGAAATCAACGGCGGCAACCAGACCGTGCCCACCGTGATCTTCCCGGACGGCTCATCGGCCACCAACCCGTCCGCCGCAGAGGTCAAGGCCCGCCTGGGCGTCTAGTCCTCCCGGGGCCAAAACGTCGCCCAGCCGGCCCGTAGTACAGGTAATGGGGCCAAAAGCGGCATTTATGCCCGTTACCTGTACAACGGAGTGCGGCAAACCCCGTTACCTGTACAACGAATTCCGGCAAACCCCGCGGCGCCACTAGTTCTCAATACGCAGGCCCGGCGGCCGCTTTCGCGGTAAGGTCACCGGTTATGTGAATCAAGTGCCGGGACCCGCCCGCAAGGTCTGCCCTTCTTCACTGATTCATTCACTCACGTCAACTTCGCGCACATCCGTCCCGCTTCATAGGATGGATGCGGAGCGCCGGACATCGGCGTCCCGCCCGGACACCCCCGAGAGGCAGCACTCATGGTTCATAAGGTTCAGGCCGTAGTCGTCAAGGAAAAGAACGCCCCCGTTTCACTGGAGACCATTCTGGTTCCGGATCCCGGCCCCGGAGAAGCCCTGGTGGACATCCTCACCTGCGGCGTCTGCCATACCGACCTGCACTACAAGCAGGGCGCCATCAACGACGATTACCCGTTCCTGCTCGGCCACGAAGCCACCGGCGTGGTTTCCGCCGTCGGCCCCGACGTCACCGAGGTTGCCCCCGGTGACCGCGTGGTCCTGAACTGGCGTGCCGTCTGCGGTGAGTGCCGGGCCTGCCGCAAGGGCGAGCCGCAGTACTGCTTCAACACCCATAACGCCACCCAGAAGATGACCCTGGAGGACGGCACCGAGCTCACCGCTGCCCTGGGCATCGGCGCCTTCGCGGAGAAGACCCTCGTGGCCGCCGGCCAGTGCACCAAGGTGGACGACGACGTCGACGCCGCCGCGGTGGGCCTGCTCGGCTGCGGCATCATGGCCGGCATTGGCGCCGCCATCAACACCGGAGAGGTCAAGCGCGGCGAGTCCGTAGCCGTGATCGGCTGCGGCGGCGTGGGCATTGCCGCTGTTGCCGGGGCACAGCTGGCCGGAGCCACCACCATCATCGCGGTGGACATTGACTCCAAGAAGCTGGAACTGGCCAAGGCACAGGGCGCCACACACGTCATCAACTCCAAGGAAGAAGACCCGGTCGAGGCCATCCGCGCCCTCACCGGAGGCAACGGCGCAGACGTGGTGATTGACGCCGTCGGCCGCCCCGAAACCTACAAGCAGGCGTTCTACGCACGCGACCTCGCCGGACGCGTTGTCCTGGTGGGCGTGCCCAACCCGGAAATGAAAATCGAACTGCCGCTGGCAGACGTCTTTGGCCGCGGCGGATCACTGAAGTCCTCCTGGTACGGCGACTGCCTGCCCTCGCGCGACTTCCCGATGCTGGTGGAGCAGTACAAGCTGGGCCGCCTGGACCTGGACGCCTTTGTGTCCGAGCGCATCGGCCTGAAAGACATCGAGGAAGCCTTCACCAAGATGCACGACGGTAAGGTCCTGCGTTCGGTGGTGGTCCTCTAGATGGGCGCGAACATCGACAAGGTTGTCACCTCCGGCACCTTCTCGCTGGACGGCGGCACCTGGGACGTGGACAACAACGTGTGGATCGTCGGTGACGACGCGCAGGTGATCATCATTGACCCGGCCCACGACGTCGACGCCGTGGCTGCCGCCGTCGGCGACCGCGAGGTCCAGGGGATCCTGCTCACGCACGGACACGATGACCACATCCGCGCCGTGGGCGAGGCACGGGACCGCTTCAGCGCTCCCGTGTTCCTGCACGCTGCGGACCGGATGCTCTGGGACGCCGTGTTCCCGGATGAGGGACCCGACGACGACATCGAGGACGGCGACATCTTCGAGGTGGCCGGCATTACCCTGCAGGCCATCCACACGCCGGGGCACTCCCCCGGCTCCGTGTGCTTCCTGCTGGCTGCCGATGCACCCGGCGACGGTTCACCGGTGGTGTTCAGCGGTGACACGCTGTTCAGCGGCGGCCCCGGAGCCACGGGGCGCTCCTACAGCGACTTCCCCACCATCATCAAGTCCATCCGCGAACGCCTCCTGACCCTGCCGTCGGAGACCCGGGTGCTGACCGGTCACGGCGACTCCACCACCATCGGTGCGGAGGCACCGCACCTGGAGGAATGGATCGCCCGCGGGCACTAACCTGCTGTTCGGCGGGGCTGGTGTTTCCTTCCGAGGAGCATCAGCCCCGGCGCGCGGAAGCAGCGGTCCCGCGCCTGGCCCGTATCGCCCGCTGCACCGTTTAGGCTCATCAAGTGAACAGCTCCAAAGGTGCCGCGAGTCCGGGCGGATCCGGCCCCGGCACCAGAAACCCCGCGACAGTACAGCACACGGAAGGCTTCCTGATCAGGAAGTTACGCCGGCTGCCAAGCTTGGGCCTCTTCCTCCTCATCGCAGTTCTCTACACGGTTGTCCTGCTCGGCATGGACTACTTCACAGGGGAGATCCTGGGGCCGGGGCGCATCGCCTTCACCGCTATCACGGGCATAGCCCTCAGCTCCTTCATCCTCTGGTTTGTGAAATGGCAGCGGGCACGAGAGCGCCGGAAGCCTGCGGGCTGGCCCACCGCCACCAACTTCCGGACAGCCCTGTCCTCCGGCGAACTTCCGGAAGGTGCAAGGGCGGAGCAATGGCTTCCGGAACTGACAAAGGCAATTCGGCACGAGCGACTTATGGCCTGGCTCGGAATGCTCGTGTTCATTGGTTTCGCCGGGTTAGGTGTTTTTCTCATTATCGACAACCCTGACCATCCGTGGTTCTGGGTGGCTGCCACGGTGTTCTTCACCGTGGCGGCAGCCTGGTACCCGATATGGACTCCCCGCCGCCGGAAGAAAATGCAGAACCTCATCGCGCAGCTCCCTGATCAGGAGGCGTAGTGTCAGGACGCAGAACTATCCACTCGTGCGGATGACACGGGCAGGGTTGCCGACGGCGACGACGTTGGATCGGAGGGGATACTGCGCGCCTCCGGGTCGCCTGCAACGTCCGCTCGGTAGTAGGCATCAGCAAGCTCCGGCGCGGACGAACAACACAAGGGTGAGAACGGCTTGAATTAGTCCGCCCCCCTACCAGCGCTAACTACCCACATTCTGAATTTCGGCCAAGTAGTTGCCTTCGGGCGGCAAGCGGACTCCAATAGTCCAATGACGAAAGATACCGGCACAGCCACCTCCAAAGCACCAACCGGGCTGAAGCGGGCAATTGGTGCGCCGCTGCTGTTCGCGTTTATTGTGGGCGACACCCTCGGCGCCGGCATTTACACCCTGGTGGGTACCATGGCCGCCGATGTCGGCGGCGCAATCTGGATACCCCTGCTGATTGCGCTGGTCGTTGCTCTGCTCACCGCCGCGACGTACGCGGAGCTGATCACCAAATATCCCCACGCCGGCGGTGCCGCGCGTTACGCCGACCGGGCTTTCGGCATCCCCTATGTGTCATTCCTCGTCGGCTTCCTGATGATGGCCTCAGGAATCACCACAGCCGCTGCCCTTGCTAACGCTTTCGCGGGCGATTATTTGACAGCGATCATCGATGTTCCGGCCGCCCCTGCAGCAATCGTGTTCATCATCCTGCTGACCCTGATCAATCTTCGCGGCGTCCGGGAGTCCCTCGGGGCGAACCTCGTGGCCTCAATCATCGAGGTAACCGGTCTCGTCATTGTCATCGTTGTCGCCGCCATCGTCTTCACCTCCGGCAACGGAGACCCCTCCCGCCTCCTTGAGTTCGCACCGGACGTACCGCCCCTCCAAGGCGCCTTCGCCGCATCGATTGTCGCCTTCTTCTCTTTCCTCGGTTTCGAGGCCGCAGCCAACATGGCCGAGGAAGTACGCAACCCGTCCAAGGCCTACCCCCGCGCCTTGTTCGGCGCCATCAGCACCGCCGGGGTCGTCTATCTCCTCATCGCCATCGGGGCGGTCATCGTCCTGCCGCCGGCTGATCTGGCCGAATCCACCGGACCTCTGCTAGATGTTGTCGCCGCGAGCGGCGTCGGAATCCCGCCGGGAGTCTTCAGCATCATCGCCCTGATCGCCATTTCCAACGGTGCACTGCTGTTCATGGTGATGGCCAGCCGTGTCGGCTACGGATTAGCCGAAGCCGAGCTGCTCCCCCGTGCCTTCAGCCGCGTGCTGCCCGGCCGCCGCACTCCCTGGGTCTCCATCGTGGTCATTGCCGGTTTGACGATCGTCCTTACCCTCACCGGAAATGTCGCCACATTGGCGGAAACCACGGTGCTGCTCCTGCTCCTGGTGTTCCTTTCTGCCAACGTCAGCGTCCTCGTCCTCAAAAAGGACAAAGTCGACCACGACCACTTCACCGCCCCCCGCATCCTGCCGGTCCTCGCGATCATCGCGAGCATCGCACTCCTCACCCAGCAGTCCGCGACCATCTGGCTCAGCGCCGCCGTGTATGTAGTGATCGGTTCCCTGTTGTTCCTCGCGGCCCGGGCCGGACGTAAACACCAGGAGCGAGTGGACGCCCGCTAAGCTGCGGCGTCATAGCCTTGTAACCCCACGGCAAAGGCCCCGTCTCTCTGCTAATTGGCAGAGAGACGGGGCCTTCCGGGGATTGGAAGTGAACCAATCGTTGAGGCTTAGGGCCGGCCGTAACGAGTTCTCACGAAGTACAAGCCAACGAGGGAAATCACCGCGATGGCCATGTAGTACAACCCCGGTGCGCTCAACGACCCGGTGACACTCAACAGCCAGGTCAGCACCAGCGGTGCAATACCCCCCAGCAACGTCACACCAACGTTATACGTGACTGCCAGCCCGGTTCCCCGAATCGCTGCCGGGAACATCGAGGAGAGCAAGGCAGGAAGCGGTCCAAAGTAGAACGCCATGATCACGCCGAGTATGCCGATAACCATGACAAGTGTTGGCACCGTTGGATTGGTGACCAAGAGCTGGAAAAGCGGCCAAGCCAGGAGCAGCGCACCGATTGCCGCATAAGTCATCACCTTTGCGGGTCCCACCCGGTCCGCGAGGTGACCAACAAACGGCACGCCCACGAGGGTAACAATGCCGGCAACCACGCCGCCGAGGTATGCCGCAGTTGCCGGGATTTCCAGGTTTGTCACGGCAAATGTGGGCATGTAGAGAATCATGTAAACGGAGATTGTCGCCACACCAATGACAGCTGAACCGGCAAGCAGGCGCCCATAATGGTTCACGATCAAGGTCTTGACCGGAGAAGATTCCTTTTCACTGTGAATGAAATCCTCGGTCTCCGAAAGCCTGGCGCGGATGTAGAGTCCCACCGGACCAATAAGCAGGCCGACGAAAAACGGCACACGCCAGCCCCAGCTGTTCAGCGCCTCTTCGGAGAGTCCTTCAGTCAGCGCGAAGCCAAAGGCTGAGGCCAGCAGCATTGAGGCGCCCTGGCTTGCCACCTGCCAAGACGAATAAAACGCTTTCTTGTGCGGTGCCGTCTCGATCAGAAATGCAGTTGCAGTGCCAAATTCGCCGCCTGCGGAGAAACCCTGGATGAGGCGTGAGAGCAGGATAATTACCCCGCCCCACATGCCAACCTGGGCGTAGGTGGGCGCCACTGCCATGATCAACGTGCCGACCATCATCAGCAGCAGGGTCAGTGAGAGTGCACTCTTGCGCCCCTTGCGGTCCGCGTAACTACCGAGCACCAGGCCGCCCAGCGGGCGGATCAGGTAGGAAATCGCAAAAGTGGCAAAGGTGAGAATCAGTGCGAACACCGGGTCCGAATCCGGGAAGAAGTTCTTGGCAATGACGGTTGCAAAGGTTGCGTAGACGATGATGTCGAACCATTCAAGGGCGGCACCAATCGAGCTGCTGATCACCGCCTTCTTAGCATCTTTGAATTGCTTCGGAGTTATCGTTGACGCTGCGCTCATGAGAGGCTCCCGGTGGGCGTGGGCTGAGGATTGGCAGACTGTGCGGTGAGTGCTTCCACAAGGTTGTCGATGAATGATTCGCACGCGGCAATCTGCTCCAGTGCGATGAATTCGTCAGGTGCATGAGCCTGGGCAATGTCGCCGGGTCCGCAAACTACCGTGGGAATGCCCGCATTCGAGAACAGTCCCGCCTCGGTACCGTAGGTCACCTTATCCGGGCTTGGCGTTCCACCCAGTTCGGATGCCAGGGAGACTATGGAGTCCTCCTCGGGAGTATCAAGCCCCGGTGTCTGGGCCAGCACCGTGAAATCAACGCGGGCTTTTGGGTTCCGCTCCTTCATGAGCGCCTCAATGCGCAGCGCTTCAGCACGGAATTCTTCAATGAGTTCCACCGGGTCATCATCCGCAATGGAACGGAATTCAAAGTGAAGCGTGCATGCTGCCGGTATGGTGTTTACCGCGATGCCGCCCTGAATTTGGTTCACCGTAGCAGTGGTGTAGGGGACAATGAAGGCTTCATCAGACGCACCGGCACCGGCGAACTTCTCAGCCTTGGCATCAACAAAGGCCGCAAAGTCGGCGGCGGCAGCAATCGCATTGACTCCCTGCGGGGTCAGTGAGGAATGTGCTGCAATACCGTGAAAATCCACCTTGATGACATTGACCGATTTGTGCCCCCGCACCACGCGCATCGAGGTTGGCTCCCCCACAATGGCACCGCGCGGCTTCAGACCCTCGGCCGTGATGGCCTCTACCAGGCCAACCGCACCGATGCAGCCAACTTCCTCATCGTAGGAGAAGGCCAGATGGATGGGTTCGCTGAGTTCGGCAGCAACGATGGAGTCGAGTTTGGCCATCACCACGCCAACAAAGGATTTCATGTCACAGGCGCCGCGGGCATAAAGCTTGCCATCACGTATTTCAGGGGTGAAAGGGTCAGAGCCCCAGTCCTGTCCGTCGACGGGCACAACATCGGTGTGTCCGGAAAGCACAATGCCACCGGTCCGTGTGCCGTCGCCCGCAGGAATGGTGGCGAGCAAATTTGCCTTCTGACCGGTTGCATCGTGAACCAGCTTGGATTCGATGCCCAGGGCTTTGAGGCGCTCACCCACATACTCGATCAGCGGAAGGTTGCTGTCCCGGCTGACTGTCTCAAAATTGATCAGCCTGGTAATTTCCTCAAGCGTTGCATCGCTCGGTGTTGGTGACATGTTTTACTCCCGGTCTTCATCGAGACAACTGCTGAGGTCCCGCATTATCAGCGGACTGACAGTCGAGAGTCTGTCACTGTGAGCCATCCTTGTCACACTAATTCGGGCTCGGCCGTCATATTCTCATTGCGCGGCACGCGACTTCACTTATTCTGTCTAACAGTTCATGTGAGGAAGGTTGGTGACCAGGCACGTAGTTTTGGTCGGTCTGCCTTGGATTCCTATCTTTCTCGGGGTTGTCACCTTGGTTATCGGAATCACTGGACTCGTGGTCACCACGATGCAGCCGGCGTCCGAGGTAAGGATCGTTAGCAGAATCAGCCGGCGTTTGAAGAAGCGTGATAGGTCCGAATCTTAGTAACCATCGCAGTAGTCAACGCAACAGCCTAAAGAATCGCAGGTAGACCTCGGCATGCCGTTCTTCCGAGAACGTCCCACTCCGCGTCGGGAGAGAGCAACGATTGGAGATCTGTTGCGTCGATGCTTGTGAGGGCAACAGCGAAGCGGCGGGTGATCTCGTGGCGAGGTGCGTTGCCGCAGTTGGGTTCGCTGTGTACTCGGATTGTCATGGGACGAATCTTGGTTTTCCGGGTGGGCGGGTGTCAACCAGCTGCCCACCCCTTCAAAGGCCCTGTTCGCCGGCCTGTTCCAGGAGCCACGTCTCGACATCTGGCCATGCAACCTGCAACTCACCGTTGAGGCCCTCGTGGTCGTACCCTGGATACTGCTTCCACGGGACACCCCGCCGACTCAAACCGTCGGCCAACTCTTCATGAGGCAGGACCATCCCAACAGCATCATGATCCTGGTCGCCCCAGAAGCAATAGAGCGGACTGGGAGCACTATCAACCAGGGAATTCGGGGCTAGGCTGGCGAGCTCACGGTAGAAAATGGCACCCGCCACAGGATCGAACCTGTGATCAATCTGCGCCCAGAGGGACTCGTCCTGCTCCATTTCCGCCATCTGCACATCAACGTCGCGGGAAGTGATCCCGTAGTCTCCAAGCAGGGGGAAACCACCCGCGGCAACGGCCACTACAGACCCATGCTCGGCTAACCGCTGTGCCAGCCAAGGGCCGAATGCACCAGTGAACGAATAACCGAAAAACAGGAAGCGTGGAAACCCCAGGTTTAGAGCCACTTGGCGCAAGTCGCTGGCCCAGCGGTCAGGATTGTATGGTCCACGAGTTCGCGTGCTGGCTCCGAAATCGCGGGGCGAGGCAATGATGACGGTGAATCGACGCGCCATCAGTTCCACCAACTCGGGAAACCACGTGTAGTTACATTCCGGTGCAAGCAAGGCAGGACCGGAACCCGTGACCCTGAACGCTATCTTTGCCCCGTCAATATCCATGAAATCCATGTGAGTGACTGTAGACAACCAGGAGGCAGAAATCTTCGGGGCACGCATGTTGAGCTTGGCATCGCGATTGATCAAGGCAGAAGAATAATCCTGCATTCCCCGGCCGGAGTCATAGATGACCCCGGGACCACCAGCACGTTCCACCACCTCCCTGAATTGGAGAAGTGCCACGGAACTCTGGACGACCTCATAACAATGATCCTCGGCCGAGAAGTGACCGTAGCCGCTGATTAACCCAATTCATCCGACGTAAATCCACTGTGCATGCGGCCCGGATTAATCCTTCAGCGTCCGCTTTCCTTGATGTTGGTTCGATGGCTGGTGATTCTGAAGCGGGTGATGCGCTGGATCATGACGGGATACAAGTGCAGGATCACCCCGATCAACAGAATCTGTGCAGCACCTCGAGGGTGTGATGCCGCCACGGCCATGATGGCCAGTACTGCGGTAGCGGAGAAGCCGAGAAGGTGACCGGTTTCGGACTGCTCGGTCCCTCGAAGGAAGCGGGCTTTTCCTGACGCTCCTTGCTCTGTCCGACGCATCTGCATAATGATCCTGTTCCAGCCGACGACGCCGAGCAAGCGCCGGAATGCCTCCGTTCCCAGCAGGGTGTAAATCCGTGGCTCGAATGGTTTGACCCGGTAGCGCTGGCGTGCAACGTCCACCAGTACCGGACCAATCAGGAGCGCCATGAAGAGAAAGGCGCCCTGGACAACAAACGCGTAGACGAGGTGATCGGGTCCGATGGCGAACCAGCCGGCGACTGCAAGTCCGAGACCCGCCACCAGACCCATCGTGGACGAGCCCAGTTGTCCATGAGGCAGTGCCATCACGTCACCCGGATTCCGTGTGTGGCACCGGCTAGCGGCTGCAGTAGAACGGAAGCTGTCATGGCCCCGAGTCTAGCCAGAGCGGAGACTTTCTCCTGGTTGTCCCCCGATCGCCGGAGAATGGCAAGACCAGAAGAATGCTGCGGTTAGGCTGTGCATATGACTGCTTGGAGCCGCCGCCTGTTCGGTGCCTCGATCGTTTTCGGTGTGGGCGCGGTGCTGCTGGCTGAACAGCTGCCGGAATGGTGGGGGCCGGCGTCGCTCCTTTGCATGGTCCTGGCTGCAGCTGGGTTCCTAACCTGCTCCGTTCTTGAGTACCGCCGCGGCCGCTCGGCAGCAGGCAGTTTGGGGTAGCGGCTTCACTCCAGGGTGCGGCGCCATCACTGGGTCCCTGCTCGACGACCGGGCGTGCGTACACTCGTTACGTATCAGCTTCAATCCGCCTCTGGACGCATCCGTTCAGGCCTGACAAGGAGGTCTTCAACGTGCGGGACAAGCGATGACGCTCTCCGGAGCGCGGCTGCAGCAGATTGCCCGCGACACAGCGGCATCGCTTAACGATGTGAGCCGCGGGCGTCCGTTCACCCCGCATCTGGACGTGTGGAAAGTGCGCGGCAAAGTCTTTCTCATCGTCACCGAGGACGACCCTGATCTGCAGATCATCACTGTGAAGATCGACCCGCCTTACGGTGACGCACTCCGCCGCGACCACGCGACGATCGTCCCCGGGCATTACCTCGACAAGCAGCACTGGATCTCTATTGGCCCCGGGGCCGGGATCACGCCGGAGCTGATCGAGGACCTCATCTACACCTCCTACGACCTCGCAGGTGGCCTGAAACCGGAGCGCTCGTGAACGACACACCATCCCTGTTCGAGGCCGACGACGCCTCCCGGCCTCTGGCCGACCGGCTCCGCCCCCGCACCCTGCGCGACGTCGTCGGGCAGGACCACCTGCTCGCACCTGATGCTCCGATCGGCCGGATGGTGGATGCGCACCGGCTCGTGTCCATGGTGTTGTGGGGTCCGCCGGGGTGCGGGAAGACCACGATCGCCAGGCTCCTCGCCGAGCAGACGGATCTGGCGTTCGAACCGCTCTCCGCCACCTTCTCCGGCGTCGCTGACCTCCGAAAGGTGTTCTCGGCGGCGCAGCGCCGGCGTGAGGTCGGCCAGGGCACGATGCTGTTCGTCGATGAGATTCACCGGTTCAACCGTGCCCAGCAGGACTCGTTCCTGCCTTATGTCGAAGACGGCACCATCGTCCTCGTCGGTGCGACGACGGAAAACCCGAGCTTTGAGCTCAACGGGGCGCTCCTTTCCCGAACCCAGGTCTTCGTGTTGAAACGCCTCGACGACGCCGCGCTGGAGACCCTCATCGCCCGGGCAGAGGATCTCCTCGGCGCGCCCCTGCCGCTGACAGATGATGCCCGGCAGGCGCTGGTTGCGATGGCGGACGGTGACGGCCGCTATCTGCTGAACATGATCGAACAGATCCATGACCTTCCTGCACCCGTGGACACGGCGGCGCTTGCTGCGGCGGTGCAGAAACGGGCACCGCTATATGACAAGGCGCAGGAAGGTCATTACAACCTGATCTCCGCCCTGCACAAGGCCATGCGGGGTTCGGACCCGGACGCAGCACTGTACTGGGTGGCGCGGATGCTCGACGGCGGTGAGGACCCCCTGTTCATTGCCCGCCGCATCACCCGGTTCGCGAACGAAGATGTGGGCATGGCTGACCCGCAGGCCGTGCAACAGGCCCTCGCAGCCTGGGACGTGTATGAACGCCTCGGCTCGCCCGAAGGCGAACTCGCCATCGCGCAGGCCGTCGTCTACCTCGCCACCGCACCGAAGTCCATCGGCGTGTACCGCGGGTTCCGCAAGGCGCGTGCTGCGGCGAAACGAACCGGGTCATTGACGCCGCCGGCGCACATCCTGAATGCCCCGACCCGGCTGATGAAAGACCTCGGCTACGGCGACGGCTACCAGTACGACCCCGACACCGAGACCGGATTCTCCGGTGCGAACTATTTCCCCGACGGCATGCCAAGGGAAACCTTCTACCAACCCACCGCGCGCGGGTACGAGCGGGCCATTGCCGAACGGCTGGCCCACTGGGCGAAGCTCCGAGCAGCGGCACCCGGATCCTCTGAAGCAGATCCACCCGGGACCGCGTCGAACGGGCCAGTCACCTGACTACCTATGGCCATGACCCCAGCCTGGATTCTTGATCGACTCAGGAAGTCGTCATCCGAGTCCTCAGTTGATCGCTGAACTAAGCCCTGTGCGGTTCAGCCTCGCCCGGTCAGGGACACCATCCGGCGGGTCTACTGGCGGGCGCCCCCGGAATCCTTAGAATCCGCCACCTGGTCCAGGACCAGGGAGCTCGCGGCAGTGACGACCGCCATCACCAGGCGCGGCCGTGCCACCCCGCGCCGGACCAACCACGTTTCGATTCGCTTGTCCAGCACCAGGCTCAATGCCAGGAACCCGCTCACGGCGACGCCCACCGTCGCCGCCAGTGAGGTCAAGGTCCACGCCGGAACCCGCGCCGCGCCTACATCTGCGCGCACATAGGAAGGGACAGGTGCGGTGCTGCCGGCGTCGTCGTCGTTGGAGCCGGCAACGGCCGGGGTGACGAGGTCGACTTTCCCGGCGGCAGCCAGCTTCCGCCCTTTCTTGACGCCCCTCCGCAGGGCAGTGGCTGCGATGATGCCAAGGGCGGCGCCGGGGGCGAGGACGTAGGCGCGGCGCATCCCCGGGGAGAAGTCAGCCGGGCTTTTCAGGGTGAGCGCACCCGAGAAAGCGGCAAGTGCGAGCGACAGCGGTAGATTCTTCATGGCCTACACGCTACAGGCCGCCCGCAAACCTTGGTTTCGGGCCGGGATATCAACTGTGCTCGTCCGGACGCAGAGGATCGGGCTTAGTTCCGTTCTAGGCCTCGCGTTCGGCGTCGAGCAGGGCTTGGGCGCGCCAGGCAACATCGGTATCGCGCACCGAGAGCACCGAGACCAGGTATTCGAACCTGCGGATCTGATCCGTGTAATCCGGGCCGAGGCGCTGGGCCAACGGGCGGGACGCGAGTTCCTCGGCCATCCGCCAAGCCACGGCCAACGCACTTTCGAAAAGCCGTTGGTCACTATCGGCCGCCAGCGGTGCCGAACCGCGATCGAACATTAACACCGCGTTGAGCCGCGAATCGTCCAGCCCCATGGTCAATGCCTCCAGATCCTTACGGACGGTGCGCAACCTGGCAGCGTCCTTGCCGAAGCGGCCCAGACGCATGGACATGCTGCCGCCGTAGCGCAGCACCTGGTAACCGATGAACAGGACAATCCCCATGATCGGGAACAGGAGCAGCAACAGGGGGTCCGAGTCACGAATCTGCCACGTGTAGCCGTTCCACTGTTGGGCTTTGGAGATCTGCTCCAGAGATTCGGACACCGCTTCCTCGGGCTTACTAATGAAGAATTCGCTGGTATCCCAGTTGAATCGGCCCATCCGGCGGGCATCTGCGTAATAGACCTCCGAAGTCAACCACGCTGGCACCGTCGTGTACCCGTTATCGAAGAAATATACGGGCAGCACCGCTTGCCCGGGGAGCAGTTCTCCGGTGCTCTCGTCAACCAAGTGGGGGTATTGGGCCTTGAGCTTCCACATGGTTTCCAGCAGATGGTTGGCGTCGACGCGCGAGCTCGCCATGGGATCATCCGGGTCGTACTTCCGGGCATTCACCGCATAATCCATACTGAGCAGCAGGTCGTCCTCCGCGTCTCCGGCAACCACCATCACTTCCAGGTCTTCCATGAAATTGTCTTCTACGTCGCGGCGGATCTTTTCCACATCAAACCCGCCGGCGTCCGGCTCAAAGCGCAACGCCTCCAAAGGCCTGGATCCGGTCGGCAAGGTTCCGGAAGCATCATCGATACTGAACATGGCCGTCAAACTCAGGAGGAGCGCAACGAACCCCGCAACGAGCCCGGCCAGCACCTTGACACCCAGGCCGATGCCCTTGCGGAGCTTGGGATTCGCCGGGAGCCTGCGCCGTGTCTGTGCCTCTTCCTGAGCATCATCGAATTCAGGTAGCCTGCCGAAAACTTCGCGGGCCATGGCGTTTGCTGCATCCAGCGCATCCAGGGAACGGCGGGACCCCTGGGGGGCCAGGCCGAGGCTCGTGCGCAACACGCTCAGGTCTTCGGTGGGCCGCGGGACCACGACGGGACGCGCCGGCATGCGGCGCAGCCTGCGCCGGGGCAGCATATGGCGCAACATTCGGGAGAGGGTCTGCGCTTGGCGTTTGAGTCCGCGCTCCGCCCGTTCCCAGGTATGCACAGCCGGCTCGGTGCCGCCCGCCGTGCCGGCACCGGCCTCAAGCAGTGAATCCAGCGCAGATTCGAGGCTGGTGATCATTTGGGGCTCGACGGCGCCGGCCGGGGCGGCGCGCAGGCGCGTCAACAGTTCCCTGGCGGCGAATGCCAGCGGTGCGCCCAGCCGCTGAAAAGTAGTTTCACCACTGCCGAAATCTCCAATGACGGTGCCGGCCTCCATCACAGCGTCGGCTGCTGCCACCAAGTCCGAGACCTGGGTTTCGAACTTTTCCACCTTTTTGGCGGTCCGCGCTGTCATGCCGCTGCTGCGCCCGCGCACAGCCGCAACAACTTCTTTCTCGGTGCGGGCCAAGTCTAAAGACGCATCGCGCACCTTGGTCCACGCTTCGGTGAACCCCGGCGGGCGTTGTTCCGGATCGACGGCACGGTAGGTGACTTCCAGAGCTTCAAGATCCAGGACCACCCCGGCTAGACGACGTTGAGCGGCGGTAAGCCGACGGAAGCGGGCTTCCCACAGGGAGCGGCGCTTCAGAGCCTTTGACATGGCGAACGCCGTCAGCAGCAGACCCAGAACGGTACCCAGGAGCCATGGCCAGAATGATTGGTCAGACCGGTCGGAGAGTTCCAGGGAGGCTTCCTGCGCCGCGGCCACCACGGCCAGCGGCCCGTGGCCCAGCCCTACGTTGGTCTGGTAGGCATCGTGGATGTCCTGGCCTGCGACAAGGTTTTGGTCCGGGTCATCGAAGACCGGACGGATTCCCACCTTGCCGACGGCCTGTATCTGCCTGACCGTGTCGTAGGGGGCACGTTCCTTGTTGGGTTCCGGGAGCCGGGTGCTCAGCAGGATATCGGTGCCCGGTTCAAGGTTCCCCTGCTGTTCCTCAAGGCTCAATGTCCGGTCGGTGACCACGAGGGTGAGCGGCCGCCAGGAAGCAACCGGTTCATCAAGCGCCGCTTCGACCGTTTCCTGAGAGATATTCCAGGGTTGCTGGCCTTCAACAATGATCTTGACCTCGGAGGCCGGTTGCAGCGTGGTCACCACGAGTCCGGTGATTCCAATAAGGAGGGAGGTAATTCCGAGAAAAACAGGGATCCAAGGCAAGCCGAAGTCCGGCCTGTTACGGGGTCGGACCAGCTGATTGCTTTTGCGGCTCATTGACTCAATCCGGGTACTTGGGAGCGAACCTGCCAATCCTAACGACAATTCTGTATTTGCCCGGACCGGGATTACCATGCCAGCTCTTTTTGGAAATCTCAGTACCGGTGCCACATCTTCTTTTCAATGCTCGACCGCTCCGGTGAGGGGAAGCTGCAGAAACACAATTGTGTTCAGTGCCGGTTTTGAAGGGCAGCTGAAGAATTGCATTTCAACGGATTGAATGCCCGGGTGCCGCTCGGAAGCTACGATGCTACAACTGCCGTCGGGAACTATCTGAGGCGGACGACCCGGACTCCTACCCCCTTAGGCAGAAATACGCCATCCCGAGTACGCCTCGGTAGCCCTCTTCATATGCAGCGCGTTGTTCCTCATATTGCCGCCGGACCTGCCCAGCGGCGGGATGGTGGGCATCATGTGCTTCCAGCCAACGGGTGAACCTGTCGCGATATCCGGCCTCGAAGACGTCCCACTCCTGAACGCTGGCATGGTCGGCATCCACCACCTCGAAACCAGCGCCGCTGATCTGCTCGCATAACGCATCAGATGTCAGGTACTCGTCATCACGTCCAGCCAGAGGGGCCGTAGCAGCCGGATGAGGTGGGGCTGACCAGATCGCCTCGCCGTAGACGAGTCGGCCGCCGGGGAGCACCAGAGCTCGAAGGGCGCGCAGGGCTGCGGCGTAGTCGAGCGGCTGCGCGTCCTCTACCGGCGGCCCCCAGATCTGGCTCGCGCCGACGCAGATGACAGCGTCTGCGGGGCGATCCTGAGCTTCTACCCCGGGCATCAAATCAAACGTCACCCTGTTGAGCAGCCCACGAGTCAATGCCTGTTGCCTCGCCCGTTCGATGGATGCCGAAGCACTGTCCACTCCTCGTCCCCGTGCCTGCGGGGCGGACGTCAAAACCCGAAGCAGCAGTTCACCCCATCCGCACCCCATGTCCAGAACCTCAGCCGGCGCCGGGTCGGACAAGAACGCTACAAGGTGTGCGGCACGTTCCTCGGAAAGCGGGGTGAGCCAGGTCAGGGACTCATACAGGGGCGGCAGTTGGAGCGTAGTGTCGTCGATCACTCAGTGATGTTCTCACGATTCATAGAAGCGACCGCTTGGGATATCCGATTGTCCGGCATGGATCCCTTACCGGACGCGTCACCGGCTCGTCCCGGCACTCCCCCACTTTCTGTGGCCCGCCTTCACGCTCGCCGATCTTCGCTCCACCATACGCAGAGAAGCCCCACCGCCAGGCCCCAAAGGACTACCGCCACGATGATGGTGGACAGCGACGGCCCAAGGCTGCATTCACCCGCCACGGCAACAAAGTCCGTACAGGTTCCCGACTGCCAGAACATCGCCACACCGCCTGCAATCGACGCCGCAATGGCAGCAAGTAGCCAGTTGAAACGACGTTTCTCCCGCTTGATCACGCTTTCCTCCCGACGAGGCCTGCCGCTCTGACCTTGCTGTCCGCACATTACGTTGTGTCCGCCGCAGGGTCCACGCAGCCGACCTTGCATGCTTCCGCGATCACTCGAAAGTAGTCGTTCTAGATAAACACCGAGGGATCGGCTAACGGGCCAACTTTCCTCTGGAAGACTCTGAGGATGACTGAACTGCTTCAAATGTCGTGGCTGACGACTCCGGCGATGGTCGGGCCCAGCATCCGGAATCAGCTTCTAAAATGCTGGCGGGACGTGTCCAACACCGGGGGTGCGGTGGGCTTTCCCTTCCCGCCAGTTGCGGATGAGCAAGTCTTACAGTCGATTGACGCTCTGGTTCGGTCGTTGGACGTGGCAGCAAACCGCATCCTGATCGCTACGCTGGATGGCGAGCTGGCGGGTTGGCTGCTCCTGGCTGGCAATTCGAGTGAACTCACCGCCCATTGGGCACGGGTTCTTCGGGTCCAGACAGCCCTGGATTTCCGAAACTGCGGCGTCGGGCGCGCGCTCATGACGGAGGTGGCTCGGTCAGCGGCCGAGGATCTCGCTTTGGAACACCTGCGCCTCGAAGTGCGGGCGGGTATGGGCCTTGAGGGCTTCTACCAGTCGTGCGGGTGGCGCGAAATCGGACGGTGGCCAGAAGCGCTTCGGTTACCCGGAGGAGATAGAGACGAAGTGCTTATGGCGCTGGCCTTGAAGCGCAACGCTGGACCTGCCGGTGCCTGGTAGGGGGTCCCCTCACCAGGACCTTGGAACGCTCAGCGCGCGCTTGATCGAAGGCCAAAGCGTGTCCAGCCTGGCAATCCACGGATCTGCCATTAGGCCGGCAGCCAGCCGTCGTTCGACCACCTCCGGTATCACCCACTCGGCGGCTGTGACTTCGCTACGCTGCAGAGCCAGTCGTGCATTCGACCTTACACGCGCGACGTAAAAGTCGAGGAGAGCTGATGTCTCGGCGAACCGGCCAATTGGTGTCAGCGCGGATGGCTCCACATTTAGACCCGATTCCTCCCGCAGTTCCCGGCTCGCTGCATCCGCACTCGATTCACCAGCCAGAGCACTCCCGCCCGGGAACTCCCAACTAAATGGAAACTCCTTATTAGCTGCACGCTGGGTTAGCAGAACTGCCCCATCCTCACGCTGCACACCGACCGCGACAACCAGATGAAAGGACCCGGACGGCAACGCCTCAGCACCCCTGCGAAACATCTCTCCGGTTCGCGTTCCCCCGGAGTCCAAGATGTCCCACCACTCGTCGTCGCCGCTCATCGCGTCATTGTGCCATTCTCGGCTAACCCTCACCAAGTGACTGCGCTCCAGGGAACCGGTCACGGAGAAGAATGTGGACATGAATAGTGAAATCCGTAAAGCCGCCCTGCTACGTGGACGACGAGCACCTCCTAGTATTCACTCACGAGGGCGTTCCGATATCCGGGGTTCGAGTGCAGGCTGGCTCAATCAGGACCAGTGAATCTCCTGAAGAAGCCGCAATCCGCGAGCTCTTTTGAAGAGACCGGCCGACACGGCTACCTAGTACGCGGTGTCGGTATTCAGCACTGCGACTTGAGGCCGGCCCGAACGAGATAGCCATGCGGCACGACGTCCAACTGATTATGCCGCCGCGGATGTGGCGGAGCGATGGCCAGCAGGAAAACAAACTCATCACATGGCGAGGAGAGCATCAGTTGGATCTGCTGATGGATACAGCTCACAAATGCACAGGTTCTAGCAGCTGGATTCGGGGGCTCACTTGGCGTCATGCTCTCGCAAGAAACGGTTTACCAGCCGGTCTCTGATTGCAGCGACTATGGCCCGCTGCCCGCCTCCCGTCTGGAAGGATACTGAACATGAACCCAACAGAATCCCCTGCAGGCACACATCCCGAGAGCGAACTCCGCGCTTCGGAACACCAACCGGGAAAATGAATTGAACAATTCACCGTCAGCCGGGCACGCGGGTCGGCATCATCCAACGGGCAAGCCTCCGGTGCTGGGACGGGGGAAGGTCTGGTTTCTCCGGACGGTGATCCTCGGTGTCGTTTTTCTGGGCCTGCTGCTCGTTGCTGGTCCCCTCACGATCGCCGCCTGGGACAGCAGTGACAGTCATCGGGCATTGATTGCATGCACCGTCACCGAGGCGGATGGAAGATATGAACATGGAAGTTCAAAGACGCCGTCATTTTGGGGAGTGAACATCAAAACCTCAGACTGTAGCCAGCTGCTGTTGATCAGAGGCGTTGATGAGTCCAACAACGAAGCCTTGGAATCAGAGCTGACACCGGGTTCACGGTTTAATTTCGAAATCGGAGAGGGCGCCCAAAGCCTGCGCTGGCTCACGGTTCGCATTGGCATGACCACTGAAGTCTTCTCTTTCGAGGAAATAGACTGACCTCAGTCTCTGCGGGCCTATTCAAGGCCCGCTGATAGCGCGAGCCAGCCTGCGACGTCGCGCGCGCAGTCTTCAGTCGAGCGATTTGTGGTGCTGACCTCAAAGTCGTAGATCACTCCGTTGTGCACGCTCAGAGCCTGTGCCCGTCCCATTCCTTCCGCCCGATCGGGCCGTTGTGCTTCTCGGGACGCGGCAACCTCAGGAGCACAGCGCACTCCCACCCACACCATGCTCACGCCGGCAAACGTCGACTGTATACGCTCCTGTCCGGTTCCGCCGGAGAGCATTACCTCATCAAGAATCAAGTGCGCCCCCGCCCTGGCCATACTGCTCAGCCCCGTGTACCAACTGAGCTCCAGAGCACGGTGCGCAGCACTAAAGGTGATCGTGCCGTCCTGTACGTAAGTAATTCCCGCCCGTGGACTATCACCACGGTTGGGAAGTGCCTCAATAAACGTGTCAACACCGAATGTCAGCCACAGGCCTGGAAGCATTTCCTGAAGAGCTCGACTGATTGACGACTTTCCAGAGCTCGAGCCTCCGTTCAGCACGATTACCTGCGGATTCAGTTCGGAGTACATTCCTTGAGCGTAACCGAGAATAAGAGGCACGGTTTTTATCCGTAAGCGGATCCGTCGAGGGAACTCCGTCTCGGGACTTACTGCGGGTCCACCCTTGTTACATCATCAGACTTGCCGGGCGGAGGTGGTGGATTGCGGACCATGTTCGCACCAAGATTCGCCATGTAACTGACAAAAATAGCTCCAGGAATGCCAAGAACCAGTAGTGAGTACTCGGTTGGTACGAGGAAGCGCAGCACGAAAAATACAGCGAGGCAGATTCCGAATAAGAGAAGGATCCTGGTCGGCGCTTTCCAGTTCTTCATACGCGGAGTTCCGTTCGTAAAGTAACTAGCTTTTGCTTTCAGTGTGCCTGCCTACCGTCGGCAAGCCCAAGCTGGCGTACCCGGGATGATGGGATCGGCCATGCGCATTGAGGGTCCCCCACCGCCACATCGTGTTCGGTTGGACAGCCAAAGACGGAGCTGCACTGACCTCATCGATGGCGCAACAAAGTACTAGCGGGGACGTGTGTTTGGACTCTCGTCAGGTTTATCTCGAATTATTCGAATCCAGGGCTCGCCCGCCTTCCGCTCTGTTCTTCTGTTCCGGTTGCTCCAAAGTACGAACGCAATTATCAGAAGAACTAAGACAAGCGGAATCAAGATGGCGAGGAAATCAACTGCATCATTATTCATGTCGGCGCCTTCGCAGGACAACGCAAGCATTCATACCTGAGATCGTACTCCGCCCGCTGAGGATTCCTGGTAAAGGATCCTTCATCGCTCGATGCTGAAAGCAATTGAGTCTGCGTTTACTAAGACTAAGCTCGAGATCGAAAGCCTCAACTGTGAGGCTTCACCATAAGTTGGAGATGACATGAATGAACGAGCCCATCCGACGGTACGTCGTGGCACTATTTGGTGGACGCTGCAAGCCATGGCTTACAGCGGGCTCACTGTCGCCTTGGTGTTTCTCGCCTTCTGGAAACCCTCGAATCAAGCAACTGTCGTAGCCGTTGTAGCAATTATTCTCGGGCCCCTTCTGGCCTTTATGGCGATCCGACAGATCAGAAGCCTTCGCTATGAGTATCGCTACTCCAACGACGATGCGGAGCAAGTTGAGTAAGCAACGCTTTCCCTAGAGCGATACGACTGCTGACACCCGTCGTCGTCCCAGTCAGGCAGCGTTCAGCGGGCAGTCGGGATGGGTTCCGTTTCTGGCCGTGGGTCGGTCTGGAGTCGGGCGTGGGTCTCGACGTCGAATCGCTCAGTTCCGTACTGCAGCTTCTGTCGCTCAAGTCCTTCGATGATGAACCCGGCCCGGGTAGCTACTGTGCAAGATGCCCGATTATTGACGCGATGTCCTAGCTCAAGACGGAAGAGACCGTCCTCAAAGGCTTTGTCTGCGACGGTCGCAAGTGCGCGGGAGGCATACCCGTTTCCTCGAGCTGCGGAGGCAAGCCAGTAGAACACCCAGGCAGTCCTATGGCATCGGTCGATCGCTGAGAGGCCGACGTTGCCTACCGCAACGCCGTCAACGCTGATCGCCCAATTGCAGAATGATTCACTGAAGGGAAGCTGCTCACTGATGTGATGACGCGCGAGTTCGAGCGTGGAGAGGTTTGCACCCCCGAACTGCACGTGGAGATCTGTATCTTCCTGGTACACGGTGCAAAGGGTGGGAGCATCTCCGAGTATCCAGGGCCGTAATTCAATAGTCACTTTATAAATACCAATACGTCTGATATTTTGCCGCGAAATAGAAAAGTAAAAAAATCCTTAATCGGGTTGGCCTTCCTGCCGATCCTCCCCTAGGTTGGAATAATTCCGAAATAAACGGAAGGTTCTACTAGTAGGAATTCAGATGGAGTTGATGTGCCGAAACGGCCGGTCGGGAAAAAGTTAGTCGCAGAAGCGGACAGTACCTCACTGTTGATGGGCTTGCGCCAACATCGACGAGGCTGACGATGCACCAACTCCCGCTATCGCTCAGTCAGCAGCAGACTCTGAATCCAACCCTTCTGAGTCAAACATTCTTATTACTGACCCCGTTGAATATTACGAGGAATACCCCGACAGAACACCGGCCGTCGTTCGGGCCTCTGAACTTGTCGGTCAGTATTCAGGAATAGGTACACAAGATTTCGCTGAGTTAGCTACATCCGTGTACAGCAACATAACCATATTTGTGACGTGCGCAAATGACGCACCTTACGAAGTTCGAGCAGGAACAGAAACCGATGCTGAGCAGTACTCGTACGGTAGCGATACCTGCGGCCCGGGCTTTTTCAATCATGGAACCATTCCGTTCAACAACGGCCCAATCGTGAGCTTACGCGTTGAAGTCCCTGAAGATACCGAATACACCCTCACTGTTTACGGCGAGCTTGCCTAGACTCCACGCCACTTCCAGGCCATACGAGGGCTCTGAAATGTCGCAAGTATTCCGTACAGTCCTCACCTCGTCGCTAGCTGCCGGCGCACTGCTCATCGCACCCGGGGCGCCGGCTTTGGCCGCCCCCACCAAGCCGTGAGATGCCGCCAACGCTTCGCGTCAGACCACCGCCAGCGTGGATGCAGGTGTCGTCTTCGCAAAGGTGGGAGGATCAGTCGCTGCGACGGTTGGTGCTTCCACCTCAGTTTCTACCGCCCCGGGTGGGTCGTGGACAGTTCCAGCCGGGAGCAGCGGGGTTGGCTGGAGATTGGTAGCTCTGCCTTCCCCGGTTGGGCTCATGGGACCACGACCACGAGCGATGTCTCGGTCGGGAGTTCTAATTCGAGGTCAGAGATGAACGGTTTCGCCGACGAGGAGGCGTCTGATATCAAGTCCGGCACGTCGGGCTTCGATATCGAGGACGGAGTCCAATACTTGCAGCCCCCAATGGTTGAGCAACCCGTCATGAATTGCATACACATGATCCCGTTGCCGTGTACGGATGTACTCGACCAGGGCAGGAACTGTCAGCCAGGGAGCTTGCCCGGGAGCCAGAAGGACGGGTGCGGGAACATCCGTCAGCGCGTCACCGGGGTGCAGAACTGTGTCATTGATGAGGAACCCGATGTTGTTCACAGGGCTAGCGTCAGGGTGGCTGTAAGCATGCAATGATCCAACGGCTGCTATCTCAAAGTCACCAATGGAGACCGTTTGGCCGTCCTCCATCACTTCCACATGCTCTCGAACGCGCTTGGATGCCTCTAGCTTCTGGGCAACGCCTGCACATGTAACAATCCGCAAATCTGGCCTGGCCGCTACAGCGGCTTCAAGGATGCCTTGATCGAGGTGGTCGAAATGCTCATGAGTAATTAGTACTGCCTCGGCGCCATGGCAGGCTTCGGGCTCCGGGGTCAAAGCACCAGGATCGATCACGATCGTAGTTGCGCCCTCTGTGAGCTGAACACAAGCATGACCGTACTTCGTTAGATCCATACCAGAACCCCTTCCAGTTGCGGTGTCTTCGAGTAATTCACCCATTCGCTCTGACAATAGATCACCCCTGGGCCTGGGCTCCCTGCACCCTGCACCCTGGTGGATCCTTCACCGCGATACCTCCCGCAGGGAGGAGTGCAGTGCCGACCAACGTCCCAGGTCTTGGACGTTCCGGCGTTACCGGTTCAGAGCCTGGGCGGGCGGAATGCGTGTTGCAGTGAGAGCAGGCCAGAACCCTGCCAAGGCCCCCGCTAAAGCCCCGGCTGCTACGGCAGCCACAGCCAGTCGCAGATCCAGGATCGGCTGCCACCGGTTGGACAAACTCACAGCAACGGTGACGAGGATGCCGACCCCAGCCCCGGCAGCCCCGCCCAGCAGGCCAAGAGCGGTTGTCTCACCAAGGAGTTGAGCGAATATGTCCCTGCGCCGTGCGCCGAGTGCCTGCCGGAGCCCAATCTCCCCAGTCCGCTGGGCAATGCCAGCCATTGCCGCATTTCCAATGGACACCGCTCCGACCACCAAAGCAATGACGCTCACCAGCAGGCTCAGCTGGGTGACCCCGCCCTCAACCTCCTGGCGCAGGGTTTTTGGATCCGGCGGTGCTACAACCGCCAATGTTTCCGGTGCATTTGGCTGTAGAGCCAAAGCAATCTGCGCCCCCACCTGGGCGGCCGCTCCCGGAAGGGTCGCGACCACTGCCTGAGGCAGCTGCGCTCCCTCAACCGCGAGTTCAGGGGCCAAAGACAGAGGGACCAGAGCTGCCGCCAAAGCGTCGGGGCCGCGAGCCACGTCATCATAAATCCCCGTCACGGTGTACGCTCGTCCGCCCACGTATACAGCAACGCCGGTGCGGGCTACCCGAAGCCTCTCGGCTGTGCCGGCCGCCAGCATAATGACGTGGTCACCGCGCTGCTGATGGCCTGCATCGAAACTGCGTCCCAGGACGACGCGCGGATCCATGGCCGCCAGTGCGCCGTCATCCAGGGCGATAAGCGGAACGGGCTCAGCAGTGTCGAAAGTGTTGGGTCCCCGGGCAATGGTGTGTCCGTCAATGCCAAGGCGCACACCGGCCGCGGTAACGCCGCTGAGCATTCTGGCATGGTCCAGCCGTTGTGGTTCGGCCCATTCCGGCAGGAAGGAGTCAGTCTCGACGCCAGCGCGCTGGCCGTTGCCGGCTTCCACCGTCACGGTGGTGGCTCGGCGGAGGTCAAAAGTGGCCGACACCTGCTGGTTGATAGTTCCGGAGATGCCCAGCGTCGCGACGAACGCCGCCGCGCTGAGCAGGGTTCCCACTGCGGTGAGCATGGACCGCCAAGGCGTTCGTGCAATGGACCGCCAGGCTTCAGTGAGCAGGTCGGCGGTGCGAAGCCGGGTTGCCGGCAAGGCCTTGTTTCTGGATCCGGTCATTGGTCCAGCTCGCTGACAACACCGTCATGCACGTCCAGCCTCCGTGGGGCCTGCCTAGCCAGAAAATCGTCATGGGTGACCGTCAGGATGGTCAGACCGGAGGCGTTAAGTTCCTCAAGCAGATCGCAGATCACCCCGGTGTTACGACTGTCCAGGTTGCCGGTCGGTTCGTCACAAAACAGCACGCTGGGCTGCTTGGCGACGGCACGGGCGATGGCCACCCGTTGGCGTTCCCCGCCGGAGAGTTCCCGGGGATCTGCATGCATGCGCCGGTCAAGTCCGAAGCGGTGCAGTGCCTGCGCCGCGAGGTCCCGCCGCTCGGCCCGGCTGTGCCCGGTGAAGAACATGCCCAGCTCCACATTCTCCAAGGCGCTACGGCCGTCGAGCAGATGGAAGGATTGGAAGACGAAACCGAACTTGTGCCCGCGCAGGGAAAGAATGTCGGGGTTGGCCGCCGTCGTGGTTTCGATCCCTTCCACCCGGTAGGAACCGGTACTGGGGGAATCCAGCAACCCCAGCAGATTCAGCAACGTGGACTTTCCCGAGCCGGACGGTCCCACGAGGGCCAGATAGTCGCCGCGGTAGACAGTGAAGCTGGCGGCACGGAGGGCGGTGACCGCGGCGGGGCCGTTCCCAAAGGTCTTTGAGGCGTCCCGGACTTCCAGCACCGGTTGCTCAGCAACCAGGTCACTGCTCATGGGTCATACCCACCACGACGATGCTGCCCACAGGCAGGGATTCAGCGTTTTCGGCAGCAATTGCGACCCAGCCCCCGATATCGCGGCCGGGAGTCACTGTCACATCCAGGGAATCCGTACCGGCCTGCGGGTCTGCAGCGACGGTGACAAATGAGGTTCCGTCGCTGCGGGCATAAAGAGCGGTCACTGGTACTGCCACGACCGGTTCTGGATCCCCTGCCAGGGTCACGCGGATCAGCAGGGTGCTTCCCTCGGGAGTTGGGGCCGGGGCGGTGCCGCTGAAGCTGAAGACCACCTTGATCCCGTTGCCAACGCCTGGCACTTCCATCGGTTCAGTGCCGACCGAGGAAACTTCAAGGGGATGCTCGGTGTCGTCCCGTGAGTCTGTCAACACTGCCTCGTCGCCGGCGGCATAGGTCGCCGCAGTTCCGGCGTCCAAGACGGCGACGGCGATGTTCGCGCCGGCGTTCAGGCGCAACAGCGGCTGTGCGGGTTCGGCGAGATATGACCCGACGCCGGGCAGTACCTGTGTCACGGTGTGCAGTCCGGACGGAATCAGGACAACGCTGGCAGCCGGAAGGGAAGCCCCTCCAGAGGATGGCGCCGAGGTCTCCGGATCCGCGACGACATCCGGCACTACGGTGCCCGATATCTTCGCTCCGGACCCGGACGCCGCGAGGGCGTTGTCGGTTCCGGCAACGGGCGCGGTGTAGCCGCGGTCGGTATAGAACATGCTCAGACCGCTCTGGGTGAGGGGATCCAGAACCCCGCTCAACGAGGTGGCGTAACCGAGATCGGCCAAGGTGTTCTGCAGCTGAACGACGTCCGGACCCCGGCTGCCGCCGGTAATGTTCCGGTAGGGAGCGAAATTCCAGTCCATGGCAAACACCGGTTCGCCGTTGGCCTCCAACACCGTTGTCCCCGGGCTGATGCTGCTGCCGGCGGTAACCGGGACAGCTGTGATTACCGGAGAAGTTGCCGCCAGCGCGGCGGAGGGCACGACAGGGGTGCTGTCGCCGGAGCTGATGATGCCTCGCAGCACCGTCTCCTCGGTCAGTACCCGCTGTTCCACTGACGCAGTGACCGGCCGTGCCGGCGGGGGCAGGGCATCGGCGGCCGCCTGTTCGGCCGTTTTGAGCTGTGGTGCGACCAGGAAGGTTCCGCCTGCCGCTCCCAGGATCAGTGTGGCCACACACAACGCGAGGGCTACGGTGCCTCGACGGTACTTTCGGTGGGGCCGGGCCGTTCCGGGTTCAGCGGCCACTGAGATCAGCTGCCTTCCGCGCCAACTCCTGGATTTTCGGATTGAGCTCGCCCAACTCAGCTTCGTGTTCGGCAACAATTTCTGTCTTTGCTTCGCTCAGCAGAGTCTCGAATTCCTCGCGGGCACCTGTCTGCCGGGAGCACTCGTAGTACTTCACGGCCAGATCCGACTCAGCCGGTGTCGGAACGTAGGCCACCTCGACGTCGCCCGGAATGATCTCCACGCCCCGGGTCTGTTTGGGGCCGCTTCGTTCCGGGGACACCACCGGCTGTCCAAGTTCGATGTCCGGCCGAATACCGAAGAGCTGGTCCTGCGCGACGGTTACCGGTTCGCCGGCATCGACGAGGCACTGGGCCACGGTGTTCTGCAACCGGACCAAGTCTTCCGAAAGGGCCGTGCCAAGTGCCCCGAATGCGTTGCCGAGCTGCCTGTACTCCAGATGGATTTGATGGGCATCCGGGCCGAGCGCATCCCACGCGGTGGCATCGCACGCCTCACTGATGGCGCCTAAGGAACTGTCATGACCGATGACCTTGGCGGGAGCCGGGCCGGCCGATTCCTCCCGCAGCCCCCGGGTCATGGCGTCCTGTTCGCTGGCGAAAAAGGCATTGTCCGTGGTGATCTGATCTGCGTCCTGACGGGCGCGCTCCGTCGGGCTTTTCGGAACGAATGCTTCGAACTCCCTGTACCCGTTGTCCACAAGGCAATGAAAACGCAGGACATCCTGCCCAAATTCGATGGTGTCCACCTCCTCCGCGAGGTAAATGTCATAGGCATCAGCACCAGCTTCGGCAGGGCCCACAGCCGTTTCCGCCGCGCAGCCGCCGAGCGCTGCCGCTGCAGTGAACAACGCAGCCGCGTAGAGTCCGCGGTGCCGTCGGTTGCCGGCACCGGGAACAGTTGCCATGGACCGTCCGGCATCTCGGATCACGGCTTGCAAAGATGTGGGGAGCATAGAGTTCCGGTGCATGAGGGTCCTTTGTGAGACTGGTTTTTGGGTGTCGTTCAGTGCCGGAGATGCCTGTCAGGCATGGCCGTGAAGTACTACAGGAGAAAAGAGAGCTGCTGCTGCAGGATTAGGCTGGGCGGAGCGTCTTCTTCTTGAAGGGTCGCAGGATCAAAGCGGTAATCGCTCCCGCGCTCAAAGCGGAGATAAGCAGCGGCGTGTTCCACTGCCAGAGGCCGCTCTGGCCAGGGGGCAGCACCGGAGCATACCCAGCCAAGGGTCCGCTCCACAGGAACGCTATCGCTGGAGCGAACATGACAACCACTATGGTGGTCCACGGCAGCTGTCTGGTGGTGCTCAGCAGCAGCACGACTACGACCAGCATTGATGCGGCGGCGGCCAGTGTCAGAGTGTGGGCATCCACCGGAGCGACGCTCAACGGGTTGTAGAAGAAGAGGGCTTGCTCTCCGGAGAGTCGAAAAACGGCCAAAGCTGTCCCTGCGGAGGTGAAACACACCGCGGCGGCAGCAAGCAGTACCCGGCCTGGGCGTGTGGCCGGCGGAGTACCGACCAACGCGACAATGGCCAGAAAGCTAAGGGTCAGCATCGTATGCAGCGGCGGCGCCAGAGTACCTGTCAGTTGACCTGCCAGACTGACCAGTGGAGCGCCAGCAGCCGCGCTTAAGAACAAGGACCGGCGCAGCGCTGTCCGCTGCAGCAAAGTGCATAAAAATGCCGCTATGAGTAGCAGATAAATCAGGGAAGCGCCGGTGGTGAACGGGCCGAGGGAAAGAGCCTGTTCCGTGAATCCCTGCCCGGTGGGCCGCCAGCGCAGCGTACCGGGACGAACCCAGGGGCCCCACTCTCCCAGCAGCATCATGGTGACAGCGAGATAGAAGGTCAGAACGGTGGCGGTGAAGGCCAGAACGCTCCGGCGCGTTCGGCTGACCCGGCCGAGCAGGTGCATGGCGCGGGCTATTAGACCGCTGCCAACAATATTCAGCAGCTCGGAGGCGGTCGGAGCGCTTCGATGTTCGCTCCGAGCCACGTCAAGCAGCACCCCGATGAACTCGTCGCCCTGTTCCTCCCGCCAACGCCGGGGATAAGCGGACAGGGCCCGCTGATAGGTGGTCTCCAATTCGGAAGCGGAAGTGTTCATGCGCCGGCAACTGCCGCGCGGAGCCTGAGCTTTGACATGGCCTGTCGTGCGTTGGCTGCCAGCCGGTCTGCTTCGCGTCCTAATGTCGTGGCCCCTTCGTCCGTGATCCGGTAGTAACGGCGGGCACGCCCGTCAACAATCTCCTCTCCGGAGACTTCCACCAGGGCTTCATCGCGTAACCGGTCCAGAACACCGTAGAGCGTTCCGGGCTGAAGTTTTACCCTGCCGCCGGAGAGCTCCTTAGTTTCGGCGATGAGCGCGTAACCGTGCTTGGGGCCATCGGCCAGCGCTGAGAGGACCAGGAAGGTGGGCTCGCGCATTTCGTGCTTACTCATGGAAGGAACGATACTCAGACAATCTATATATTCGTCACAAAGAGATATAACGGTTCGATTACTCCTCTTGGGCACTGCCACCTTCTGGCCGTGCAGATATGGAAGACCGTCGTCATTTGGGTATCCGTCACCGGACGATACGCAGTGCCTGCCTCGCAAGCGGCCAGAGCGCGTCGAGGCGGGCGGACCAGGGGTCAGCCATGAGGCCCGCACACAGCCGGCGGCCGACTTCCTCAAGCGACACCCACTCGGCGGCCATGACTTCGCTCTGCTGCAATCTCAATTCGGTGTTCGCCGGCGCGTGGGCAGTATAGAAATCAAGAAGAGCTGCTGCTTCAGCAAATCGATCAATCGGCGTCAGCGCGGACGGCGGAATCTCTACCCCCGTCTCCTCCCCCAGTTCTCGAATCCCCGCCTGACGACTTGTCTCACCGCTGAGAGCGCTTCCACCGGGGAACTCCCATCCGAAGGGAGATTCCTTAGTTGCTGCACGTTGGGTAAGGAGGACAGCTCCATCCTCACGCTGGATACAAACTGCGACGATCAAATGAAAAAACCCGGACGGCCAGTTCGCTGCGCCCCTGCGATAGGTTCTACCCGTCGGAGACCCTTCGGCATCCACGACGTCCCACCACTCATCCCGGACACCAATAGGCTCACGGAGACTGGTCGGCCACAAACCGCTGCAAAAACCAGGCCACAAACCGCTGCAGCTCACAGATCAGTGTTGAGGTGCAGGGCGAATCGTGAATGAACCCATAATTTCGCTTCCATCGACGGGGGTTGTGATGTTGAAGGAGAGGCTACGTAACACTCTCTGGGCTGCTGTATTACGCGCGGTGGTCTTTGCTTGCACTTCATGTGCTCCCAATAAGCGAGCTTTGCGCAGCACTTCGGCGATTGCCATCCTCCCGATGCCTTGACCGCGCGTCTTGCGGATGAGCCAAATTCCTGTTTCCAGCGCCCCTTCTACACCCGTTTTTTTCAGACGGACTGAACCAACGATGTTCTGGTTGACGACTACAGCCCATGTGGCCTCGCCGGCAGCTCCAGTCAATCCGTCACGACAGCGTTGGTGGTAGGCCCGCAGCCAATCCACTCGTGCCACAGTCCACGACGGGCCAGGTGTCAGCGGAGGCGTCACTTCATCAGCCGTTGCATCAGTAACTGCCGCGCGGACCAACTGTCGGAGCACGACGTCGTCGACAGGAACCAAGCTAACTGAGGCTGTCTCGTCATTCACCACAGCAGTTATCGTACCTGCGTGTATTGACCCAACAACCAGCATCGATGCTGCGCCGTTACACGGTCCCTCAGCGAACACCGAGCGCATCGACGCCGGGTTGCACTGCCTCGTCCGAAGAGAGAAGTTAGGGGCAAAGCTGCTGCTCCAAAGTGCCGCCTGCTGCGCTCCGACGTCGATACTCCAGAACGGAGCACGTTAGGAAAGCAGAAACAGCAAGGACCATGGCGAGGATCGACACCGGCCCGCACTACTCCGGCAGCTTCTCAGCGAGCATCATCGTGCCCACCCCGAACACAATCGAGACCCAAAACAGTGGCGGCTCCATGCAGTCATGTCCGCAGCCTAACCGCTGTAGGGATCCTCGAGCGGGACGCTTACTCAGCGTTGAACGAGGTTACCGTCGGCGTGGGAGACAGTCTGGTTAGCTGACTAAATGCAGATCAACGTTCGCCCTCCCTCTCGTGCCGAAATGTCCAACTACTACAAAGCACTTCCAAGCGGGAATGGGCTTCCTAGCTGGGAAGCAGCGCCAGCGGCATGGCACGGTGGCAGCGAACCCTGGCCTCAGCCTCGTCAGCCCGCCACTGCTGAACAATTGGAAGCGTGGGCCGACAGTAGCGAGAAGAACCAGAACTTTCATCCGGTAGCTGCGTTTGCTGACGGGCGACTGGTCGGCGCCTCCGCGATGCTCTCGTTTGAGGTCACGGTACCTGGTTCACTTCAGCTACCCATGGCAGGAGTAACTGGTACAGGAGTCCTCGCTACACACCGCAGGCGGGGCCTGCTTCGAAAGATGATGCAGACCATGTTCGACGCTGCAATCGAACGGGGCGAACCAATCTCGATGCTCAGCGCCAGTGAAGGCAGCATCTATGGAAGATTCGGATTCTCCCCCGCGACGTACCGCACCCGGTGGGAGATTGAACGCTCACAAGCAGAACTTTTCCCTTTAGAGGACACCATCGGTTCACTCGAACTCATCGGCGCATCAGAAGCGCGCGCGATATGGCCCGTGCTACATGAGCGTGTACGTCACTCTCGGGTGGGCGAGCTATCAGCTCAGCCAGGCAGATGGAACGGACTCTCTGACACGGCATCCGGAACCGATAGCCCTCTTCGCTATCTCGTGCACCGGGATAGCACCGGAACGGTGGACGGTATTGCCAACTTCAAGTTGCCTTGGTCCCGCACGGTTGATGATGTTGGCACGCTAGTCGTTGAAGCCCTCGAAGCCACCAATCCCAGTGCTTATAGGGCGCTGTGGCATCTCCTTCTTGACTTCGACCTGACACGCAAAGTCGTTGCGCATTCACGTCCGCGCGATGAACCCCTTCGCCAGATGTTGAGAAACCCTCGTGCAATGCGTATCACTCGACAGTCAGACAACCTTTGGATGCGCATACTGGACGTTCCCGCCGCATTAGCAGCCCGCACTTATTCCACGCCCGATACCATAGCTTTTTCCGTCCAAACCGACGAGATGGTTCCTAATAATGTCGGCACTTGGCGTCTAGAAGCTGACGTTACCGGTGCCTTCTGCGTGCGTACCAACGATGCACCGGATCTCACGCTCGACATTCAAGCCCTCGGTGCCCTCTACTTAGGTGGAATGTCGGCTCAGCTGCTCGCCGCTGCGGGGCGGATTCGCTCCGATCAAACCTCGTCCATTGAGAAACTTTCCCGGATGTTCAGAACTGACCCAGAACCTCACAACTCATTCGGGTTTTGAGCTGATCTAGTTCAACCGGCCTTCTGATGTCTCAGCTAAGCTCCGGTACAGCGTGGCGCGTCAGACGTTGAACGTCTGCGCAATCTGCTTGTTCGTGTGAGTGCTGGCCTCGATCATGTCGTGCCTGGATGATCCGTGTGCGGCTCATCCCCGGCTTCCTCCCGCTGGACCTGCCACGGCTGCGAGCAGTGTCCAATCCTTCCTTGGTGCGCTCAACGATCAATAAGCGGGACGGGGCCCTGCGGTGTAGGTCGCCGCGCTGTCCGCGGAAAGGCTCAGCAGCACAGCATGAACCAGACACTACCGAGCCCCGGTCGAAACTGACAATTGTCGGTCAGAGCCGTGTCAGTCGGTCAGAGCCGTCACAACAGCCCGTTCCTCAGTCGAGCGGAATGATCAATCGAACCTGGGTGATCAGCTCGAGTGATTCAGCTTGTTGAGATTATGCCAGTACCCGACCAGAGGAATGACGGTGTAGACGACGGGCAATATAAACACCGCCAACAGAACCAGTTCTGCCCATTCATTCCACGATGCCGCACGGATTCCCAGACCGAAGAGCAGGAAGGCAATCAGGGTGATCGCACTGTAGCGAAGGTAGCGATCTCGATTTCGGGTAAGTTCGTCTCGCCGTGACTCGAAGCCCGTGTGAACCGGCGCCGTTCCCGGCACTGCCTTGAAAATGTGCGCGTCTCCCAGCGAGAGGACGGGTGCCCAGCCAGCCGCTTGGAAGATGTCGAAGTAGTCCGGCGACGGACTGCTTTCATAGGCTAGGTCGAAGACAGCCTCTTCGGGAGCTCCGTCGACGAAGCTCCATCCGTGACCCAGCTTCGCTACACCGTTCAGGTGTTTTCCCTGCAGTGCCATTTCCGCGAACATAGCCAGGTCCTTTTCGGGACTGAAGGCCAGGCCACTGCCCATCCTGCTGGTGGTGGTCAAGCTTCCTCCATGATGTGGTCGGCCATGGCCAGCAACTGGCGACGGCGTTGGATGTTGCGGACCAGGACCTCGTGGCCCTTCGCATTAAGGTGATAGACGCGCCGAGAATCATCGCCATCGAGTTCCTCGATGAGGCCAGCCCCGACGAGCTTTTTGAGCGTCGTGTAAAGCGAGGCGGGCCCGAGCGTGATGGCCCCCCTACTCTCCTGCTCAAGGAACTGCATCACGGCATAGCCATGACGCGGCTTGACCAGGGCGAGCAGGACGTGCAGCGCAGCGTCAGCGAGATCTCCGCTCTCAAAACCCGAGCTACGAGCCATGCCCGCACAATGGCAGAGTATCAATCAACGATGTATCCATGATTGATATATAAGCACAGAAGTTCGGCGGAGGCCAAAACGAAGACCACATCGTTTCCGTCCGCACATCATCGTGCGCCCGTAACGGTCGTCTTCCTGGCGATGTGAATGGGCCGACCGGCTTGAGGCGCGCGGTCACGTCACATACGACTGCGGTATTCCACTCAATGGCCGCAGGGCAGAACAGACAGCGGCGGTTGACTCCCATAGATTCGCTGCACGCAGCCGGGTCCCGCTACCGTCCTGACTGTTCAGCGACTTGGCCCAGATCCCTGGCATCCACGTCCGGCCGTCGCATCACAGACGAGGTATAGGACGAGTCATCACTGAACGACTAATCACCGATGACGAGCCGAAGCTGAAAGCGTTCTAGGAATCGCTCGGCTAAACCCAGACCGAGGAGTTCCAAGGAGGACCGGCCCGAGCCTTCATCAGGTTCGACTGAATACATACATCCGCTAAAGATTCACCTTGTGCCGTTACCAGCCGAGGCACGAAGTGGGGTTGCGGTGTCTGATGCGATGACCGACGCGGACCGGGCCTATAGCACTCAGACGTGCTCGGCTACGTCGAACTCGTTGCCCTGAGGGTCAGCGAGCGTGACCCACCGAAAGCTTTCGTCGCCCCGGCGCTCAATGAGGGTGGCCCCGGCAGTGAGCAAGCGATCGACCTCGGCGTCGAGGTCGGGAGCAGCCAGATCGAGATGGATGCTGTTTTTTGCGACGGACTGGTCGTCAACCTTCTGGAAAGCCAGCATCACTGGCAGCCCACCGCCCTCGAGGACCACGAACCAACCCCCGTTGGTTTGGGTGATCTCCGCATTGGTCTGCTCGGCCCACCAGCGAGCGAGCGGTTCGGCGTCTGTGGTGTTGATGGTGACCATGTCTAATTTGAGTGTCATGATGTCACCCTATTGGCGCCAAGGTTCAAAGGGAATGAGACCGTGTGAGAGCAAGAGCACGTCCATGCGTTCCGATAGAGGAAGCCATCTCACCGAGCAGCCTTTGAGACGTCTATCCCCCGCCGTGAGGCGGAGCCGTAACGCGACAGTATGCATGGGGATTGAATAGCAGGCACGAGGGCGCAAGACTCGGCAGCACACTTGACATGCCTAAACGTTGCGCCCGTAGGCCGATCCTAGATCGGACGGTCCTTGCATTTGCGAGGCATCGGATAGAACAGTTAGGCGAATGCGCTCCCACGTCCGTTTCATCAGCGGCCGTTCCGGCGTCGGCAAGTCCACCGCTGCATTGGCCCTGCACGAACAACTCATTGGACACGACATCCAGCACGCCGTCATCGAGGGCGATTACCTCGACCTAGCCCATCCCGCACCACACGTGGCATTTCCCGCTGACAGCCTCGCCGAGCAGAACCTGGCCGCGATGTGGACCGCCTACCGATCACTGGGTTACCACCGACTCATCTACACCAATACGGCGGCCGTCCTCACACTGTCCAGCTTGGTGGCAGCTCTGGGTGATGATGATCCACTCGTCACGGCGGTTCTGCTGCGCAGCAGCGACGAATACGCTTGTCCACGGTTGGAGCGCCGAAATCACGGAGCAATCGACCCCGCTCTGCTCGGTCATAGTACCTTTATGGCGAACCTGCTCGATTAGGAAGCTCCGGCCTCCGTGCACCGGATCGGTACCGGCCAGCTCCAACCGTCAGAGGTGGCGGCCCAGCTGATTGCTCTCACTAATTGGGCGTAACTCCGTCTCTCGCCACGACGCCCTGGGGATCCGTGTGCGGACAGGTTGTCGGATTGGTACTGGCACACTACGAGGATGATCAGAACCTTGAACTTGCCAGTCACCCTGAGTGCTAAGGGCCGGGATTTCACTCTGCGGAGAGCTTCCGAAGATGATCTCGAAGCACTCATGCTTCTACTCGCCGATGATCCGATTAGCGCGGGTAGAGGTGACAAGGCTTTGAACTCTGATGCTCCCGCATACCTTTCTGCTCTGACGGCGATCATCGAAGATCTATCCAACGAGATCATCGTTGTCGTCGACGATGAGGACGAGCTTCTGGCGACCATGCAGCTGACCCGTATTCCTGGAATGGCAAGACGCGGTGCAACTCGGCTTCTTGTCGAGGCAGTTCGAGTGCGAAGTGACAGCAGATCAACCGGGGTGGGATCCGCGATGATGTACTGGGTTACCGGCACAGCAGCACCCATGATCGAGGCTGATCTCGTGCAGCTCACCTCTGATGAGGCACGGCACGACGCGCACCGCTTTTATGAACGCCTGGGATTTGTTGGGTCGCATCGCGGATTCAAGTACAAAGTGGGGGGAGGTCGCGTCCACACTAACGGGGCGCATCTATAAACTCGCCCGCCCCTTGATCCAGTAAAAGCGGGCGGATGTCGCTGAGGACTTGAACACGACACCCTTGCTCCTTCAAATTTCGGAGCGTTCCAAGTGCATCGGGATACATTGGCCGGTTTCCGGCCACTCGTCAGCGTGCCGTAAGACCTCTGCAAGTTCCTGATCCAGCCCTGCCCGTTGGAAATACAGTGACTCTGCTTCGTAGTACCTACTGGCGCTTGTATCGGAACCAACTTGCGCGGCGACTACCTCAGGATCCTTCTCCCAACGTCGCACAGATTCACACACACCATCTATCCCGTGAACATTTATACGACCGAGCTTTTCAAAGGATAAGGTCAAACGCTCTTCATGACTGGGGTCGTGCACCAATGTGCCGCTCCAATCGAAAATCACAACGTCAAAGTTTGGCATATTTGAAGCCTACTTGCTGGGGGATTTTTCCCATTCCTTAAATCCAGAAGGAGTCAGGGCAGTGTCGGATAGCCGGGTCCCCACTGTGGAACCTCCTGCGGACAGGGTTCGCCGGCTGAGAAGCCGGGTCTGTGCATGGGCGGCGGCAGCACATGTTCCGTCGTAATTTTCCGTATTTTAAGTTCAGTTGGTTCACGAGCGTTTGAAAACCCAAGCCAAGCCCACGATCTCAGGGTCTACGACACTCCGCATAACGTGGCCAGAGGAAAACACGCCCATCGGATCGAGTTATTGTTAGCTAATGTCGCTGGGCCACAAGTCTCGGATAAGGTGTTCGGCGTAGTCATGGGATATATATTGAGCAAGCGCCACGACGGCGGGCGTCGCTCGGCGCGCCGAGCAAGAATCGAATTCTCGAGGGGTCTTCTGAAATGGTCAAACGCTTTCTTACCGGCACGCTCACGGTGGCACTGCTGGTACTGACATCAGCCTGCGGGAATTCGACTGACCCGGCCAATATGCTTAACATGCCTTCGTCGTCAAAAGAATTCGAAGGCAACGGCTACGAAGAGGTAGTCGATGATCTAACAAAGGCCGGCTTCACCAACGTCGAGCCGAAAGCACTGGACGACTTGATCACTGGTTGGATAACCAAAGAGGGTTCGGTGGAAACGATTTCCGTTAACGGGGACTCTATTTTCACTACAGACGACAATTTCCCCAAGGATGCGGAAATAGTCATTTCGTATCACTCGTTCAAGGCAGATCCTGACAAGCCTTCAGAGTCCGCGACTGCGACTGCCTCCGAGACGAGTTCCGTTTCTGTCGAACCGCCCTCCAGCCAAGACGCAGAAATGGAATCTCTGACAGTAGCAAATAACAGCGATCTTGCAGCACTTCTATCTACTGGTGATCCCTTCGACCTGGGCAAAGAGTTTGTCGAAAAATATGAGGGCAGAACCATTGAGTTCGATGGAAACATAGCCAAAATGGGGAATCATGGCACGTACAAGACAAGATATGATATCTTGATTTATGCCGGTGATTTCAACGATTCTCGTGGTCCCTCTTTTCAGTTCAACGACGTCAACATAGTCTCTGACCTAAATCTCACCGGCTCAAGGATCCCTGACACTATCCGTGAAGGCGACAACCTCCATATCATTGCAAAAGTCGCCGACTACAACACTGGCGGAGACCTGCTACTCCTTGACCCGATTTCCACGGAAATACGCTGACCGTCTTTTTAGCGAGTATCGAGAACACTACAAGACGCCGGCTGCGAGCTGAGGCCCGCTTCCGCCAGAATTTGGACCTAGTGTTTTGTTGCCTGGGCATAACCGCCCCGAAATCGTCGTTCTGTGTGGACTTCTGTGACTGTCCCGTAAGCCGGTCCCTCACTGGACGTGCTCGCCCGCAAACACCTAAGTATAGGTGGGTTCCACCTTTCCATATGATTGGTGCACGGATTGATCAAAGGCATTCCAGTTGTGCTCCTGTTTCACCTTTCCACGTTAGGTTGGCACGTGTGATTATTCACCGTTTAGATCTTGCCGATAACCAAGCACTGGCAGACGCGTATGAGGTTGAGCGTGCAGCGAACCTCAAGTCGCGGCCTGATTGGGTAGGTCGGGGTTTAGATGCCCGCATCCTCGGGTGGCGTGCTGAGGACGGTTGGGGCAAGCGCCTCCTTGGGGCATGGGACGGCTCGACGTTGCAGGGGTTTGTTGCGGGCATGACCTCCGAAGACGAACCGGAGACGACGTGGATTTTCATCTGGGTGCACCCGGAGTACCAGGACAACGGCATCGGTAGTGCCCTGATAGTTGCCGCTGAAGCTGACTCCCCGTCAACAACCACACGGTTCGTCACCAGTGCTTACCGGCCGACAGTGGAGAATATCGCTGCCCTTGCGAAGCGGTTCCTCAACCCGCTCGGCTACACGGTCGCGACGACCGAGACGGTCGTCGAGTTGGACCTTCAAGCCGCGGATCTGCCTCCGATTCCAGCAGTAGAGGGCTACACCATCTCCACACACCTCAATGGGGTGCCCGTCCGATACCGCGAGCAGGTAGGTCAGATCAAAGGTCTGGTGGACGCGGAAGCTCCCAGTGGTCAACTCGGATGGAGCGAGACTGCCGTGTCGCCAGCAGAATACGCGAGTGAGATCGACAGGTGGGTCGCACAGGGATCAGCGGCAGTGGAGTCAATTGCGGTGACCGAGAACGACGACGTGGCGGCCTGGACTTGCCTCGTAAACGCTGCGACCGATGAGCGGCCGGCGGACATCGAGGGGACCCTCGTCCTTCGGGAACATCGCGGCCACGGATTGGGAGCTGCGGTGAAACTGGCATCGCTGTACGAGGCGAAGAAGCTCGGAGCAGTAAGCCGCGTGAGGACAAGCAGCGACGACCAGAACACATGGATGCGATCTATCAATACCGATCTTGGGTTCAAGCCCGTGGAATCAGAAGCCATCTTTCATAAGACCCGATAACCCGACCCGGTCAGCTGGTGTCCCGCAGAATGATGGGCTTTCGCTACGCCAAGGTGCTGCGTCTCGGAGTACGGTCGGTAGATGCGAGCAGAACTCATTGATCCACGGGATCAGACCACGCAGGTCGATGATCCGACCTACAGGGTGTACTTCTGGGCGAACGACGGCGGGAACAAGGAAGAGTGGGAACTGTCAGGAGCAGACCTTCACGAGGTGCTCACTTGGATACCCACCCGCGCCAGAGGCCGATCGCACAGCCTCTGGGCAAGCACACGATCTCCGGGCGAAGTTTGCCTTATCCGCTTGCAAGGAATCGATTTAGACACGGACGCCGATTCTTGGCCCTCCTGGGCTCACCAAACATATAGCTAGGCGCACGCTGACCCATCCTTTAGCGGGACCGAGGTTCGAGCCTGTTGAGGTATTGGTCGATGAGTCGCTGAGCCCGCTCGGATGTCATTCGGTCGGTCTCGGTTACCCTGGCAATGGCTAGGCCATCGAGCAGTGCCATGAGCATGGCGGTGTCATCCCGGGTGAGGTCTGGGTTCCATTGCCGGAGCAGAGTTGTCAGGCCTTCTTCCATAAGGCGCCAGGATTCCTGATGGGCGCTGGCAACTGCGCTGCTGGTTGTCGCCTTCGAGGCGTAGGACAACCAAATGACCGAAGCGGTCCGGGATTCGTCGTCCACTCCCCCGAGAATCCTGCACACTGCGTCCAGATTCTGCCGCGCTGATGCCTCCGGGTGCACTGCGGAGCCCACCCGCTCGATGAAGTTCCTGGAGACCTCGTTCATGGCCGCCATGATCAAATCGTCTTTCGTCTTATGGTGATGCTGTACGGCACCTATCGAGAGGCCGGCGGCTGCAGCGACGTTGCGGATCGTCACCTCTTCAAGGCCCCGCTCAACCAGAATGTCCTGCACAGCCGTAAGAATGCGCTGCGCGCCCGCCGAAGTCATGGTTTGAGATTACTCCGAACCAAACCATACGTTCGTATTGTATGCTCGGGGGCATGACACGACTTCGTTGGGGCGCCGCGCTGTGGACTCTGTGCCTGCTGACCTTTCCGGCTCAGGTAATTGCGGCGGCGCAGTGGCCGAACCCGTACTCCTGGTCCTCAAATTTCATCAGCGATCTCGGCGTGACCGCTTGCAGGACGTTCGACGCCGGCACGCGCGTTGAGCGTTACATCTGCTCCCCCGGCCATCTGCTGGCCAACGGTTCCACGGTTGCCAACGGAGCATTAATGGCTGTCGGAGCCGTCCTTCTGTGGTCGGCCTGGCCTCGGCAGCGGACGGGGAAAACCGCGATGTCATTCGTCGCAGCGGGAGGTGTGCTTGTGATGCTGGTCGGTTTCCTAGCCTGGGATGTTTACCCGGAGGCTCATGACGCCGTGGCCCTTGCCCAGGCCCTGATGCAGTGGATCGGAATGGCCTTCCTCGTCTTCGCGCTTAAAGGCAGCACGGCAGCACGATGGGCGTCAGCCCTGACCTTGGCGAGTGTCACACTCTCGATAGCCGGCTTTGTCCTCTTCATCGATGCGATCAGCGGTGGGCCATCGATTTCACTGGGCCTTGGCATTACCGAGCGCCTCGCCTTCGATACCCTCACCGTATGGGGCGCCGTGCTGGGTGTGATCCTACTGATGACGACACTCGGACACCGGAGCACCAGCTCAAACCAAGAAGCGATTCTTGGTTCCGCGCCGACAACGTCCCCGGGTGCATAAGCCGACGATAAATCGGGTCTCCACCGGCTCCTCGAGCGGTGGAAAGACGGTTACGACGGCGCGAACACGAAGAGCGCATCCTCTCTCCTATCAGCCTCTTCGGGGTTGGACTGCCATCAATGAGGTCAAGGCCATGGGGGTGACTGTACGACTTCTGCGGCACACCGCCGTCGGACCGGCTGAAGGACACCTCCCATCCCCACTATGGCCTGGGGCTGTTCAAGACCAGCTTCAACAAGACGGTGACGGATTATGTTGGCTGCTGGGACCTGCCGGTCGGCCCGGTGCGATACAAGGTATGGGTGCTGGCGGGAGAGCGGATCTTTCGGCAGCTCTATACCCGGTGGACCGGTAAGCAGTTCTACTCAGAGTCCAGCTTCACGTCCGGCACCGGCCGGCGGTTACGGGCGACCGCCAGCCAGTGCCGGGCGATGACGACGTCGGCGTCCGGCCTGGCCATCCTCAGCGCGGCAGCTGACATTCCCGCTCGCCGTGCCGGATCGAGCAGACACGGCAGCAGGGTCCTGGAGATCCATTCCACGCTGAGCTGCTCGTCGCTGACGAGCAGGCCGCCGCCGGCCCGCACAATAGCCTCCGCGTTGAGGTGTTGCTCGCCCCCGCGCAGCGGCAACGGAACGTATAGTGCCGGCAGCCCCACTGCCGACAATTCGGCACACGTCATCGCTCCGGATCGGCAGAGAACAAAGTCCGCCGCAGCGTAGGCCAGTTCCATATGTTCAACGAAAGGCAGCTGCCGGTACGCCGCCCCGGTGCCACCGCTGTCCGGGTCACTAATGCCCGCGAGGGATTCATCGGCACAGGCTCGGTGGCGCATCCGGGTGCGGTCGAGGTGGGCAATTTCCGGTCGGAGCGGAATGCCGACCGGCACGCCGTGTGCGAGGCCGACTCCGGCCGATGCGGTAAGCACGTTGGCCGTGAGCCGCGCACCGACCCTGTTCGTGATTCCCGGACGGGCATTGGCTTCGTGCACCACAATCCTCACCTTCTGTTTCCGGGCGGCCAGGTAGGCAGGCAGCGCAACGTAGCCGCCAAAACCGACGACAACGTCGGCCTGCACTTCGGCGAGCACTTTCTCCGCCGCACGGACCGCTGTTCACAGCCGGACCGGCACCCTGAGCAGCTCACTGTTGATCTGCCGCGGCAGGGGCACGGGCGGAATCAACTCAAGCGGGTATCCACGTCCCGGGATCAGCCGGGTGTCCAGGCCTCGGACTGTGCCCAGGGCGGTGATCACTGCATCCGGCTCGAGCCGGCGCAGCGCGTCGGCGACGGACAGCGCGGGCTCAATGTGGCCGGCGGAATGGCCGCCGGCCACTACTATCGAAACACTCATCGACAATCCCTTTTCTTTGGCGGAACGTTCCCTATGCATTCTGGAAGACAAGGTCCCTGGCCGTTGCGGCGTCTGATGGAAGCGGATCCGTAACGGGAAAATCGAAATAAGTGTCCGGATAGGGTTCGTTCTTCAGGGTGTAATGCCACCACTCAGAATCGTAGGAACTGAAACCGCAGGCCTCCATGAGCGAACGCAGCGTGTGGCGGTTGCCGGTCTCGGCCCGGGTGATGCCGGGCGCTCCGTGATGCGAAATTTCATCCATCAAGTCGTGGCCGCCGCCCATGGGAACGAGGTCACCGGTAACCAGGTCATACAGGGTCAAATCGACGGTGCTGCCCCGGCTGTGGCCGGACTTGGAGGCTACGTATCCTCTTTCGAACATTTCCGCTCGGGAAATATTTGGATAGTGGCGGCGTTTAGTTGCGCCGTCCTCTGGTTGTTTCGCCCAGTGCAGGAACGAATCCACGGCGCGCTGCGGGCGGTAGCCGTCCCACAGCAGCAACCCGAAACCGCGGGATGCAGCCCGTTGCCGCACGCTTTCCAGCGCTGAGCACAAAGCCCTGGTCCCGACAATCCGGTTGGCCAGATATCCCTCCACCGGTTTGCCGGTGAAGTTGTCCGATGTGGCGTATTTGGCATCCCAGCGGACTCCTGGAACACACTCATCAACGAAAACGAAGTCACCCTTCATCGTTTTTCCCCTGCCAAGGCCGACGAAATGACCCGGTCAATGACTTCGGTCAGCGGCGGTCCTGCCGCCGCCATCATTCGCGGATAGCGACTGAATGAGGTCATCCCCGGCAAGGTGTTGACCTCGTTGAGAACCACGCTTCCGTCCTCCTTAAGGAACAGGTCCACGCGTGCCAGCCCGGTGCATCCCAGCGCTCGGTATACGGCCTTTGCGGTCGCCTGGACCAGTGCACGGGATTCCGGCGTGATGTCTGCGGGAACAATAGCCTTTGAATTGTCCGAACCGCGTTCAGGCTCAGTTTCTTGGTGGATCCTGAAGAACCCGTGGGACAGGGCAATCCGATCCACCTCGCCGGCCGTCAAGTCCATTTTGCCACCCAGGATGGCACATCCCACTTCGCTGCCGACGACGGACTCTTCGATGAGGACCTTCGAGTCATACTGCCGCGCTGTTTCCACAGCGCTGAGCAGTTCTTCCTTATCCGACACCTTGCTGACTCCGAAGGAGGAGCCCGAACGGGCCGGCTTCACAAAGACGGGGTAGGTAAACCGGTCCGGATCAATGCTGCTTTGCGGTAGGACAACCCAGAAACCGGGCGTGGCAATCCCTGCACTTCCGGCCACGGCGTAGGACGTCACATCCCACATAAGGGATGCCGGTGAGTTCCAGCAAACCCTGCATCGCGCCGTCCTCACCCTGCCTGCCGTGCAGGACGGGAAACACCACGTCCACATCAATGGACTCGTACTTCCCCTGGTCCAAAACAAGCAGTCCCCGGTGACTTCGATCCGGGGACAATACAACAGCCTTGCCATTGCCTTTCTCCCAGTCGGTATCCGGGCCGTCGCAAGACTTCCACTCGCCGCTCCGGGTAATTCCGATGAAGAACGGTTCGAAGTATCCACCGTTTACCGAGCAGTGCATACCAGAGGTCTCCGATCTCAACGTGCTCCAGCGGTACCGCAGGTTAGGGGTCGCGACGAACTTACTGGATTATCTCGAGCGCATAGCGGCGCGACGCTCGCCCACGGTCGGCCTCGGCGTCGGGCTGTATGCGGACTACGGAGCGGCCCAGCGAATCTATGTACGCCGCGGCTACCTGCCGGACGGGCGCGGCGTGATGTATGCAAACCAGCCGGTCTCAGCCGGTCGAACCGTGGCTCTGGACGACAACACGACCCTGATGTTCACCAAACAGCTCGATCTTGATCGGTAATGAAGAGCTGCCCCTCGGCGTCTTGGGTCGAATGAGGATCCCTCCGTGCGGACCGGTGTTGCGCAGGGCGTACTTAGCGCAGCACCCATGGCAGCAGGCTGACGGTGGCACAAGGTCCCTTGTGCGCTCATTCCCTTCGCGCAGGGAAGGCTAAGCCATCCAGGGAAGTCTTTGGTGCAAGGCATGCAGGGTCACGGTCCCGCCATAGATGGGAGAGGCTCCAAGCTCCAAAAAACCCCATCGTCTATACATCTCTCGCAGTTGGGGGGCTTGCCCAAAAACGCCTAAGACGGCAGCGTGTTCGGTTCGACTCGAGAGAAGTTCGCGGATGCACTGTTTGGCTATCCCGCAACCTCGAAAGCTTTCGTTGACAGCTAGTTCCTGGACGATGACGGTCCTCGATGGCATGATTGCCGCGTCTCGCGCTGGAAGCATTGCGTCTAGTCGTCGCTGCCAGGAGATGTCTTGGTCAAGCCTTTGAGATAGCGCAAAGCCGACCACTTGCTTGTCGTGGCTCGCCACGACGAGTCGCCCACCAGGACTAGCAAGTTGGTCGGGCCCCCATTGAGTGATGCTTTGCAGGTCGCTTGGTGATTCGTTGTAAGGAGGCGCCGCGAAGCTCGAGACGAAGAGATCCGCGATCTCACCCCAGATTTCGTCCGGGGCAACATTCTCGAACCGGACGTAAGTAACTTTGCGATCGACCCCTGTCATAGTGGCTCAGACTACCTCCTGCAACCCCCGGAGCGGGCAGGCAAATAGACGGTACGTTAGCCGATCCATAAGCGGTCATCCGGAGTCTAGGCGTTTAGGAGCACAGTCGTTTGGGTTCCAGCATGCGTGAATCCCGCGCGGAGGGCCGTGCGGATGGAAGCGGTATTGTCCGTCCTGGCACGCCACTGCGGGACGAGGCCCAATTCCATGGCATGAACCAGGGCAATCGAAACGGCCGTGGCAGCATGTCCCTGCCGCCGCTGACCACGTGCGGTGAGAACACCCATATGCGCCAAGCTGGCTCCCCAGGTGTCATATCCACATCCCTCAGGGCGAAACCCAAAGCGTGCGTCGCGAACCTGGAACACCAGTCGCAGCTTCGTCAGCTTGTATTGAATCCCTCGCGCGATGAAGGGTGCATCGAGAGGCGCAACCGTGGGGGTGCACGGCTTTGTATTCGAAATACCTACGTGGCAGGAGGCGTGCTCTGGTTCTTGTCGGAATCGTAAGACCGCAGCCCGTGCTTCACCCCGAGGCGGACGATCAGGTACAGGATAAAACCAACGACCGCCGGCACCACGACCCACATGATGAAGAGGACGATGAAGAAACCGAATCCATCTACACGCATAGCTACCCCACGATTCATAAGCGATTAGTCCCTCGAGCGTAATGCTACGGACCGCACGCCCGTGTGAAGCCGCAGACAACGACCGGATCCTCGGGGTCTCGTTCAGCACAACGGTGATTTGAAGGCGCCTGACGCATGAGGCGATCCTCATCTGGACACTCGCCTGGCCGTCGACGGGGGCGCGGCCCATAAACGATGGTGGTCTCAACCGATCAACGCACCATGCGGTTAGAGCGTAGGGCCGGGGATGAGGCGCGCTGGAGTCCACTGGTGCACGTAGCGGCGAGACTTCACCTGGTTGCCACGCGGTCTGCAGCCTCGGCGAGGAGCCTCGTGCGGGCGGCAGTTGCGTGGCTCAATGCGCGTTCGGCCAGTGGCGAGAACGAGCCGCTCCACTGTGCCCAGATCTGACGGTCGGGGATCGAGGGTTGTAGGCGGTGGATGGTGATCCCAGCGGATGGGGAGATTGATAGTGCTGGGAGGATCGCACACCCCGCTCCTGCCTCGACCATGGCGGTGAGTGCGTGGTTGTCGGCAGTTCTGAACACGATCTCGGTTGCGATGTCCGCGTCGGCCAGGGCGCGCTCCACTCGAGCCTGGTCGCAGATGGGGGGCAGGGCGACCATGCGTCGTCCCCTGAGCCGGTCGAGCTCGATCGTGCCGGCGGGGAAGGTTCCCAGGGGAGCGAGCAGCAGGTGCTCGTCAGCGACGATACGCCGCCCGTGGTCAGGCCGTTGGGGTGGAGAGTCGAAGAAGCACAGGTCGGTGGAGGTGAGATCGGGGCGGGGCCCTTCCGACTCGACGATGGTGATGGTCGCATGGGGGCTCTCCTCGGTGAGGGAGCGGACGAGTGCGGGCAGGAGCATGGTCGTGACTGCTTGGAACGTTCCGATCGTCAATCGCCCTGTGCCCTCGCGGTGATCGATCACTGCCTGTTCTGCCGTATCGAGCTCGTGGAGGACGCGACGGGCGTGGTGCTCCATTACTCGTCCGAGCGAGGTCAGTCGTGATCGCGAGGGCCCGGCGTTGCGGTCGAAGAGCAGTCCTCCCGCGTCGCGCTCGAGCGTGCGAATCTGTTGGCTGATCGTCGACTGCGCGTAACCCAGTACGTCTGCTGCCCCGCCGAAGGTGCCGTGATCGACGAACGCCGCCAACGCTCGGAGCCCCGAGGTGCTCAGCATGTGCCCCTCCTTTACAATCGGTTCCAGCGATGATCATGGTCATAGAACATCGCTTTTGCGAAGCGTCGCTGACTCGTACTGTAGCCTCTGTGACGACCTCAAGCAGTGCCCTCCTGTCCGTCGGCGACATCGATCTGTGCGTCGAGACGTCTGGCGATCCGCGAGATCCGCCCGTGCTGCTGATCGCCGGGATGTCGGCGTCGATGCTGTGGTGGCCTGTCGCCGTCTGCGAGGCGATCGCCGCGGCCGGCTTCTTCGTGATCCGCTTCGATCAGCGCGACACTGGCGTATCGACGAGCTTTCCGGTTGGGCGCCCTGGTTACTCGACCGCGAATCTTGCCGCCGATGCGCTCGGCATCTGCGACTCGCTCAGGTTGGATTCCGTGCACGTGGTCGGGCACTCATTGGGCTCGGGGATCGCGACGATCCTGGCTCTCGACCATCCCGAGCGTGTGCGATCGCTGACCCTCATGGGAGCGTCCACCGGTGCGGCCGACCTTCCGCCGGCGATCGGTCGTGGTCCGGAGCTGCCGGATGGAGTGGCTTCACGGTCTGCCGCCATCGAGTACCTTCTCGAGGACACTCGCGCCTGCGACGGCCTCTCTCCTCGATTCGACGAGGATCGAATCCGCAAGTTCCTCGTCAGTGACGTCGACCGAGCCGTCGACATCGCTGCGACGATCTCCAATCCCCCTGGGATGCGGTTTGTCAGCCCTGAAGGCGGTGACATGACCGCGATCGCGCACCCAACTCTCGTGGTGCATGGCGAGCTGGACTCCCTCTTCCCCCTCGCTCATGGCGAGGCAGTCGCGCACGCTATCCCGGGTGCTTCGCTCGTGGTGCTGCCCGGAGCTGGGCACACCTTGCTCACCGCGGACACCTGGGACTTCACGCCGCCCGTGATCGGTCACCTGCGCGCCGCCGAACGATGAGCGAGGCGATCTGGATGCCGCTTTTCGACGATCTCGCTGACCCTGGAATCGTGGCGGACTTGGCTGCTCGTGCCGAGGCTGCGTCGTGGGACGGGTTCTTCGTCTGGGACCACATTCGCTGGCAGGACGCCGGCCGGAGGGTCGGTGACGCTTGGGTGACGCTCGCGGCAATCGCTCGGTCGACCGACAGCATCCGCATCGGTCCTATGGTCGTGCCGCTGCCCAGATACAGACCAGCTGCACTTGTGCGCCAGACAATCAGCCTCGATCACTTGAGCAAGGGACGCCTGATCGTCGGCGCCGGACTCGGCGACGACCGCTTCGGCGGCGAGTACAGCAGGTTCGGTGAGGATGCGCTACCGGGACGGTAGATGCAGCTGGCTGCGATAGTTCTCGAGCGCCTCGATTATGGGGCCTATGATGTCTGGGAACTTGTCGGCTTCCCCACTCTCTGTGGCACCGCGACTAAGCGCGGCAAGTTGCTCGACCAGAGCCGACTTCACGTCGGGGCGCTCCACATTATCGGGAAGACCAAACGCGAGGACGTCAAAGTCTCGCTCTTGATAGTGAGGGACCGACGCCCGCACTCGTCCGTGATCAGGGTTGTCGCTCATCAGGTGTAGGTGTGCCCGGAGCTCAGGGTCGAAACCGGTGGCCCCAACGTATGCAACCGTTCCATCAGCGGCATCAACCCAAACATAGAGCCAGGAGCCGCCTGGGCGGACACTTCCTTGGCGCACTGCTATAACTCGGTATTCAACGGGCTGCATCGGTCGAGGTTAAAGCCTCGACGTTATCTCGAGCAAGTTCTCCGTTAGCCGATCCTTACCCGCGACATTTACTGACTTCCGCTCAGAAAGTGTCCTGGGTGGGATAACTAAGGTGGATCTCCATGAAGATGCGCCCGTGTCTCCCGTTCTAAGGTGGCTGCGCGCCCGATCAAAGCCCAGAAGCTCCCAACAAGGACGATCGCAGGCAGACTTAGAACTAGCGATAAGGAATAGAGAATTTCTAGATTCGCGGACTCCGCGCTCGAAGGCGCGTCAAGCCTACCCTGAGCTGTCACCAGGACGACCCACGCGATGACGGCAAGACCCACCATCCACATGTATCGCACCCAAGCTCGCATATCGGGTTCCCTCCAGAGAACGAGGAGCCCGACGACTAGAACGCCGACTGGCAAAGCGGCGAATCCTACGATGAACCAGATGAGTTCCATTGAATTCATAGTTCACCATAACTACACCGGGTCTACAGGCGACGGTTCTGCTAGTGTCCGCAAGCCGTCCCCTGGGAAACTCGAGATCAGCGCTAGGTTGGAGATGGCGTCCGTATCTCGCGGGCCCAAACAAAGGGGGACTGTAGTGCTGGTATGGACAGCAGCCGAAGGTGCAAATCCGATCGTGCCCACTCAGTGGGAGTTCACCGTTCTCGGGCTTGGCGTGCTTGCATTGCTCCTCTTCGTAGCGGCTGTCATCGGTATTGCGCGCTCCCACCATCTCACCGGCCCTGCACAGGCGCTCTGGGTACTCGTGGTGCTTGCCTTCCCCGTGATCGGTTCGCTTCTCTGGTTCCTCATTGGTCGCCGGGCTAACACCGCCTCAAGCCGCGACACCGGTCGCAACCCGGCGAAAAGTGCCATGTAAAGCCTTGCTGCCCCACCTTGCTAAGGGATCCTTTACAGCGCCACTCAGCGAGGACTGGAATGATAGATGTCCCGCTCACGGATTGGCGGCTACTCGAGGAAGTACCCCTGCTCTGGGTGAGGAGGTAGGTGCATGCGTCGCCGTCTCCAGCTAATCCAGTGTTCGGCTAAGCATCAGCCCGTCGGATCAGCTCGCGAGCAGGATCTCGTACCGGAACTTGACCGAAGGACGCCGGTACTGATCGCCGTCCTCGGTTGGGGTCACATCGAGAAGGTCAATCCAACACAATGCGCCGTGCTCACTCAGAAGAAGCACGGCGTCTCCCGGTCTAGCGTCGACTACCCGGCCAGGGATCAAGTAGTCCTCGGCGGCGCCACTGAAGGGTCGTCCACCACGACTTATCCCGACTGCTTTCACCGGGTCCGAATAGACGGCGACAACGTCCCCACTCCGCTCGGACGCCATGAACCCGAAGCAGTACTCTCCATGACCGAGCACGTAGGTTTCCCCGGGTGCCCATTCGTAGTCGAAGAGGATCTCCCCGGTCGGTGCAGGACTATACCAGTTGCCCGGATTGCGCAGCGTATCGATCTTTTCAAGTCTGCGCGCGCGAGCCCGGAGCATGGCGACGGTGGTCTCGCTATCGCGGCGGCCAGGAAGTCCCTCAATCCACCGCCAGAGCTCCTCCACTTGCGCGCTGCCGGGGAACCAACCCTGAGCGGGATCGGCGTTGAAATCGAAACCGCGGGGTTTCTCCTCGGCGAGCCATTTGGGAAGCGTCGTCTTCGGATTCCCCTTGAAGAGAATGCCAAGCCATCCCTGCGGCTTCGCGGCGAAGACAGACGACAGCCAGCGTGTCTCGACTCCTACCCCAGACGTAGGACTATTATCGGCACGCTCCACGTAGTTCTCGTCAACAACCAGAAGGACGCGGTCTGAGTCTGTGGCAAGTCGCATGAAGCCGTTGAGGCTATCCGAGTAGTTAACGTCCGCGTCGATAAGGACTTCGTAGCCCACGGCCTTGAGATGCACAGCGAGAAGATTCACCCACTCCCGATGGGCGTTGGACGTCCAAGCATATGAGATAAACAGCTTCACAAATTGCTCCACAGATAATAGGCGACACGGTCCTCACCTGGACTATATGACACTAGATCCGGCGGCACTGTCGCGCAGTCGCGGCGCTTGAACGTGCGTGTACCAAAGCGGGATGCGATCGCTCCAGAATCTCGGCACTCGGGCATCGGCACACGCGGTCAGCCTGCTGTGTAGCGCCCTGGTGCGTGGACTCGATAGCGGATCTTGCGACTAATCAACGTGCTCATGATGGGCCAGCAGCGTCGTAGCGAAGAGGATCGTTCTACGGGAACATCTGGTGTCGGGGCCGCTACTCGTCGTATTCCACGTCAGCGAAGGCTTTGACCTCTGATCGAAGTTGCTCGGCGATACTGGCACCCTCAGCCTTCCAAGCCCGTTCCTTGGCGCGTGAACTCCAACCGTTTTCATAAATGCTCTCGGCATCCCAAACGTCATACCAGGCGCGAAGTCGGTCAGTTAGGGTTTCTGACAGCCCGAAGTCTGCCGGCTCCATTCTGTATTTGCTCGGGTGGCCGGGAACGTTGTTCTCCCAAAGTGGCCACCGGTGCCCGTAGTCAGGAAACAGGCGGATGACTCGACGGGCGGGGTCTGACATGACCAAATACTAGCCCCAAGCGGGCATCCTAATGCCGGCCTTTCCGGTCTTGATCGGACTACCTTTAAGCCGATCCCTCTGCGGACCGACGCAGCATCCGATGATCCACCAGATTGTGGGCGAGTGAGCCTTCACACGGAACGGCTGACATGATGAGCTGCATCTGCATCTACATCGACTCTGGGGGCAAGCATGATCAGGAAACCGGTAGCGGTCTCATTTCTCTTTCTACCGGTGAGTATCACGCTCATGATCAGTGGTGGGATTGCCCTTTGGAACGCGGGTGTTGTTGCAGATGAGAATGATCTGGTCGACAACTTCCATCCTTCCCTGTGGTCCATATTCGGAGTTGGACTCATCGGCTTGCTGATCAGCCTCCCCTGGTTCCTGGGGACAGTTGCCAACGCACAGAGGCCGAGTAGGACGCGGTGAGGGACCGTTTGTAGCGATGCATGGGAAGGCTGCTGCTAGTCAACTACCGCTGCTACAGCTGGGGCGCCTCTGCAAAACGGCCGTCTATTGAGATGAGCTCGATCAGGACATGAGCGCTTTGGTAGTTTCAAGTGCTTGAAGAGTGGACTCAATCTGGTCCATTGGGCTCTTAAGTTCCTGTCTGATCGCCAGTGCTTTGTGGAAACAAGCTAGGGCATCAATAAAACGGCCCTGATCGAAGTACATCTTGCCAATGTGCTGCTGTGCGAAAGCGACCATGGTCAGAGCCGCATTCGATGCCTTGTTCTTGTTTGCCTCTGTCTCTGCAGAGGTAAGGGCTGCTAGAAATAAGACTTCTGCCTCGCTGTAGCGCTCCATCCAGTGCAGGACGTGTGCGAGGCGCAGGGAAGCGGCTACAGCTCCGAAAGGAAGTGGTTGCATCACCTGATGTGCTCCAGTTGCGCCTTCACGCGTGATTAGCGTCGACCATCCCAGTGCTTCGGCCTCTACCAATCGGCCCGCAATCCTTAACCAGCTAATACGCTCGGCGTCGCCGGATTCACCTACTGATTCGAGCTGCGCAATTTTCCTTTCCGCTGCCTCGTCATCGTTACATATCTCCCGAAGGGTGGCCGGGTGTATCGAATAATGTGCCTGGTTCACAGAGTCCTTCGCTGGTCCGGTACGCATGAATTCTTTTCGGGTGCAGCCTACTCCTGATCCTCCGTCCCACGTATGCGGATCCCTCCCTGCGGTACAAACTGAGTCAGAGGTGGTCAGGCACTTGCAAGCCGCCGATCATATCGACGAGATCTTCGAGAGGTCCGTAGCACTTCTCCAATTCAGGCAGGTGCTAGAACGTGCTGGTGGTCTCGAGGTTGTTCATGTCGTCATTCGACGCATGCAGGATCGTCCTCTTACCTTGAACGATCGCTATACCAAGCTCAACATGCGTACTCTTCCCGCCTGGAAGCAGGATGACGACCACGTCGGCGCTCAGTACTGCATCTTTTTCCTGCTGCCCGATGGAGCGTAGGTCAGCGAGAGTGACTGGATTCCCATCGTCTGTGCTCCATGGTCACAGTGCCATATGTCGCTGCAACAATCGAGCCATTTATCGTTGTGACTGACATGGTCGAGATTCTCATGACAGGGAGTGGCTGAGGAGTCCCGCGCAGGAGGATCCGTTGCTGTGCGTAAGTGGATGACAACTACATAGGATTTGTGAATGGGCCGTAGACAGCAGCACAGCGTGGAAGTCATCCGAGACGAAATAATCGCCGCAGCAGCGGAGCTACGTGCTGTGGCCCGGGCAGAGCAGGACAAGCAACGAATAGAAGTTGCCGACTGGCTCGACGAGCAATTTATCGATATCGCGGACCCAGGCGTTCTGCTTGAGGCAACGCGATATGCTCTCACCTTGTACCAAGGCGGGATGGGGTCGTTCCAAGATGTCGGCACCGCGGCATCGGCGCACGCGGTCAGTCGGCTGCGTAACGCTCTGGTGCGTGGGCTCGATAGCGAAGTTAGCAACTCGTCAACGTGCTCATGATGGGTCGGTAGCGTTGTGGTGAAGGATCGGCTTGTGCGACCAGAAGCCGGCCATAGGGCTCCACCAACCAAGCCATCCTCCCCTGCAACTGACGACGCGCACCGGATCGTTGCACTCACACAGCTCTATGAATGGGGCCCTCACAATTACATGCGACCACGCCGGGTGGTTGTGCGCCGTGTCCGCTGGGTAGTGTGAGTCTATGACTACCTTCCGCCTCCTGATGCCGCGTGCCCTTGCACGTGTGCTGGCGGCGTACCCGAATCGGTTGCTTCTGACCAAGCGGGCCAGCGGGACCAACGGATGGATGAGTTCCTGGGGCACCAACGCGCACGGGGAAACTGCCGGCTGCCCGCCGCCACGTCCCTGACCTGCGTTCGCTCTTCTCTCAATGGAAGGTGTGGATGCCTCCTGCCCGGCCCGGTCCCTTTCAGCGGAAGAACCTGATTTCTCATGCCACATTCCACTCCTGCCCTGACTCCAAACCAGCAACCACACTCCATCTGGCGGGGTGTGCATCAGACCCTGAGCAAAGACACCACCGGCGGTGCGCTCCTGCTGGCTGCAACGATCATCGCCCTGATCCTCGCTAACTCCCCTCTGGCGGACATCTATAACTCAGTCCGGGAGTTCTCCTTCGGCCCGGAATCCCTGCACCTGAACCTGAGCATTGGCGCCTGGGCCGCGGACGGCCTGCTGGCAGTGTTCTTCTTCGTTGTGGGACTTGAACTCAAGGAAGAGTTTGTAGCCGGCAAACTCAGGGATCCCCGCAGCGCTGTCGTGCCGATCGCCGCAGCCCTGGGCGGTGTCATCGTCCCGGCTCTTATCTTTGCTCTGATTAATCTGCGCGCAGGACCTGGTGCCCTGGACGGGTGGGCCATCCCGGCGGCAACGGACATCGCCTTTGCAGTGGCGGTTATAGCTGTCGTGGGCCGGAGTCTTCCTCCTGCCCTGCGGACGTTCCTGCTGACACTGGCCGTCGTCGATGACCTGCTTGCGATCACAATTATCGCCGTCTTCTACACCGCAGGCATCCAGATTCTGCCCCTGCTCCTGGCGCTCCTTCCCCTGGCCCTGTTCGCCGTCCTTGTTCAGCGAGGTGTGCGCCGCTGGTGGATACTCATTCCCCTGGGGATAGCCGTCTGGGCCCTGGTCCATGCCTCAGGGATACACGCAACGGTCGCCGGCGTGCTGCTCGGTTTCATGGTCCCGGTGATCGCAAAAGGCCCGGCCCAGGTACAGGTTGGAACGGATGCCAAGGGTGAACCACTTGTAGAGGGCCTGGCCGCCCACTTCGCTGACCGGTGGGCAGTGTTTTCAACCGCGGTTGCGGTACCGGTATTTGCCTTCTTCTCAGCCGGGGTTACGGTCGGAGGTTTCAGTGGACTGGCGGAGTCCCTGCAGAACAGCATCGCGCTTGGAATTATCGGTGGCCTTGTTCTTGGAAAAGCTATCGGTATTGCCGGCGCCACCTTCCTTCTTACTCGGCTGCCGGGTATCAGCATTGATGCCTCGCTGAAGTGGATCGATATTATCGGGCTGGCCTTTGTTGCCGGAATCGGGTTCACGGTGTCTCTTCTGGTTGGAGAGCTCTCCTACGATCCTGCCAGCAGTGCCTCCAACCATATGAAGGTGGGGGTCATCGTCGGCTCACTGATCTCCGCAGCCGTTGGAGCGGTCATCCTGTTCGTGCGGAACCGGCATTACAGCACTCTGGCAGGAACCGTGTCTTAACCGGGCGAGCAGGCCCCGGCCGCGCACCCGAGCGTGATGAGCTCCGTGCTGCTTCAGGATTGTGGCATCCACTGTCCTGCAGCGCCCCCGGTTCTAGTGACCGCCGCCGAGCTTTCCGGCCATGCGGGTGCGCATAAGCACGCTGGCATCGTTCAGCCCGGTGATCTCCACGTGCTTGCCCTGTCGACGGTATTTCTCCGTGATGGCGTCCAGCGCTGCGATGGTCGAGGCGTCCCAGAGATGTGAGGCGTGCATGTCGACGACGATTCTTTCCGGGTCGTGGGCGTACTCGAACTGCGTGTACAGGTCGTTGGAGGACGCGAAGAACAGTTCGCCGGTCACCGTGTAGGTAGCGATTTCCTTCCCGTCCCGGTTCTCGATCGTGCGGTCAACGCTCACGAAGTGAGCCACCCGGTTGGCGAAGAGCACCATTGCAGTGAGCACGCCGACCCCCACACCAATAGCAAGGTTGTGGGTGGCGACAGTAACCACGACTGTGGCCAGCATGACGATGGTTTCGCTCTTGGGCATCATCTTCAGGGTGGACGGGCGGATGCTGTGCCAGTCGAACGTGGCGATGGATACGAAGATCATCACGGCCACCAGGGCGGCCATCGGGATCAGGGCCACGACGTCGCCGAGCGCGACGACGAGAATCAGCAGGAACAGGCCGGCGAGGAAAGTGGAGATCCGGGTACGGGCGCCGGATGCCTTCACGTTGATCATCGTCTGGCCGATCATGGCGCAGCCGCCCATGCCGCCGAAGAACCCGGTGATGATGTTCGCTGTTCCCTGGCCCCAGGATTCGCGGGTTTTGTTGGAACGGGTGTCGGTGACGTCATCAACCAGTTTGGCGGTCATCAGCGATTCGAGCAGCCCGACGAAGGCCATGGCCAGCGCGAAGGGGAAGATGATGCCCAGCGTCTCCAGGGTCAGGGGTACATCGGGGAAGAACAAGGAGGGAAGCGATTCGGGGAGTTCCCCCTTGTCCCCCACCGTGGGGACGGCCACCGAGGCGAACACGGTAATGAGGGTCAGTACAACGATGGCCACCAGCGGTGCCGGCACTGCGTTGGTGAGTTTTGGCAGTCCGAAGACGATCAGCAGGCCAAGTGCGGTCAGTGGGTAGACGAGCCAGGGAACACCGAGCAGTTCGGGAACCTGGGACGTGAAAATCAGGATCCCCAGGGCGTTGACGAAGCCCACCATGACCGACCGCGGGATGAATCGCATCAGCTTCGCCACTCCGAGCACGCCCAGAATGATCTGGAAGATCCCGGCGAGGATGACGGCGGCGATGAAGTAATCGATGCCGTGGCTTTTCACCAGGGGTGCGATGACCAGGGCGATGGCTCCGGTAGCAGCGGAGATCATTGCGGGGCGTCCGCCTAGGAAAGCGATGGACACGGCCATGGTGAAGGAGGCGAACAGGCCGATCCGCGGGTCCACGCCGGCGATGATGGAGAAGGCAATGGCTTCGGGGATCAGGGCCAGCGCCACGACCAGGCCGGCCAGGACCTCGGTCTTGAGCAGGCGAGGGTTTTTCAGGGTGAGCAGCACGGACTGCCGTTCTTCGGGGGTCCGGGTCGGCGCGTGGCCGGCTGTTGCAGTAGCCAAGAGGCTCCGTTCACAGGTCAGGAAGGCAAGCATGGGCCTTCGGTTGTCATAAAAATCCGGGGAAGCGCGGCGCCGCGCTGAGGCCTTGGAGCGATCGCTTCGTCAAGACGAGGCAACTCTAACCTAACGTAAGGGTAGAGTCTAAATCCGCCGGGCAGTGGAAGGATTGGAACGTGACTGAACTTGAGACGCATTCCGGGAAAGCAAGGACCATGCACATTGGCGAATTGGCTGAAGCAACCGGTCTGTCGCTGCGGACGATCCGCCATTACGACGAGGTGGGGCTGCTGCCGGCGACGACGCGCACGGAAGGAGGGTTCCGTTTGTACACTCAGTCCGACCTGGAACGCCTTCTGGTAATCCGGTCTATGAAGCCGCTGGGCTTTACTTTGGAGGAGATGGCGGAACTGCTGCGCATTGTCGATAATCTGGCCACGTCGGGAGAGCACCCTGACGAGCGGGACAAGCTCGATGCGTTCATAGCGGAGGCCAAACGCAAGCGGGACAAGCTCGCCCTCAATCTGGCTCGTGCTGAAGAGTTCATAGCCGAGCTGGGCCTGCGACGAGCAGCAGGCTGATCATTGCGTCTGCTGGTCTCCGTACGTGGGCCGCGACGGGTCAAACCTGCATGTCACAAGTGCCGAGCCGGAGGCCCGTGGGCTCCGGTATGGCATTGAGGGATCGGCCTACGGGCTATGTCATGGGATCAGGGCACGATCCCGGAACTAGGGCGCAGAGTTCTTGTGCGCTGAGAGAACGGTAGACGACTGATAAGCCACTGACATTTGATTGCTGAGGAACCGCGCCATTCCCCTGCCGGAGCTCAGGGAATCGCCGAACTGAGCAAATGAATTGAAAGCATCCGAGACGGTACTTGTGAATGATCCCCCTGCTCTTGTGGAACTATATGGTGACTCCAGCTGTCGCCAACCGGAAGGACGCAGCCATGAAAATTGGGATTATCGGAGCAGGAGGCGTCGGCGCATACTTCGCCGCCGCCCTGTCCCAGGCCGGTCATGACGTCCATCTCCTCGTCACACCCCGGCACTTGGAACCAATAAGGGACAACGGAATCCGTCTCACCACCGGTGATGGGCGGGACGAGCGCATTCCAGTTGCGGGTGTGAACACGGACGCCGCCGTCATTGGGCAGTGCGATGCCGTCATCATCGCCTGTAAAGCAGGTTCCGTGGCAGAAGTCATGTCGACGGCCTTTCCCCTTCTGGGCTCAGACACGCCGGTTCTGCCCTTACAGAACGGGGTCACGGCAGCCAGCCAAATCACTGCCGCTGCCGGTCCCGGGCATGCCATCGGCGGTCTATGCATGATCATCTCGTACTTGGCTGAGCCAGGGCATGTGCACCATGTCGGAGGGCAACCAGCCGTCACCCTTGGCGAACTTGACGGCTCACCTTCCGCCCGCACCCGGGAGCTCGCTGATGCATTAACGTCCGCCGGTATCGCGGCTCGGATTTCGAGAGATATCACCACGGATCTGTGGCGGAAGTTCATGCTCATCACCGCCTATGGAGGCATCGGCGCGCTCTGCCGCCGGAACGTCGGTGAAACCCGCTCCCATCCACACACGCGCGCGCTGGTCGAAGATGCCATGCGGGAAGTCGCCGACGTCGGGACCGCTGCCGGCGCGAACCTCACCAGTGATGACGTGGACATCACCATGGGCCACTACGACGCATTCACACCCGACAGCACGGCGTCGATGCAACGCGATCTCATCGCGGGGCGTCCCTCAGAACTTGAGGAACAGAACGGCGCAGTCGTCCGGATCGCGGCGGTGCACGGCGTTGCAGTGCCAATTAACAGCACGATATACCGTGCCCTGAGCATCCTCGACACCACATCCTCCACAGCAGGAGCCGGCCCGAGCTCGTAAGAACACTGTTCCGAAAAGCGATCCCTCAGCGGGTCGCCGCCGCTACCACCTGAGCCACCAACAGTTTGTTGCCTTCCTCCCAGCGCATACACCCCCTAATATGACCGGGCGGCTTCCTGCTAACGTTCGCGTCGTGGACACCTCATGGCACGTGCCAGCCCCAACCAGCGGAGACACGACTTGGACTCAGCTTGCGCAACTAGTCGCAACGAATGACGTTCTGCTGCATGGATCACAGACACCAAACCTTTCACTTCTCGAGCCTCGGGCGCCCCTCGACTACAGCCTCGACGAGTTCTCAAAAACGACAGCCGTCTATGCGACCGAAGACCCAACCTGGGCTATCGCATACGCCGTCCGCTCAAGGTCCTGCCGAGGCTTCTTGAATGCCTGCTTCTACCCGGGCGCAGGTGCCGGGGACCCATCCGAGCGGCGTATTTTTGTCTCATTCGCGGCCAATGAGAACGGCCAGGCTCCTCTGAAAGCTGGAGTGGTGTACATACTCCCCAGCAGGAGTTTCACCAGGATGCCCAGCTATACGGACCCCATTCTCGGACTAATTACCGAGTGCCAGTTTGTCAGCACCGAGCCCGTCCCTGTCATGGCAAAAATCTCAGTGCAACCCGCGAACATGCCGCTCACGCCGTTACTCCACGATTTCGAAACTGTTTCCAAGCGCGCATCTCTGAACCCGCTAGGTTTTCCATGGCTCCATTGAAGGATTGACCTTCCTCAGCGTCTGCCCGTAAGCCGGTCCCCCACCAGGGCGCATCCACCTAACTTACCTGTCCCGGAAGGTCCATATACCTGTTTGACCTGCTAATTCGCGTATACCCCGCCCACTCGTATGCCCGGTGAAGGTAGCGCAACCGCTACATTCGGATCCATGAGCGCCCACACTGTCGGTTATGCCCGCGTCTCCACCAGCGAGCAGGACCTCACTGTTCAGCAGAACCAGCTCGCAGCTCTCGGTGTCCCCGAGGACCTGATCTATACCGACCACGGGCTGACCGGCACCAACCGTGACCGGCCAGGACTGCGTCAGGCCCTGGCTGCGGTCCGTGACGGGGACACCTTTGTCATCACCAAGCTGGACCGCCTCGCCCGTTCCCTGCCCGATGCCCGGGACATCCTCGAAGAACTCACGAAAAAGAATGTGAAGCTGAGTATCGGCGGATCCATCCATGATCCGTCGGACCCTGTCGGCCGGCTGCTGTTCAACGTCCTGGCCATGGTTGCCGAGTTCGAATCCGACCTTATACGGGCCCGAACCCGGGAAGGCATGCAGATCGCCAAGGCAAAGGGCCGGCTTCGCGGCAAGCAGCCCAAACTCTCCAAAGCGCAGGAAGCACACGTGGTCTCCCTGTATAACACGGGACAACACACCACCACCGAGATTGCCGAACTCTTCAAGGTCGCCCGCAGCACGGTGTACCGCATCGTCCAACGAACGCCGCCCTCTGAGCGCAACGACTGACGTGCCATGGATCTTCTCAACGCCGAAGGATACGAGTTTGCACGCCAGGTGCTCCAGCGCGGCATCGCCGCCGTTTACCTGATCGCCTTCATCTCCGCCGCCAACCAGTTCCCGGCGCTGCTGGGTGAACACGGACTGCTGCCGGCACCGCGGTATCTGGCCCGGACCGCCGGACGCGGCATTCCCACCCTGTTCCGCTGGCATTATTCGGACCGGTTCCTGCGGGCGGTGGCCTGGACCGGCGCCGCGGTTGCAGCCCTGCTGGTGGCCGGGCTGCCGCAGAGCGGACCGCCGTGGCTGCCGATGCTGGCCTTCCTGCTGCTGTTCGGGCTGTACCTGTCCATCGTGAGCATCGGCCAGACGTTTTACGGCTTCGGCTGGGAATCGCTGCTGCTTGAGGCCGGCTTCCTGGCCGCCTTCCTGGGTTCCAATGAGGCGGCTCCCCCTGTCACGATCCTTTTCCTCTTCCGCTGGCTGGTGTTCCGGCTGGAATTCGGCGCCGGACTGATCAAGATGCGCGGGGACCGGGTGTGGCGGGATCTGACCGCACTGTATTACCACCACGAGACCCAGCCGATGCCCAATCCGGCCAGCTGGTGGTTCCACCACCTGCCCAAACCGCTGCACAAGGCCGAAGTGCTCGGCAACCACTTCGCGCAGCTGGTGGTGCCCCTTTTCCTGTTCTTTCCGCAGCCGGTGGCCGGAGTTGCGGCGCTCATCGTCATCATCACCCAGCTGTGGCTCATCCTTTCCGGCAACTTCGCCTGGCTGCACGTGCTCACCGTCCTGCTCGCCTTCAGCGCAGTCGCAGATTCGAACCTCCAGGCGCTGCTGACCGGAGCCGCCTTCAGCACCCCGCCCGCTGAGGCCACCCCTGTCTGGTTCGCCGTCGTCGTACTGGCTGTGACGTTGCTGATGCTCAATTGGGCGTGGGAGCCGCTGCGAAATTTGTTCAGCAAAAACCAGCTGATGAACGCCAGTTTCAACCGCTGGCACCTGTCCAACGCGTACGGCGCGTTCGGCAGCATCACCCGGTCCCGCAACGAGGTGGTCATCGAGGGGACACTGGACGAGCCGGGTCCCGATGCCCAGTGGCGGGAGTACGAATTCAAGGGGAAGCCCGGTGATCCGGGCAGGATGCCCCACCAGTTCGCTCCGTACCATCTGCGGCTGGACTGGCTGATGTGGTTTTTGGCGCTGGGCGCTTCCGGCGGTTCCTGGTTTCCCGTGCTGCTGCAGAAACTGCTCGACGGCGACCGCCGCACCCTCGCCCTGCTGCGCACCGATCCCTTTGCCGGCACACCTCCCCGGTGGGTGCGCGCGCGGGTGTACCGCTACCGTTTTTCCACGGCTGCGGAACGCCGGGCCGACGGGGTGTGGTGGGTCCGCGAGCCAGCGGGCTTTCTCATCGATCCGGTCCGGAGAATCGTTCCCTGACACCTACCGCCGGGAAACCCGGCAATGGCAGACTTACCAGTTACCACCCAGCCTGCGGACCGGATTACCGCCGATGCGAGGAGCCCTGACCATGACCCCAGTGGGGAGCCCGCCCATTCCCTTCGCTGCCCTGGATTCGGACGCCCCGGAGTTCGAGGACCGCACTCCCGTGGTGTTCATCCACGGATTGTGGCTCCACTCCACCAGCTGGGACCCCTGGCTGGAGCTCTTTCAGGAGCACGGTTATGCGCCATGGGCTCCGGGCTGGCCGGGCGAACCCGATAGCCTTCCTGCCGCCAATGCCTTTCCGGAACCGATGGCCGGAACCGGAGTGGCCGAAGCCCTGAGCCATTATGAGGGACTCATCAGGAGGCTGCCCCGCCCTCCGGTACTGGTGGGCCACTCCTTTGGCGGGCTGCTGGCCCAGCAGCTTTTGGCCCGCGGGCTGGCAGCAGGGGCAGTTGCGGTTGCTCCCGTTCAGTTCCGGGGTGTCCTGCGGTTGCCGCCTGTCCAGCTGGCGTCACTGTTGCCTGTGCTGCGGAACCCGCGGAACGTCCACACAATCGTCCGCCAAACCCCGCAGCGTTTCCGCCGGAACTTCGCCAATGCCGTTTCCGAACGCGAATCCTATGACCTGCACGCCACCTGTGTGATGCCGGCACCGGGACGGCCGCTGTTCCAGGCCGCGGCGGCGAACCTTAATCCGCGCACGGCGGTCCGGGTGGACACCGCCGCGGCCAGGGGTCCGCTGCTGCTGGTGGGTGCAGGCCGTGACCGCGTGGTTCCGGCCTCTGTGGTCCGGGCAGCTGCGCGCCGCTACCGTTCCTCGGCGTCAGTCACCGAGTACGCGGAACTGGAAGGCAGCGGCCATTCCCTGGTGATCGACCACGGGTGGCAGATTCTGGCCGAAGCCGTGCTGGGGTTCCTGAACCGGCACGGGCTCTCGCCGGAACCGGCGGACGGTTAGTACCCGATCAGGCTGGTACCTGATTAGGCGCTGACATCCGGTTTGGTGACCACCGTGTGCGTTGCATGGTCGTACAGGAACGTCAGCGGGCCGCCGTCGTGCACCATGTTCATGTTGGCGCCGTCCCGGTGTCCGTGCTGTCCGTAGTTTTCGTCCCAGGATCCGTCCAGCGCCACTTTGTATTCGTAGTGGCCTGCGGGCAGGTCCGCAGTGAGCTTCCAGAGCTCGTCACTGCGGTCAAAAGTGAGCTGCAGACCGGCGGGGTCCCAGTCCGCCCGGCCCAGGGCGCTGCCCATGTTGCCGGCAATAACGACGGCGTCCGGCTGCGGAAAGGAGGGTTCGGGCAATTCGGCGCCCTCGTGGGCACCGTGGTGTTCCGGTGGAATTCCGGGAACTGCCGCAGCTTCCTGCAGCGCTCCTTCAATGACTTCCTCCACGTCAGCGGACGCTGCGGGCGGTGCGGCGGCCGGAGCCTTGCCGTTCATGGCAGCCAGCAGATCGGCGGTGTCCGGGAAATCCTGAAGTGCCTGGCGGCCGGAGGCGGTGATGCTCCAGCCGGCCCGGCCTTCCTTGGTGATCCAGCCTGCTTTGACCAGTTTGCTGCTGGCGTTGGACAGGGCACGTTCTCCGCGTGCCGCCCCGCTGGCCAGCAGTTCCGCCTCGCTTCCGGTCAAGGGCACCCGGGTCACGGCGGCAGAGAGGACTTCTCCCCTGCTGATCCGGCGCTCGGCGGAGGGATCTTCCGCTGCCAGGACCTCCAAAACTGCCCTAAGCCTCAGTGCCGTATTTTCAATGCTGTTCTTTGCCAACGTCTCTCCTTCGTTTCTCACGTGCAGATCCATCACCCAGCTTACTGATCACAGCAGGGATCGCTGGCTTGCAGTGGCGCCGGACACCGCGGCGGCGGGGTGCAGGGACCGTGCCAACGTGTCGAAATCGCCAAAGCCCAGCGAAGTGCGGGCAGCATATGCCTCGATCAGGGCCGCTTCGACACCTTCCAGGTCAACGGTGCCGGTGTCCTCCGCGGCGCCGGCCGTGTCCGGGTTCCAGTCCAGGCCCAGTGCCGCGTAACACTCGTCCAGTACCCGCCGCAGGGGCGCGGCATCCTGCACCACAAACACCGAGGAAAAGAGCCAGGCACCGGAGACCACACGCTGCGCCGTGCCGACGAGCTTGATTTTCCGACCGCCGGCGGTGGTGCCGTGGACAGTGAACTCGCCCGGGCAGTATTCTCCGGGAATCTCACCCACTGCGGCATCGGCACCTGCCCGCTGCAGCACCGAGGCATACATGTCACCGAAGGCGGCAAACCGTGCCCGGGAGCCTGCCACTGCATTGGTCCCGGGCTCCACGTGGTCCACTACCAGGCAGCCCTGATGGTAGGCCGCTGCACGCCCTCCGGCCTTGCGCACCAGCGGCTCAAATCCCTGCGCACGGCAGGCCCGCACAGCGTCGTCAAACCCCGGAAGGCGGGCGTCGCGCTGGCCCAGCGCCACGGTGGGGCGGGGACGGTAGAGGCGGAGCGTCGGCCCCAGTTCCCCCCGCTTGGCTGCGTCCAGCATCCCGAGTGCGAAGTCCAGATCCTCCGCCGCACCCAGGCTCTGTTCCTGTCGCACCACGGTGAGCGGCTCTGCAGCAGCGGCTCCGCCGGCGGGGAGGAAGGCGTCAGCGGACACGGTTCCTAGGCCTGCCCGCCGAGCCGGCGCACGGTCAGGATCTGCTCACTGCGGCCGAACGGCCCCTGCTCATCGTGCAGCACGGAGGAGGTCAGCCCGATGCCATCGGTTCCAAACGTGACCCGGGTGTCCAGCCCCAGCCACTCCCCCCGGGGCGTCCGGTGAAGGTGGATCTGCAGGTCGACGTTGGGGAACATGTAGCTGTCCCCGCCCGGCGGTACCCGGGCCGCGATGCCGTTGGCGGTGTCCACCAGGCCCACCATGCGCGCCAGGTCCGACGTCGTTTCCCCCTCCAGCATGGAGTGGGGCGTGCGGATCCACACCTGGCCCCGGCCCGGGCGCAGGCCCGGCACGGCGCGGAAGTCCAGTGATCCGATGAATTCCCCCGGCCACTCGGTCATTCCGCGGGCTTCTTCAAGGCCGTCCGGCCCGGGCATGGAAGCGTCCTCCAGGGCTGCCACTTCGCCGGTGGATCCCAGGGCCAGACGCCAGGCGGTGGCCCGCACCGCCGCCCGACCGCCGGCAATCAGTTCCGCTTCCAGCAGTTCAATGGTGCGCCCCGGGCGCAGGACCTTGGTCCGCACGTCGAAGGTGCCGCGTGGGATGACGCCGAGTATGTCGTAGCTGATCCGTGCCACGCGCATGTCCGGACGCGGACTGCACGTTTCCAGCGCATGGGCGAGCAGGCCCGCCACGGGTGCCATGTGCTGCTCGTGCTCATTCCAGGCGCCCTGCGTATGGATGGTGGATTCAAAGGTTTCCTCGCCCAGGGCGCGGTAATACGACTCGGCCACAGATGTGCCCTCCTTGAGGTTCAGGTTTGTGTCTCAGGCTACATCAGCGGCGGCTCCGGGGTGCCTGAGTCAGTACTGGCTGAAGGCGGCCGTGGCGGGGTCCGCGCCGATCCTTGAGCCGGCGTCGAGCTCGTTGATCTGTTCCATGTCGCGGGGAGCGAGCTCCAGGCTCACGGCGGCGAGGTTTTCCCGCATCCGCTCCGGAGTGGCCGTTTTGGGGATGGCGATGTTCCCGGAGGCCAGATGCCAGGCCAGCACCACCTGGGCCGGTGTTGCATCGTGGCGCCGCGCAATATCAATTACAGTGCTGGTCGTCAGATCCTGGCTCTGCCCCAGCGGGCTGTACGCCTCAACCGCCATGCCGTGGCGGCGGGACGCATCCGCGAGCGCCCGCTGCTGGAAGGTGGGGTGCAGCTCGATCTGGTTGACGGCGGGCGGGACGTCTGCGGCCTGGGTGAGTTCATCCAGGTGCTCCGGCAGGAAGTTGGACACGCCGATGGCGCGCGCCAGCCCGTCGGCGTAGATCTGCTCCAGGTCCTGCCAGGCCTGCAGGTACAGTCCCTGCGAGGGAACCGGCCAGTGGATCAGGTACAGATCCACGTGCTCCAGGCCCAGCGCTTCCCTGCTGTCCTCGAATGCGGCACGTGCCCGGCCCTGGTCCCCGTTGCGGAGCTTGGTGGTGATGAAGAGATCCTCGCGGGCAATCCCGGACGCTGCGACGGCGGCTCCCACCGCTGCTTCGTTTTTGTAACCGGCTGCCGTGTCGATGTGGCGGTAGCCGGCTTCGAGGGCACTTTCCACGGCTTCCTGGGTGCTCTCCGGGGGAATCTGGAAGACTCCGTAGCCCAGCTGCGGAATGCGGACTCCGTTGTTCAGATCCAGTCCCGGGACATGTTCATGCGTCATTGAGTGCCTTTCATTGCGTTTGGCCTCCACCCTATTTCCCGCGGGAACTGTTGGATACCCCTAGCCCGGGAGTGTCCGGACGAGCAGAATGGGTCCTGCATCCGCGGTCCCGCTGCCCGGGGCCGGTGCTCAGCCGTCCACTACGTGAGGATTCCTCCATGCAGTACACCCACCTGGGCCGTTCCGGCCTCAGTGTCTCCCGCCTGTGCCTGGGCACCATGAACTTCGGCCCCAAGACCGAGGAAGCGGACGCCCATGCCATCATGGACTCCGCACGGGAGGCAGGCATCAACTTTTTTGATACCGCCAACGTCTACGGCTGGGACAAGAAGGGCTGGACCGAAGAAATTGTGGGCCGCTGGTTCGCCAAGGGCGGCGGCAGGCGCGAGGATACGGTCATTGCCACCAAGCTGTACGGATCCATGAGTGAACGCCCCAATGACACGTTCCTGTCGGCACTGAATATCCGCAGGGCCCTGGATGCCAGCCTGAAACGGCTGCAAACCGACTACATTGACCTCTACCAGTTCCACCACATTGACCGGAACACTCCCTGGGACGAGATCTGGCAGGCCATGGACGTGGCGGTGCAGCAGGGCAAGATCATCTACAACGGCAGTTCAAACTTTGCCGGCTGGCACATCGCCCGCGCCCAGGAGGCTGCCCAGCGCCGGAATTTCACCGGGCTGGTCAGTGAACAGAGCATCTACAACCTCATCACCCGTGCCGTGGAGCTGGAAGTGATCCCGGCGGCACAGCAGTACGGTCTGGGACTGCTGCCGTGGTCGCCGCTGGAAGGCGGCCTGCTCGGCGGCGTGATCAAGAAGACCGGGGAGGGTGGCCGGCGCACGGAGGGACGGGCGAAGGAAGCGCTGGAAACCCACCGGGAAGCGCTGGTCCAGTACGAGGACTTCGCCGACGAGCTCGGTGTTGCCCCCGGCGTCCTGGCCCTGGCCTGGCTGCTGCACCAGCCCGCCGTCACAGCCCCAATTGTCGGTCCGCGGATTCAGGCACAGCTCGACGACGCACTCAAGGCGCTGGACACGGAGCTCGACGCCGAGGCGCTCGCCAAGCTCGACACCATTTTCCCCGGCCACCGCACCGCGCCGGAGGACTACGCCTGGTGAAGGGCAAGCGGGCGGAAGATTCAATGGACTCGTCTTTCGCCCGCTATGCCTCCTGCGCCGGGAGGATCAGCTCCGGCCCGTTGTTGCGCACCGAGTTGACCTGGCTGGACACCACCCGCGGGGTCAGCACCGGTTCCGGGATGGCATCCAGCAGCTGCTGCACACCCGTGGTTTCCGTCAGTTCCGGGTCCAGCCAGTCCGAGTAGAGGTCCGGGGGCACGATCAGCGGTGTGCGGTCATGAATATGGCCCAGTGCATCGCTGGCTTCGGTGGTGATGATGGTGAAGCTCAGCAGCCATTTGTGTTCATGGTCTTCGGGCAGGGAAGGATCAGGCCAAAACTCATACAGACCGGCAAAGGCCAGCGGATCCTCGGACGGCGAATACAGGTACGTGGGGATTTTGGTCTTGCCGGACTTTTCCCATTCGTAGTAGCCGTCGGCCGGCACCAGCGCCCGGCGCTTCACGGCGGCTTTGCGGAACGCCGGCTTTTCCAGCACCGTTTCCCGGCGGGCATTGATCATCCGGGATCCGATTTTCGGATCCTTCGCCCATACCGGCACCAGACCCCACTTGGCCGTGGCCAGCCGGCGGACCACGGCAGGCCGGCCGTCGTCGTCGTGCTCTCCCCTGCGGTGGAAACGCTCGGTGACGATGCGCACATTGTCGGTGGGGGCCACATTCCAGGACGGAGCGATGTCCTCCCCCACAGCCTGCTCCGCGGCGAAGGCTGCCACCAGGTCAGATGTTGCCTTGGCCATCACATATCGTCCGCACATGCTCCCATTGTGCCCGCCGCAGCGGAGAACTCCAGAGCAGGCCTTATTCGAATATGTGTTCTACTTTTAAGTATGGATCAGGATGCGGCAGCCCGGATCGCCGCCCGCTACGCCCGGCGAGCGGAGCCGATTGAACTCACCCCCGAAGAGCTGGACTTCGAACACCACCCCGCCGCCACGTCGGTGCCGGGGATTCCTGTCTGGGCCTGGATCCGGTTTCCCAGCTCCGCCGAGCGGGTCAAGGGCGAAGCCTGCACCTGGAATGCCAAGGCGGTCCAGGTGCTGTGGACTGACGCAGGCATCCGGCGCGCCACGTGGGTGTGGGCATCAGCCGTCACCCGGCGCACCAGCGGCGGCCGAAAGACGGGCCTTGGCGAGCGCACCGGTGGCGCAGAAACCGAGACTCCGTAGACTGGGCTCCGGCAGCCGTTGGATCCGAGCAGGGAGCACACATGGACATTCTTCTCATCGGCGGAACCGGGGTCATCAGCTCCGCCGTGGCCGGGCATGCGGCTGAACTGGGCCACCGGGTCACCCTCCTCAACCGCGGAGCCTCAACCTCGCGGCCGGCTCCCGCCGGAACCGAGGTTCTGCACGCGGACATCCGTGATCCGAGGGCGGCTGCCGAAGTCCTGTCCGGCCGCGAGTTCGACGCCGTTGCGGACTTCATCTCGTTTGTTCCGGAGCAGCTGGCGGCGAGCATGGAGCTCTTCCGCGGCCGCACCGGCCAGTATGTGTTCATCAGCTCAGCCTCGGCCTATCAGAAACCACCGGCCCGGCTGCCCATCCTGGAGTCCACTCCCTTGCGCAATCCCTTCTGGCAGTACTCGCGGGACAAGATTGCCTGCGAGGAACTGCTCACTGCCGCTTACCGGGACGAGGGTTTTCCCGGAACCGTGGTCCGCCCCTCCCACACCTACGACCAAACCATGATTCCGCTCACGGGAGGATGGACGGACCTGCACCGGATGCGGGCGGGGCTGCCCGTCCTCGTCCACGGGGACGGCACCTCCTTGTGGACCCTGACACACAGCCGCGACTTTGCGCGTGCGTTCACCGGCCTGCTCGGCCGGCCCGCGGCCGTGGGCGACAGCTACACCATCACCTCGGATGAGTTCCTGCCGTGGAATGAGATTTACCGGATTCTGGCGGCGGCGGCGGGTGTGCCCGAACCGCGGCTGGTGCATGTCTCGTCGGACACCATTGCCGCCCACGATCCCGGACGCGGGCCGGGCCTGCTGGGCGACAAGTCCCACTCGGTCATCTTCGACAACACCAAGATCAAGTCGCTGGTACCGGGGTTCGCCGCCCAAATCCCCTTCGTCCAGGGTGCGGCGGAAATCCTCGCCTGGTACGACGCCCACCCCGCGGAACAGAAGATTGACCCGGGATTCATGGCCCTTTCGGACCAGCTGGCCGCCGCGGCGGGCTGATCCGAAAGGTTCCTGCACCGCAGAACGTGCTAGGAAGCCCAGCGTTTCATGAATGCGGCCATGGCGTCCCGGGCGATGGTTTGTCCTGGCCGGTACTCCGAAGCGCCGCCTGCGGCGGGCCAGCCGGTGGATACCCCGTTGGCCGCGAGCCAGGAGATTTCCTTGTAGAACTGGTGGGATTTCGTAACGTCGGTGAAAGGCGATGTTTTGGGCGCCGTGTATTTTGGAGACCCCTTCAGCCGGTACAGGAAGGCGGCCATGGCGTCCCTGGACACCGGAATACCGGGACGGAATATTTGTGTGCCGTTTTTCTGCTTCCAGCCCGTCGATATTTTCTTGGCCGACAACCACGCTATTTCTTTGTAATAAGGATGCGAAGTTTTAACATCCGCGAAGGGGGATTTCTTCGGCGGCGTGTATGCGGGTGAACCGGAAAGCCGATACATAAAAGCCGCCATTGCTTCCCGGGACACCGCTTCAAAAGGACGGTATGTCTTGGTCCCGTTCTTTTCCGTCCACCCGGTGGAGACGCGCTTGGCGTGCATCCAGTTCATCTCGGACAGGAATTGTTGTCCGCTCTGCAGATCGCTGAAGGGAGACACCGGAGCCGGCGGAGCGGCCTTGGGGTAACCGGCCAGGTTGGAGACCACCAGATGCCATCCCTTGTACGGTCCGCTGGTGGGCACTACGTAGCCCACCCCGGCATGCGTCTCCCGCGGATCCAGCATCGCAGCCCGGTGGGCTGGAGAATTCATCCACCAATCCACCACGGACGCCGCTGAAAAGTTGAACGCGATGATTTCCCCGTACCAGTTGGCGCCGGAAGGAATGACGGACAGGCCGGCATCGGGGCGGTGAATGCCGTTCCAGTCAAAGTTCGGATCTGCTGTGGCAACCCGCAAATGGTTCGCCCAGCCCTGGGAACCGTCAGCGATCTGCTGGTTCCAGATCAGTGCGGGAACCCCCGCCGCCCGGCGCTTGGCGTTCATCAGGTCAAACACCGCTGAAGCGAAGGCGTCGCTCCGGACCGCTTCCGCTGAGGCATCCGGAACGGCTGCACCCGCGCCGGATACTCCGGCCGCAGCGGCCGCCGCATCGACGGATGCCTGAGCCGCTTCGGGAGACAGAAGACCGGGGTCAGGTTTCGGGGTATCCGGAGCCACGGGAGGAATGTCGGGAACCTCCGGCTGCTGCACCTCAACCGCCGGTACGGCAACAGTTCCGCGCGCCGGATGCGCAGCGGCTGCAGCACTTCCCGGAACGGCAACGGACGCAAGGGCTAAGGCACAGATGACACGGACGGCAGCAGTCCGGAAGGAGGTATTCTTTTTCATGATTGGGTTTATCGTAGCGGCACGCTGCGATATTAGTCCATCGTCCGGACGATAAATGGATTTGCCGGATTTATCGTCCGACACTTCAGCGTTTGATGCCGCAAGAATCCGCTGGAATCTATTGTCCCAGCCGGAAGGCAGGAATGCCGGAAACCCTGTCCGCTGGTTATTGGAATGCGGTTAGGCGAGGTGATTCCGGCGGTTGCGGTGCTCCAGGAGCAGCCGGGCTCCGTTAATCATGAGGGTTTCCACGGGAACCCCCTGTTCTTCAGCCAGCTCCTCCAGCTCCCGTCCCAGTTTCGGCGGGATCCGCAGTTCAATGTTCATGCGTTAAATCGTATCGGCGCCGCAGACCCCGGGTGACCGATCCGGAGTTCATTACGTCACCCTTCGGCGGCTCCCAGCACCCGGCACCCAGCACCCAGCACCCAGCGAACGGTGCATGAAGCGGCCCTCCGCCGGGTGCCGTGCGGAGCGGTCTAGAACTTGGTGTCGTAGCGATGCAGGAAAGCCGCCATTGCATCACGCTTAATCGGTTCGTAGGGACGGAAAGTTCCGTCGCTCCAGCCGGTGGAGATCCCGGTGGCGGCCAGCCAGCTGATCTCCTTGTAATACATGTTGCTGACCGCAACATCCTTGAACGGCGAGACCCGCGGAGCGCTGTAGGCGGGGCTTCCCGCCAACCGGTAGAGGAAGGCGGCCATGGCGTCCCGGTTGATGGCCAGTTTCGGTCCGAACTGGGTGCCGTTCCAGCCGGTGGCCACACCCTTTGCACGAAGCCAGTTGATCTCCTTGTAGAACTCGCTTCCCGCGATGTCCTTGAACTTGGACTGGGCCGGCGGGGTGTAGGCGGGTCTGCCCTCAACCCGGTACAGGAAGGCTGCCATGGCTTCGCGGCTGACCGGTTCCAGGGGACGGTAGGTCCCGTCCGCGTATCCCGTGGTAATCCGGGCATCCCTAAGCCAGGTAATGTCCTTGGCGAATTGTGAATTGGCCGGTACATCCTTGAACGGTCCCGCCGCCGCAGGCGCGTTCCGAGCGAAAGCGGTCAATGCGGCTTGAGTCCCGTTCCAAACGTTTGAATCCCCCACAAACGGTCCGGTGCTGCTGTACTGCCACACACTGTAGTAACTCCAGCTTGCCGGGAGCGGACCGGCGCCCACCTCGTTGTAGCTGGCAATATGCAGGGGGTTGTCCCCGAAGGCCGCACTGTTGCCGGTGCACCGTGACCACCAGTCGGTGGTCGTATAAATCATCGGGGTGCGGCCGGTGCGGGCCTTCACCTGGTTGGAGAACGCCTTGATCCAGTTGACCATCTGGGTTGCGCTCATGTTGTAACAGGTATTCCCCAGGGAAGCATAGGGGTTGTACTCGATGTCCAGGAGGGGCGGAAGTGTCTTTCCGTCCGCTGACCAGCCTCCGCCGTTGTTGACGAAGTAGTTGGCCTGATCAACAGCTGAAGACACACTGGGCAGCGCAAAGTGGTAGGCGCCGCGGACCATACCCACGTTGTACGACCCGCCGTACTGCTGGTTGAAGTTCGGGTTCTTGTAGCTCGTTCCCTCGGTGGCCTTTGCGTAGGCAAACCGGGCTCCCTGAGCCCAGGCACGGTTCCAATCGACGTTGCCCTGGTGGCTGGAGACATCCATGCCCTGGATTCCTGGGGGACGCCAGTTTCCGCCCAGGGGTTCGGCTGCGTCAGGAGCAGCAGTGTCAGGCCCAGCAGTCTGCGGTTCGGATTCGGTAGGCGACGATGTCCCCGCCTCGGGATCCGACGCCGAAGGGTCGCCGGCTCCGGGCGTTTCGAGCATCTCATCGGGGGCCGGCAGCTGGGCATCGCCGGACACGGTGAGGCGGTGGATACCCTGGCCCATCCGTGCACCGTTCTCACCAATGATTTTGGCTTGCTCGGCCTCACTGAGGCTGGAGGCAGGCATGTCAGTGCCCATGGCGGGGACGGCAGCCGCGGCCGGACCCGCCAAGCAGGTGACGGCCAGCAAGGCTGCCAGCGCTGCCGATGTGAGGCCTGTGGAAAGCGTCGTCGTTTTCATTTATTTCCTGGATGGTGTTGTTGGTGTTCCCGCGCATTACGCAGATGTGAAAAACCACAAAGGTTTTCGATTACCGTTTTGCCGCACTGCACAGCCCCCCAGCCTTGCCGTTCGGCTGTTCCGGTCCCCGATGCAGCCGCCTCTCCCGGGAAATGATGGGAATGGAGAACTGATTCACCGTTTGTCGCGGCGAGGGGATTGATTCCCGGAGCCTGCTATTACGGTAGGCCAAGATAATTCCGGACGTCAGGTTGCACGGGCCGACTAGAGTACTTTGCAGGTAAATCGTTACATACTCATATTTTTGAAGTTCATTGCCTTGGCAACCGGATCCGCCATCCGAATAACCTCTGCCGCAGAATGTTCCCCGGTCAGCACTGAGGCGTTGGCCTTTGGGGAAACCAGCCACCTGCTGCACATCAGCGGGTACTGTCAGAATTATCCGGCAGGCTCCCCTGCCGGAATCCGATGGGCATTGGAGCATCATGGCAACGGACGTACTGGTAATTGTTGGAATGGGCGGCATGGGACAGGCCGTCCTGCGCCGTTCGGGCGCCGGCCGCAAGGTCCTGTTGGCCGATTTTGACGAATCCCTCTTGGAGACTGTCGTTTCCACCGCGCTGGGGGACGGGTACGACGTCGTTTCCCAGCGGGTGGACGTTTCCTCCCGCGATTCCGTGGCTGCGCTGGCGGCAACGGCCGCGGAACTGGGAACGGTCACCGGCGTCGTGCATACCGCGGGGCTTTCTCCCGTCCAAGCGCCGGTGGAGGCCATCTGGAAGGTTGACCTGTTTGGTACCGCGGTGGTCCTGGACGAATTCCAGAAGGTCATTGCCCCGGGAGGCTCCGGCGTCTTCATCTCCAGCATGTCGGCGTACATGGTGGGCGGCCAGATTCCTGCTGACGTTCTGGCCAGCCTTGCCGCAGTGCCGACGGATGATCTGCTTCTGGTCCCGTTCCTCGCCGGCATCGACAACCCCGGATACGCCTACGGCATCGCCAAACGCGCCAACCAGGTGCGGGTGCAGGCGGCCAGCCTTGCCTGGGGCGCCCGCGGGGCACGGGTTAACAGCATCAGCCCCGGCGTCATTTCCACGCCCATGGGTCAGCAGGAACTCGCCGGTGAATCGGGTGCCCAGATGCGGGCCATGATCGAAGGCTCGGGCACCAAGCGCGTGGGCACACCGGCAGACATCGCCAACGCGGCGGCTTTCCTGCTGGGACACGATGCCAGTTTCATCACCGGCATGGACCTGCTGGTCGACGGCGGTGTGGTAGCCGCCCTCGACACCGCGCAGCGCGCACGCGTGGCGGGCTAGCGCCAGCCCTCAATCCACGCGGTCCGATCCACTCCAAACCAATGCGGCGCTGCCATAACGCGGCGGAGGCCAACGGTACTCAAGCTGTAATCCGTTGATCAGCAGCGGCGGGGGCACGAAGATCAGGTCACCGTAGTCGCTCCGGCAGCCGCGCAGCACCGGCTCGAGCACCACCGGCTCGGTGCCGGGCGGCGGGCCGGGGAACCGCATCAGTTCCAGAGCCGTCCGCGCCAACGACAAATGAGCGGATCCGCTCAGTCCACGTGCACGGGCAGCCACCAGGGCGACGGCGGCAGCAGACATCCCCAGCCCCGTGGCGTAGTCCAAAACCTGCACAGGGAGCGCACCCGGCCGCCACTGACCATCCTCCCCGGTGCCCCCGTAGAGGTGGGAGATACCCGCGGCAGCCTGCACAATGCTGTCAAAACCGCGCCGGCCGGCCCACCCTCCGCGGTCCCCCCAGGCGTCCAGCGAGACCACCGCCACCCCGGGATGATCAGCACGCAGCGTCGCTGCCTCGAGCCCGAAGCGGGACAGCGCCTTTGAACGGTAGGCGGTGAGGACGACGTCGGCCCTCTCCAGCAGCGCGCGCAGCCTCCGGTAGGCGTCCGGGTCGCCAAAGTCCGCGACGGCGCTGCGTTTGGAGAACCCGGTGTCCACATACTGGTCCTCCAGTTCCGGGAAGGCCGGCGGATCCACGCGCAACACGTCAGCACCCAGTGAGCCGAGGATCCGGCTGCCCGACGGGCCGGCAATGACCCGGGTCAGGTCCAGAACGCGCAGTCCCGCCAGGATGCCGCCGCGGCCGCTCGGCAGGGATGCCGCCTCCACTGCTTCGAGGTTCAACCGGAGCCAGGGTTCGTGGAGTACGGCGCGCCCCGGCTCGGAGGCTGCCCACTGTTCAGGGGTGCGCACCGCCGCGGCCAGACCTCCGTGTTCCGTGACCGCTTCCTCCACATCCGCCGAGGTGCGCCGGCGCACCTCGGCGTCCACCTCCTCAGGCCTGCTGATATTCAGAGCCGCCAGCAGGGCACGTTCATGGTGCGGATAATTGGCGTGCAGCCGAACCCAGCCGTCGGCGCTGCGCCGGAACCCGGAAAGTGGAGCGAATCCCCTGACCGGGTCGCCGTTGACGCGCAGGTGGGAAACTGAAGCAAATGACGCCGCTGCGCCGTCGGACGCAAAACCAACCTGCTCCCGGCGGCCGGCGGAAGACGCGTAAGCGGAGACCGCCGTAGCGAGCGCCTGCAGCGCCCCTAACCCGAGGCCTTCGACGTCGAGCGGTCCCGCCCACCACCACCGCGCTCCGGTCCGGACAGCTGGTTCGAAACCATCCGGAAGCAACGGTGCCAGGCTGCGCCACAGTTCCGGTACGGGGGTCTGAGCCGTCATAAACGAAGTATGCACGTGTTCAATGCCAGCGCGCAGCCACGGCCTGTTCAGCCTCCTGTTAGGGTGGCCCGAACGCGGCACGCGCTAAGGAAGGACCGATGAGAGACAACCCCAGCTATGCACTTGATGATGCAGAGGCCATCAAGGACCTGGTCCGCAGCAATCCCTGGTGCACTTTCATCAGCCAGGTGGACGGCCGCGGACTGGTCGCCTCCCACTATCCGGTCCTGTTGGACGAGGACGCCGAGGGGATAGTCCTGCTCAGCCATGTTGGCCGGCCCGACGAGGAGATACACGAGCTGGGGCGGCACGAAATGCTGGCGATCATCCAGGGTCCCCACGGCTACATCTCCCCCGGCTGGTACGACGGCGGTCCCGGCGTCCCCACCTGGAACTTCGCCGTCGCCCATCTCTGGGGCACGCCGGAAATCCTGTCGGACGCCGAAAACCTGGCAGTTCTGGACCGCTTGGTGGAACACTTCGAAGCGCCGCTGCCCGAGCCGCATCTGCTGCACGCAACCAGCGAGAACAGCGAGTATGCCCGCCGCATTGTCCACGGCACCGTCGGTTTCCGGCTGCGGGTCACCCGGATGGAGGGCAAAGACAAGATGAGTCAGGGCAAGAGCCCCGAAACAGTCCGGAGCGTCATCGACCACCTGGAGCGGCCGGGACCCTACGCCAATCCGCCGCTGGCCGTACGAATGCGGCAGATCAACGCCGAAACCCTTGGCTGACAAGCTGCCGGGAACCCGCCCGTCCAGCCAATGAACGCCCTGCATCCACAAAGGACACTCATGGACCCGCGCAGCATCCTGCTGAGGAACGCTTCGTTTCCCTCCCTCCAGGGACTGCACGATGTCGCGCTGCACGCCGGACGCATCGCGGCCATTCGTCCGGCGCGGGGAACTGCACCGGGGCGGGGCACTGATGAGGTCCACGACCTCGACGGACGCTTTGTTCTCCCCGGCCTGTGGGACAACCACGTTCACTTCACCCAGTGGGTGATCCGGCAGCAGCGGCTGGACCTGACGGGCACCGGCAGCGCCGCGGATGTCCTCGCACTGGTGGCAGCAGCCATTCCGACCGGAACCGCAGGGGAACCCCTGGTGGGGTTCGGTTTCCGCGATGCCCTCTGGCCGGACAGCCCAACATGCGCCGGCCTGGACGCCGCCTCAGGCACGACGCCGGTGGTCCTGATCAGCGCTGACCTGCACTGCCTCTGGGTCAACACGGCGGCAGTCCGCACTCTGGGCATCACAGGGGCCGACGGCGGCCTGGTCCGGGAAGCGGAGTGCTTCCGGACACTGGAGAAACTTGAGGATCCGGACACCATCTCGTTCGAGGCCTACCGGCGGGCCGCTGAAGCGGCAGCCCGCCGCGGCGTCGTCGGCATTGTGGACTTTGAAAACGCCGACAACCTGCAGCTCTGGCCTGAGCGCGTCCGTCACGGTGTTGATGCGTTGCGGGTTGAGGTCTCGGTGTGGCCGGACCGGCTGGCCGGCGCCATCGAACTCGGAGCGAAAACCGGCGACGTGCTGGACGAGTGCGGGCTCATCACCATGGGTCCGCTCAAAGTCATCGTGGACGGGTCATTGAACACCCGCACAGCCTGGTGCTGGGACCCGTATCCGGGGCTCCCCGCGGGCCGGAAGCACTCCTGCGGCCAAAACACAGTCCCGATGCACGAGCTGCGGATGCTCATGGCTGCCGCGCGCGACGCCGGTATCGGTGCCGCAATTCACGCCATCGGCGACCGGGCCAACACGGAGGTCCTGGATATCTTCGAAGAGCTGGGCATGACCGGAGTGATCGAGCACGCACAGCTGGTGCGGGAGACGGACTTTGCCCGTTTCGAGGAGCTGGGCCTGGCCGCCAGCGTCCAGCCCGAGCACGCCATGGATGACCGGGATGTGGCCGATATGTTCTGGCCCGGACGCACCGAGCGGGCGTTCGCGCTGGCCTCCCTGCACCGTGCCGGGGCAAACCTGCGGCTGGGTTCCGATGCCCCGGTGGCTCCCCTGGATCCCTGGTTTGCGCTGGCCTCAGCGGTCAGCCGGAGCCGGGACGGCCGGGAGCCGTGGCATCCTGAGCAGTGCGTGCCGGCGGAGGTTGCCCTGGCCGCGAGCGCCCGCGGCCGGTCGGGGGTGCGCGTGGGCGAGGCGGCCGACCTTGCCGTCACCGAGATGAATCCCCTGACCACGCCCGGTGAGCAGCTGCGCACCATGCCGGTCTCGGCAACGCTGCTCGGCGGCAGGTTCACCTGGTCCGGCCTCTGAGCGGCAGCACCCGCGACGGCGTTCCGGGAGAGGGCTGTCCGGACAAGAACTAGGCAGCTACGATGCCTTCCTCTTCCCGCACCCGTGCGCGTTCATCGGACAAGCGGATCCTCCGCACGCTCCACCGATGAGTCAGGGCCAGCAGGACTCCGGCAGCAACCAGCCACAGTGCCAGCTTTAGCCCGTCAATGCCGAACGGCTGGCCCGGGAAATACACCATGCTTTGCGCGGCGTGCAGCCAGGCCGCACCGTTCCAGAACGTCCCCAGCGCGGCGAAGAACGGCGGCAGTGTTTCCGACGTAAAAATGCCGCCGCTGCTGGTGAAGTTGAGCATGACAAACAGCATCGTGAGGGTGGGCGTAGTCCATTTCCGCAGCACCGGATGCAGGGCGACGCCCAGCAGTGCAATCGTGGTGACATAGAGCCAGGACAACAGCCACATGCTCCAGAGCCCGTTTTCCAGGATCCCGTAAATGGGGCCGGCGATGATCACGCCCATCCCCGCAATCACCGCAGAGCTGCCGACGACGGCGGCGGCCCGCCATGGAACGGAGACCTGTCCGGCAACGGCGGAGATTGCCACCGCACTCGAGTATGCTCCGACGCTCAGCCCGACGAGCAGGAAAAACAGCCCCTGGGAGGTCGGATCATGTTCGTTGGTGGGTACCACATCAACGATGTCCAGCGGCAGATGCTGGTCAAAAGCGACGGGCTGGAAGATCTTCTTGGCCACCTCCGCCGTCGTCGCGGAGGCCGCTGACGCAACGTACAGCGTGGCCTCAGCGTCGCCGGGCTCGTAGGCCGCGGAGATTTCGCGGTCGACCATCAGCTGGCGGGCCGTTTCGGCGTCGGCCACCACCCGGGTATCAAGACGCCCGGGCTCCGCGTCATTGAGCTGCTGGGCGAAAACCTCCGCCGAAGTCCCGGTACCGATGATTCCGAGGGACAGATGGTTGGGTTCGGGCTCATGGAACGCGCCCAGGTAGGCCAGCCCCATTCCCGCGGCAAGGAAGAACGGAATCAGAAGGTGCATTCCCAGGGACTTCCAGAAGGAAACCCCAGGAACGGAACCCCCGCGCCCGGGCCGGTTTGGTTGCACGATGGGCTCCGGACGGACCGATTCAGGTGACGGTGCGGTAAGGGACGGGTCAGGCATGGGACCTTTCAGGAAACAGGACGGAGACTTCCGTAAGTTGCACTATGCAACGTTCCATTGTTGCATAGTGCAACATCACTTGGATACCGCGGCGTGTCATCGCTCCCAGAAGGTAAGTTGGAGGAGTGGCACAACAGGACAGATCCAGGGACATTGCAGTGGGAAGCGTCTACGACCAGATCGATGCGATCTACCGGCGGGCCGTGGCCCGATCACGGCGGATCAACGCCCCGCTGACGCAGGTCGAACAGTCCCTCCTGGCCTTCATCGGCGGCAACCCCGGGTGCCGCGCCACGGATATTGCTTCCGCCTTCTCACTGAACCGCTCCACCGTCTCGCGCCAGATCCACGCCCTGGCGGAACTTGGCCTGGTGGTTGAGGGCGACAGTGACAGCCAGCCGCGCCGCGGCCGGGCCTTGTCCGTGACGGAGGAGGGAGCAGACCGGCTTAAGCGGTCCCTGGCCATTCACCGTGAGGCCGTGCGGAACCGTCTGGACGGGTGGAGCGAAGCCGAGCTTCGGGATTTCGCCGCCGCTTTGGAGCGGTTCAATGGCGCCAAGGACGAAGGTCAGTAACCCGGCGCGGCAGGAAGTCCCAGATATTCTTCCAAGGTGGTGCCGGCGTCGTGCATTGTCCGGGCATGTTCCGTCCCCACGTACCGCAGATGCCACGGTTCATGGGCGTACCCGGTGATGTGCTCGGCTCCTGCCGGATAACGGATGATGAAGCCGTAGTGCTGGGCATTGGCGGCCGCCCACGAACCCGCCAAGGTTTCGGCGAAGCAGGATTCCAGGGCGCAGGTTCCGTCCGGGTTGGCGATGTCGATGGCCAGCCCCGTCTGATGCTCGCTGTACCCGGGACGGGCCGAAATGGCGTCGGCTGCCTCCGGCCCAAAGTTCTCCGTGTAGGAGACGTACAGCTGGTCCTGCTCTGCTCCGGTCCGAAAGCCGCTCACCGCGGACATGGGAACTCCGGCGGCGCCCGCTTCCGCGGCCATTTGCCGGTAGGCCCCTGCAGCCTCGGCCCGCAGCGGCACGCCGCCGGCGTCGGCAAGGTCCTGCGGAGCGTGGTCCGCAGGCACCGGGCGCTTCTTATTTACTACAACCAGCGTGCTGTCCGGGGAATCGAAGTCCAGCACGGCGGCCGCAGCGGGCTGCGCTGACTGGGCCGGGAGCTCTTTGGAACCGGGCCAGAATAGATAGATCAGCAGACCGAGGAAGACGCAGACGATCACAGTCCTCAATAACCTGGCGCGCTGTCGTGGCATCTCTACCTCCACTCCCGACTGTTCCATAACGGTCGTGCCGTGTGTGGCAGCGACTCGGACCGATGTTCCCCGGCCGGCAGCGGTGTTAGTGTCCTTGCATGCTGCAGCAACTCCCGCCGGACAATACCTTTGATCACCGCCGCTCCGGTGACGGCGAGCATGTGGGGTACATCCATATGACAGATGCTGGTGGCTTCATACCGTTTGATCTGTTGCACCGGCAGCGGGCGGAGGCGTTGGAACTGGAGGAGGCCGAGAATCTCCTGGATGACCTCGGCCTGGCGATGTTCGTGGAGGATTGGTGGCTCGATCTCGACGGCGAACAGGTACCGGTCCTCATCCGGGAAGTCCGGCGTGACGGGGTGTCCGTGGCTTTCACTGCTTCCGGTGCCATCGCCAAGGCCGCCGATATGACCACGTCCATCGACATTCTGTTGCCGACGGACCGGCTGCACCAAGCGAAGGGGACGGGGACGTGAAATGAATTCCTATCTGGCCCTGCTGCGCGGCATCAACGTGGGCGGCAGGAACAAGATCCCCATGAAACCGTTGCGGGAGCATCTTGAGGATATGGGATACCAGCAGGTGTCCACGTATATTGCGAGCGGCAACGTCCTGCTTGCCTCACCCGATTCCCCGGAACAAGTGGGAAGGGAAGTTGAGGCGGCTCTGGTGGAGAACTTCGACCTGGATGATGACCTCATCAAGGTGCTGGTGCTCAGTCCCGACCAGCTGCACAGCGTGATCGGCTCCAAACCGGAGGGGTTCGGTGAGCAGCCGGAGAAGTACCACTCCGACGCCATTTTCCTGATGGGCATCGATGCGGAAACGGCCATGACGGCGTTTCGACCACGGGAAGGCGTGGACCGGGTCTGGCCGGGCGACGGCGTCATCTATTCACAACGCCTCAGTGCTGAACTAACCAAAAGCCGGTTGAGCGCGGTCATTGCATCGCCGCTGTACAAGTCCATGACCATCCGCAGCTGGAACACCACCATGAACCTGCGGGACCGCCTCACTCCCCTGTGACCACGGGCCGGCGGCCTACCTGAGCGCATCTGCGGTTGATGCGTGCGGTTAGCGTAGAAGGTATGAGCTACGAATACGACGTCGAGATCCTCCACCTGCTCGTCTCCGGCGCCCACGCTTATTTCGGCCGCGCCCGGGACGGTGCAGCCGACGTCGCCACCACCGATGCCGAGCGGGTGGAGGTAGTAGCGGGGAAGGGAATTGTGGGTGACCGGTTCTTCGGCAAGGCGGCCCACATGGATGCTGCCGTCACCCTGTTCGCCGTCGAGTCCCTGGAGGCCATCGCCGCGGACCTCGGCGCTGATCAGTTCGATCCGTTGCTCCCCCGCCGCAATGTGGTGCTCCGCGGCGCTGAACTCGCACCTCTTATCGGGCAGGACTTCACGCTCAGATCAGCCGCCGGCAGCGTTGACCTCCATGGAGGCCGGCATGCACACCCCTGTGCCTGGATGGATGCGGTCCTGGCTCCCGGCGCGCACAACGCGATGCGTGGCCGCGGCGGCCTGCGCTGCCGGCCACTGACCAGCGGAATCCTCCAGCGGGGTCCGGCGCTGCTGATCAGTCCTGTTCCGCTGGATCCCGCCCGGGCGCACGTGCCCTCGATGCTCCGCCCCGGCCGGTTGCCCTAGCGCCGGACTTTACGTTTCGGCCGGAGGATCCTCCCCCACCAGCCCGTCAATCGACTCTCTGATCAGATCTGCGTGCCCCACATGGCGGGCATACTCCTCGATCAGGTCAATCAGCATCCGGCGGAGGCTCCCCACCTCCCCGCCGGCCGCCGGCAGCAACTGGTCCAGCCCTCCGTTGTCCAGCGCCTCGGCAAGGCTTATTCGGGAACGCGCTGCGGCATCGTTCCACAGGCGGTAGAGATCCTCGGGACTGTCGTTGGCGGCAGTGCGCCAGTCCCAGTCTCGATCGTTCTCCCAGTCCACGGTGTTCCACGGAGTACCAGGGTCCCGGACCCACAGCCGCCAGGAGAAGTAGATATCCTCCACCCCGGCCAGATGCTTGAGCAGCCCACCGAGTGTGATGGCGGAGGAGCCCAGTTTCACGGCCAGTGCTTCGGCATCCAGACCCGCTGTTTTCCAGGCGAAAGTTGCCCGCTGCCGGTCCAGGGAACCGGCAAGGGTTTCCGCTTCGGTCTCGGCCAGCGGCGGTTCAATGCGGCCGGTCGAGTTGTTGTCGGTCATGCCGGGCTTATGTTTCCGGCCAGCTCGGCCCGGAGCTCCTCATTCTCAGAGGTCCACTGCCTGAGCCCAATAACAACCTGGTCGAGAAAGTCGTCAACCTCGTCCGGCGAATAACCTCCGCGGAGTTTGTTGGGAGGGAAGTCGTGTAAGACCACCTGTTTAGCTGTGAGAATGGGTTCGGTAATAGTGACAGGTTCGCTCAGGGGGTTCGCCTTCTTCAGGTGCAGGCGTTCGTTTTCGTCCTGGAGCCGCTGGAATTCCCGAACTATTCTGTCAAGGAAGGAATTAACCTCCAGCCCGTCGTATCCCTCCCCGAGTTTCACCGGCTGGAACCGCTTGGAGGCAACTTCCTCAGCAGTCATGGTCTGTTTCATCCTTGACGTCGGTCTGGGCTTCTCCTGAGGCGCTGCCATACCATCCGGCGTCCTCTTCGGTTTGAAAGACTTCCAGATAAAGACAACCAGCAGCACCACTGCAATAAGTGCCGCGAAAAGAATCACGTTGCCGCCACCACCGTTGTCGCCCTGAGCAAACAGCGACATTCTTTCCACCGACATGGGTGTCCATTTCTCGTTGGGATCCGTGCACATCGAAGTCTTCATTCCCCGTGACCGAGCCCGAGGCTAGCAGTTTTGGGAATCCCAGGCCAGCATAAAAGACCAGTAGTTCCTCCATCCGGGGTGCGCGCTTCGCAAGTTGGCCGTTTGCGGCTCGGCGTTAAAGACAGCAGCACCGGACCTGTGGGTCCGATGCTGCTGTAATGGTGCAAATTGTGAGATGACACGCTATCTGGCCATTTGCCAAGTGCCTTGTCCCTTGCATCCTCAGGGATCGCTGAGCGTGCCCGGTTCAGCACTGTGCCAAATTAGCTGTCATTTTCCCTGCGGCCCACTGCACAAAGGTTCTGGAAGCGAGCGGTCCCAGGGCGGCGTTCGCCGGCGCTTGACTGGCTGCCATGGCATCGGGAAGGGCCGCCCACGAACACAAGCATGCTGCCTCTAGCCGTGTGTCCGTCACCTTTTCCTGGACCGTTCAAGCCAGCAGGGTGACGATGGTGGTCGGTGGTCTCCGGCTGGAGACCGCATTCGCCTCACGCGCTAATGAAGGGGGCAGCTTGTGTAAATGGATCGGTAATCGGCGGAACTAGAAATCCAAGTCGAACATTGGCGTCATGTTGGAATCCGGGTTTTTTCTGCAGCTTGGACACCAGGTTGGCCTACTCCTGGTGCGGCAGTCTATGCTCGTCCGCCATTCGTGGTCTTCCTTGCAAAGCCACCAGATGTGTTTGTTTGATCGAGGCTTCACGTCGCCCGGGCGAAGTGAACCGTTTTTCGTCGGGTGCCACTGCTCGGCAACCTCGGGGAACAGATCCGCCAGAGCCTGGCCGGGCTTGGGTCTGGCATGGCCGACGCCGCGCCGGGCCCAACCACAGGTGGGGCAGCCGACATTCTTATGTTTCATGCGCGTGCTAATTGCTGTCTCCCACTCGTTATCGCAAAGCGAGCATCGCCACCAGACACGCTGATTGGACCCGGGCTTCACATCCCCGGGGAGCAGCGTGTAGTTCCTGGCAGGGTGCCACTCTGCTGCGATCTCAGGATGTAGGTCAGCCAGTGATTGACCCTGTCTGGGGAGCGAACTTCGCTTGCGCGCGCAATCGGGACACCCCACGGAGTGGACCCTAGTTCTGCCGTTGACGTTCGCTTCCCAAGCCCCATCGCACAGCGAGCAGAGCCACCACGCTTTGGAATTGCGCCCATTAGCCACGTCAAGGGCGGTGAGGGGTCCGTTTAGCTCCGGGTGCCATTCGGCAGCGGTCATGGGACTCTTCTCAGCCAGCGACTGGCCTGGCTTCGGCGGTCGCGGTAATCGGACAGAAATTGGACGGGGCCGATTTATGCGACCATCTGCTAGGGCGACCTTGGCCGCGTCGAGGGCTTGAGCAGCGCCACCCTTTTCATAGGCGCGGGCGCTCATGCGCAGGACGTCCAGACCTTTTTTGGCGGGGTGCCCGTCGGTTGCAGCTTCAGCGGCTTCGAGGATCCGGCCCAGCACTTGAACGGTCATAGTGAAGACGTCAGGATCCTTTTTCTCGCAGAGGACGTCCCAACGGCCGACCATCTGAAGAGGTGCTTGTCGGACACGAATGACGATCCACCCTGCTGACATAAGGTCCTGAGTCTTCCTCAAATCCCGTTGAAGTCCGTCGCGGTGCCAATAGCTTCCGTCGTACTCGACGATGATCCGCAGTCCCGTACAGAGCACATCGACATGCCAGGCCTCAGTGGGTGTTCGCACCTCGCTGTCACCAAACACAGGAAACGGCAGCAAGCGCTCCAACTCGTATTGCAGGGCGATCTCGGGTAGTGAGCGGCGCCAGCCCGACCAGCATTGAGGGCACCCGGTAGCCAGGCGAACCCGGGACGTCGCTGTTGTCTCCCACGAGTGGCCCTGCACGCAGAGCCACCAATACTTGGCTGTCCCGCCCGCAGTCACCTCGTCGGGCTTAATCGGATGGTTCTTTTTGACGTCCCACTGACTAGCGACCTCAGGCGCCATGGACACTAAATCGTTTCCGTAGCCGACCTGAAGCCCGGCGCAGTACGCGCACCCATTCCCGTTCTTAGTGCGGTTACCCGGCAGGCTTTCGTAATCATGCCCGGCCGAACACCGCCACCAGATTTTCTTCCCGGTCGAGGGCATGACCATCTCCGGCGTCAGGGCCCCATTAAGGGTGGGATGCCATTCTTTAGCGATTTCTGGATATCTGACGGCAAGCGATGACTCGGTTGAAACCCTTCGCCCTGTGCAAAAGGGGCAGCCGGAGCGTCGCTTACTAGATCTGTGAGCAGGCGCAGTCTCCCATTCGTGGCCATAATCGCACAGCCACCATCGTGACGTGTTTGACATGGCTGCCACGTCCTCCGGACCTAAAGGTGCATTCTTCGTTGGATGCCATGAGGCAGCCACAGAGGGGGCGACTTCAACCAGCGAACGGCCTGGACGTGGCTGTGCGGCTTTGGACGCGCGCCCTCTGCGGGAGCACTGGGGGCAGGATCCCCGCTCTAGCGCGCGGTGCCTAACCGTTGTTTCCCAGGAATGACTGCACGATGCACATCGCCACCACACGGCTTGAGCGGACGTAGCGACTAAGCTTGGCGGCCCGCCGTTGCGAGCAGTATCCCACTCGGCAGCGAGCTCTGGATGAAGCCTCGTGAGGCTGTTGGTTACTGACAGTTCTCGACGTGCACAGAACGGACAGCCGCTGCTAGCTATGTTGAACACGGTGGCCGGGCGTGTCTCGTAGACGTGATCAGCCCCCTCAGGGCACTGCCATTTGCGAACGGTGGTGGAGCGAGCTGCTACCTGATCGGCCGGCAGTTCGTTCTCCGGCGAGTAACGTACGGCCATATGGGGAACGTCAGCGATGGTGGTCATGGGTTTCCGCCCCCAAGAGGTGCCGGACATCCTGGCTGCGTTCTTGATACCTGCGCATTTGGGGCATCCAGTCCCTTCGCGGGTGCGCCGTGAGATCCTCGTCGACCACCGGTGATCACATGTTGCGCAACGCCACCAGGCACTCTTTGAGGACGTTGAGACTACGGCGGGTGGCCCGTCATTTAGGTCGACGTCCCATTCAGAAGCAATCTCAGGGTAGAGCACATCCAGCCGGTTGGTGATAGAGAGCTTCCGTCCGGAGCAGAAGGGACAGGCGCTGAGTGGTGATTTGAACACCGACTCGGCCTTGGCTACGTAGGAGTGGTCTGCGCCGGCAGGACACCGCCAGTCGCATACTTTTGCCGACTGCACTCCTATTTCAGAGGGGGCGAACTCGTTAGAGGTTTCGTAGCGCGCAAGCATTCTTGGAACATCCACCACCGAAACCTCTAACGGCCGGCCTATCCGGGCCTGCTTGACAGCAGGTGCGATACCACGGGAGTGTCGTGGCTTCGACTTGTCACTCGTTGCGATTAGACGCTCACTGGTCGTTGCGGCCATTTGCTCTCCAATTCTGCCCATGGACATGATGACACGCGGATCCGGCGCCGGAGTTCAAGAGAGCGCCTCGCTGGGGCTTACGTGGCCTACAGCTGACATCAATCTTGCACCACCAAGATCCCCGATTTCACGTCGCACGGAGGCAGGATAGGGCGCCCCCATCCTGGAGACGCCCTCGATCGACTGCTTGGTGCCGGCCGGCTCCCTGAGGAGCCGGAAATTTACATAAAGACTAGAAGTCCCAGTCGTCGTCTTCCGTGTTCACGGCCTTGCCGATCACGTAGGAGGAACCGGACCCGGAGAAGAAGTCGTGGTTCTCATCCGCGTTCGGGGAGAGTGCGGACAGGATGGCCGGGTTCACGTCCGTCACGGTGGACGGGAACATGGCTTCGTAGCCCAGGTTCATCAGCGCCTTGTTGGCGTTGTAGTGCAGGAACTTCTTCACGTCTTCGGCCAGGCCGACGCCGTCGTACAGGTCATGCGTGTACTGGACTTCGTTTTCGTACAGCTCGAAAAGCAGCTCGAACGTGTAGTCCTTGATCTCGGCCTTGCGCTCCTCGGAGGCGCCTTCCAGGCCCTTCTGGAACTTGTAGCCGATGTAGTAGCCGTGTACGGCTTCATCGCGGATGATCAGGCGGATCAGGTCTGCCGTGTTTGTCAGCTTGGCCCGCGAGGACCAGTACATCGGCAGGTAGAAGCCGGAGTAGAAGAGGAAGGACTCCAGCAGGGTGGAGGCCACCTTGCGCTTCAGGGGGTCATCGCCGCGGTAGTAATCCGTGACGATGTGTGCCTTCTTCTGCAGGTTCTCGTTCTCGGTGGACCAGCGGAAGGCCTCGTCGATCTCCTTGGTCGAGCACAGGGTGGAGAAGATCGAGGAGTAGCTCTTGGCGTGTACGGATTCCATGAACGCGATGTTCGTGTAGACGGCTTCCTCGTGCGGGGTGAGCGCGTCGGGGATCAGGGAGACGGCGCCAACAGTGGCCTGCATGGTGTCCAGCAGGGTCAGGCCGGTGAACACACGCATGGTCAGCTGCTGCTCTTCCGGGGTAAGCGTGTTCCAGGACTGCACGTCGTTGGACAGCGGCACCTTTTCCGGCAGCCAAAAGTTGTTGACCAGGCGGTTCCAGACTTCCACGTCTTTATCGTCCTGGATCTTGTTCCAGTTGATCGCCTGGACGCTGTCGATCAGCTTGATTTTCTCTGTCATGACTCCGATTCGCTTTCTGAAGAGAGACTTTGTGTGGCTGAGTTCTCGACGCAATACCTGCAGTCGGCCTTCTCAATACCTTTATTGGTGTGATGTCTGGTATGGGCGCTGCGGTGACTTGAGGGCATGGGACGGCCCAATCGAGCCGCAGACATTTTTGCCCTGGTTTCCGTGCTGGCCTGCTTACCAAAGTTTGGGTTGCCTGCACCTGCCCTAGCTTCCGACAGTTCCTGACGGGCTACCGCCGTCATGGAATGTCCGAATCCGGGATGCTCGGCGCCGAACTTGCCGAAGTTTGGATTCTCCTGACCAGCGTACTGGCCCTTCCGCTCCTCCGCCCATTTGAGGCGTTGCTCCGGAGTGTGCGACCGCCCATAGAACGGGTTTGCTTCGCCGAAGCGGCTGAGCCCTTTTCGTCCTGTGGACCTAAGCCGAGCAGCTTCACGCTGCTCGGCCGTCCATAGGACTCCTGTGGGGCCAAGACCGCCCTCCGAAAGATTCAGAAGGCGGTGCCCATCCCTTTTCAAGTAGGCAATCCAATCGATTTCTGACTGGCCAAGGTCGGTCAGGTCCCATACTTCCTGCAGTTCATCCGCCCGAACCCCCTGTTGGTCCTGCTTGCGAAGCCAGTCATAGAAGGGGGTCTTGCGGCCGTCCCGAGCACACTTCAGATGCTGAGCGAAACGACGAGCGACGGTCTTGGTGGTCATTCCCACATAGCGGTATTCCCGCTCTCCGTGGAGCCGGATGCCATAAACAAACCCCACCGGCGCCGTCGTCGTCGTTTCCATGCCGGCTACCTAACCGCTACAACATACAGGAGACGCAATTTTCCACCTCAGTGCCTTCCAGCGCGAGCTGGCGCAGGCGGATGTAGTAAATGGTCTTGATGCCCTTGCGCCATGCGTAGATCTGCGCCTTGTTGATGTCACGCGTGGTGGCGGTGTCCTTGAAGAACAGCGTCAGGGACAGGCCCTGGTCCACGTGCTGCGTGGCAGCAGCGTAGGTGTCGATGATCTTCTCGTAGCCGATTTCGTACGCATCCTGGTAGTACTCCAGGTTGTCGTTCGTCAGGTACGGAGCCGGGTAGTAAACGCGCCCCAGCTTGCCTTCCTTGCGGATCTCGATCTTCGCGGCCACCGGGTGGATGGAGGAGGTCGAGTTGTTGATGTAGGAGATGGAACCTGTGGGCGGCACAGCCTGCAGGTTCTGGTTGTAGATGCCGTGCTCCATGACCGAAGCCCGCAGCGCAGCCCAGTCTTCCTGGGTGGGAATGTGAATGCCCTGGAACAGTTCGCGCACGCGCTCCGTCTTCGGGACCCACTCCTGGTTCACGTACTTGTCGAAGAACTCTCCGGTGGCGTACTTGGAGCGCTCGAAGCCGGCAAACTTGCGGCCGGTCTCGATCGAGAGCAGGTTCGAGGCCCGCACCGCGTGGTAGACCACGGAGTAGAAGTAGATGTTCGTGAAGTCGATGCCTTCTTCGGAGCCGTAGTACACCCGCTCCCGTGCCAGGTAGCCGTGCAGGTTCATCTGGCCCAGGCCGATGGCGTGCGAGGCGTCGTTGCCCTTGGCGATGGACGGTACGGAACCGATGTGGCTCATGTCCGATACAGCGGTCAGGGCGCGGATGGACGTCTCGATGGTCTGGCCGAAGTCCGGGGAATCCATCGTCTTGGCGATGTTCAGCGAACCGAGGTTGCAGGAAATGTCCTTGCCGGTCTCGGCGTAGGACAGGTCATCGTTGTACGTGGTGGGCTCGGAAACCTGGAGGATCTCGGAGCACAGGTTGGACATGATGATCTTGCCGTCGATCGGGTTTTCCCGGTTCACCGTGTCCTCGAACATGATGTACGGGTAGCCGGACTCGAACTGGATTTCCGCCAGGGTCTGGAAGAACTCGCGGGCCTTGATCTTGGTCTTCTTGATCCGGGCGTCGTCCACCATCTCGTAGTACTTCTCGGTGACCGAGATGTCGGAGAACGGGACTCCGTAGACCTTTTCGACGTCGTACGGGGAGAACAGGTACATGTCCTCGTCGCGCTTGGCCAGCTCAAAGGTGATGTCGGGAACGACGACGCCGAGGGAGAGGGTCTTGATGCGGATCTTCTCGTCGGCGTTTTCCCGCTTGGTGTCCAGGAACCGGTTGATGTCCGGGTGGTGGGCGTGCAGGTACACGGCACCGGCACCCTGGCGGGCGCCGAGCTGGTTGGCGTAGGAGAAGCTGTCTTCGAGGAGCTTCATCACGGGGATGACGCCGGAGGACTGGTTCTCGATCTGCTTGATCGGCGCGCCGACTTCGCGGATGTTCGTCAGGGCGAAGGCCACGCCGCCGCCGCGCTTGGACAGCTGCAGGGCGGAGTTGATGGAACGGCCGATCGACTCCATGTTGTCTTCGATGCGCAGCAGGAAGCAGGAAACGAGCTCGCCGCGCTGGGCCTTGCCGGCGTTCAGGAAGGTGGGGGTGGCCGGCTGGAAGCGGCCGCCGATGATTTCGTCCACCATCTGGGTGGCAAGCTTCTCGTCGCCTCGGGCCAGGTGCAGGGCAACCATGCACACACGGTCTTCGTAGCGCTCTAGGTAACGCTTACCGTCAAAGGTCTTCAGCGTGTACGAGGTGTAGAACTTGAAGGCACCGAGGAAGGTTTCGAAGCGGAACTTCTTCTTGTAGGCGCGCTGGTACAGGTCCTTGATGAAGTTCATGGAGTACTGGTCGAGAGTTTCCTTCTCGTAGTACTCGTTCTTGACCAGGTATTCCAGCTTCTCTTCCAGGTCATGGAAGAACACGGTGTTGTTGTTCACGTGCTCAAGGAAGTACTGGCGCGCAGCAGCGCGGTCGGCGTCGAACTGGATCTCGCCGTTCTTGCCGTACAGGTTCAACATGGCGTTGAGCTCGTGGTAACCGAGGTCCTTATAGGCCGCGGGGAGCTCCTTGGAGTCCGTCATGCCGGCTTCTGCGACTGATGCGTCCAAAACTCTTCCAATCCTTCGTTAACTTTGGCGACGTCGTCGGACGTGCCCATGAGTTCAAATCTATAGAGAACGGGGACCTTGCACTTCACGGAGACGATGTCCGCCGCAAGGCAATAGGATTCCCCGAAGTTTGTGTTTCCGGCGCCAATGACTCCCCGAATCAGGGAGCGGTTGCGTTCGTTGTTAAGGAACTTGATGACCTGCTTGGGAACGGCGCCGCGTGCTGCTGCACCGGGCTGCGCCGCGGTGCCCCCGTAGGTGGGCAGCAGCAGGACAAAAGGCCGCTGGGCCAGCAGGGTGGGTTCGGAGGTGTGCAGCGGGATTCTTCCCGCCTGCGTGTCCAGTTTTTCGACGAAGCGCCCGGTGTAACCGGATGCCGATGAAAAGAAAATCAGGGGCGCATCGGTCATCGGATGCTCATCTGCTGCGGATCCCGCTTCCGGGCCAAGCCCGGTGCGGTCTGCTATCCCCAGTGACATGGTTCCTGCGCTCCTGACGGTGCGGGTATTGCGGTTGTGGTGCGGGTGCTGCGGAAGCCGTTTTAGGCGACCGAGGTTACCGATGCCTGAGCCAGCGCGTCGATCTTGTCCGGCCGGAAACCTGACCAGGAATCCTGCTCGGTAACGACGACGGGAGCCTGCATGTAGCCCAGTGCGCGGACCCGTTCCAGGGCCTCGGCGTCCTGGGACATATCCACGATCTGGTACGTGATGCCCTTCTTGTCCAGCGCCCGGTAGGTAGCGTTGCACTGAACGCAGGAAGGTTTGGTGTAAACCGTAACGGTCATGGTTGGTCTCCCCTATGTGAAGCCTTGAAGTCTGTCCATTGATACTACATCCAGACACTACATCTAGTGCGCAGCTCCAGCGGGAACCCCAAGATGATGTATTACAAGTATGTCATTCCCCCGGCCCGTCGTCCACAGCTAATGCACAGGGCCGGCAGGAAAATTCCGTGAATTCCCGCCGGAGGGCCGAGGGTTCTCCACAGCCTGTGCAGAGCGAACGCACAGCTTCGGCGGCGTAGCGAAGGCCACAATTTCATCGCGTGTCGCGGTACGACGGCGTGTCGCGTCCGGCGCGGATAAAGTGGTCGACGGCGGCATCCCCCGTAACCTCGCCCTGGCCCTGAAAGGCGGCACCAGTGGTAAACCCGATCCACCTCAAGACCCTCCTGGAAGTCATCCGGGTAGGGTCCTTCGCCGCCGCCGCCCTCCGGCTCGGATACACCGCTTCCGCCGTTTCCCAGCAGATGTCGGCGCTGGAGCGCGCCACCGGCACCCGCCTGTTCGAACGCTCGGCCCGAACGGCAGTGCCCACGGAGGCCGCCGTCGTCATGGCCCGCCACGCAGCCAAGGTTCTCACCGATATGGAAGCGCTAATGGCAGCCTCGGCCCGGGCTGAGGCTGGAACCAGCCACGAGCTGCGCCTGGGCATCTTTCCCAGCCTCGCCACCTTTGCCCTGCCCCGCCTGATCCGTTCCCCCGGCTGGCAGGATTTGGGCATCAACCTCAAAATCCACGTCGCTGAACCGGGCCAGACCATTCAGGGACTGCGCACCGGAGGCGAGCTCGACGTCGCACTCATCTACCAGGTGGGGCAGGGCGGGTTGGCCTGGCCCTCCACGATGAGCCGCCAGTGGCTCGGCGACGACGACTTCCGGGTGGTCCTCCCCCGTGCCTGGGGCATCCGGGAGGGATCACAGGTCTCCGCCGAGCAGCTCTCGGACATGCCATGGATCATGCACCACCCGGGGACGCCCGATGCCCTGGTCATTGAACGGCTTTTCGCCAGCTGCAATCTGCATCCCCGCGTCGCTGCGTACTGCGATGACTTCAACGCAAGCCTGGAGATGGCCGCCGCAGGACTCGGAGCGGCACTGGTCCCGGAGCTGGCGATGCTCAACCGGCACGACGACGTAGTGGTTCTGGATGTGCCCGAAATCCGTCTTGCCCGCAGCATCTTCGCGCTGCTCATCAATGAACGGGAAAATCCGCAGGTCCGGCTGTTCCTGCATCAGCTGGCCGAAGTACTGAGGACCCAGAGCATCGCACCGCGAACGGCGGCGGGACTCTGAACCGAACCGGCACCGGCGCCTGTGTGATCTGCGTTGCTGAAATCGGCTCGCGGGCGGGGCTCGGTCCATACTGAGCTGATGCCCTCTACCGGAAACCTCTTTCGCCGAACCGGCCAGTTGCTGCGGGGAACCTCGCTCACTGCCCTCCCGACGCGTTTCGCCGGCGTACTGCGGTACACCCGTGTCCAGCTGGCCATCAAAGCTGCCCTGGCCGTGGCAATCGCCTGGACCGTTGCACCCTTCGTGCCCGGTGTCGCCGCGCAGTACCCGTACTACGCTCCGTTGGGCGCCCTGGTCAGCATGTACCCCACCATCTCAGGTTCGGTAAAGGCAGGCCTTCAAACCCTGGCAGGCCTCGTTGCGGGCATTGGGCTGGCCCTGGCGGGCCTGCTCTTGGGCAGCCCCACCACTTGGACCATCGCCCTGGTTGTCGGTTTCGGAGTCCTGCTCGCAGGCATCCCCAAGCTGGGTGCGGGCCGGGACTATCTGCCCATGGCTGCCCTGTTTGTGCTGGTGGTTGGGATTGACGATCCGGACGGCTACTCCCTGGGCTACACCGTGCAGATGCTGGTGGGGGTCGTGGTGGGCCTGACCATCAACGCCGTCGTCTTCCCTCCGCTGCATCTCAGCGGCGCCGTGGACGGTCTTGCCTCGCTGCGCCTGTCGCTGGCGCGCCAGCTCAAGGACATGGGCCAGGCCATCTCCGAGTCCTGGCCGCCGAAACATGAGGACTGGTCCAACAGGCGCACAGAACTCATCTCCTTCAGCAGGGAGGTGCGGGAGTCCGTCCAGCTGGCGGACAGCAGCCGCCACGGCAACCTGCGCAGCCGCCGCCACAACCACGACCTGGATGCTGATTACCGGGCACTGCGTGCCATGGAGCGCGTCACCCTGTACGTGGAGGACATGACGGAAGTCCTTGCCACCGCCATCTGGACCAGTCCGAAGGACATGCCGGTGCCCGATCAGCTCTCCGAACAGCTTTCCGAGGCCATGCTGGCCTGCGGAGACGCCGTGGAAAACTGGGACGCGGACAGCGAGGAATACTCAGCAGCACGGGATGCGGTGCTCAAGCTCCAGACCGATATGAACACCGCGGCGTCCCCGGACAGTCCCGTGGACGTCACGGCATCCCTGGCGATGAGTATGCGCCGGGTTCTGCGCACGATTAGAACCGAAGAAGACCAGCCCTAGCTGCTGGAGCGGCAGCCTGGCCTTGACGGTCTCCGGCAGCGACCGGATGAAGACAGCGCCGCCGGTTCCCACCAGCGGCTAACCGGCCTCGGGCAGCAGGCCCAGCTCCGCCAGCTGCCGGGTCATGCCGGCACCGTCCGGAGCGTAGATCCAGGGAATCTCGGCCGGCCGCTCGCCCGACCGCGACGGCGAGCGGCCGCCGGCCAGGACGGCCTCCCCGGCTGAAAGCTGGCGGATGGCAATGGCCCGGACATTCTCCGGATGCCGTTTGGCGAATTCAGCGTAGATCGCTTCGTCGTGTTGGCCGTTATCCCCGATCAGCAGCCATTTGATCTGCGGGAACTCCTTCGCCAACCGCTCCAGCTGTGTCTTCTTATGCTCCGGTCCGCTGCGGAACCAGCGGTCCCGGGTGGGACCCCAGTCGGTCAGCAGCAGCGGACCGGCCGGATAGAGGTTGCGGGTAATGAATCGGGTCAGCGTCGCTGCCACGTTCCACGCGCCGGTGGACAGGTACAGCACCGGGCTGCCGGGGTTTTCCCGGGACAGCCGGTCCATCATCACAGCCATTCCCGGAGTGGGCGTGCGCGCATGCTCATCCAGCACGAAAGTGTTCCATGCCGCCAGGAACGGCCGCGGCAGGGCGGTCACCATGACGGTGTCGTCAATATCGGACACCACACCCACCCGGGCGGATGGATCCACAATGTAGACGGGCGCGGCGGCGGCTTCGGAGTCTTCCGAGCGCAGCGTCACGGTGGTCCAGCCCGGCGTCAGCTGCACGGGAATTACGACGTCGATGACACCCCCGCGGTCAGCGGTCACGGGATAGCACTCATCGCCGATTTCCACCGTGACTGAGGCCTTGTTGATGGGCGGGCTCATGAAGTTGCGCCAGCCGCGGATGCCGTCACGGATCGCTTTGGCACCGGCCGAATTCTCATCGGGCGAGGCATAACCCGGCTTGGCGAGGATGACCCGTCCCAGGACACGGACCCACTCGGTGGTTCCATATCCGGTGAACGGCAGGACGGTTTGGATTTCACCGCGTTTGCGGGCCCGGCCTTCGCGGTAACTGTGAAGGGCATCTTCCAGACGCATGCCAATGTGGCTGGCCTGCTCTTTGACGGAAGGAGCAGCACCGGCGGACGCGGAGGGGCTGGCTGACGGGTCTGAGGGTGTAGACGACATGGCTCCAGTCTGTCAGACACGGCCACCGGCTGCTGTCGCCCGCCGAAGCACCCGGCCGTGCGGCTGATCGGGGCGGGAACAGACAAAAAGAAAACCGGCAGCACCGTCCGAAGACAGCACTGCCGGTTTCTGCCGGCTGCGGATCAGCGCCGGAACTGTGAAGTCATGGGGCAGTCAAAGGGATCCCTCGCCGAAAGGCCCACCGTGTTGAGGTACCGCACAACAATCCCGTAGGACTGCGTCAGGGACGTTTCGGTGTACGGAATCTTGTGCTCGGCGCAGTAGGCCTTGACGATCTCCGAAGCGCGCGCCAGGTGCGGGCGGGGCATGTTCGGGAACAGGTGGTGCTCAATCTGGTAGTTGAGCCCGCCCATCAGCGTGTTCATGCCCTTGCCCTTGATGTTGCGGGACGTGAGGACCTGGCGGGAGAGGAAGTCCACCTTGGAATCCTTGGGGAGGATCGGCATGCCCTTGTGGTTGGGAGCGAAGGAAGCACCCATGTAGACGCCGAACACTGCCAGCTGGACACCGAGGAAGGCAAAGGCCATGCCCACGGGCAGGAAGAAGAACACTGCACCGACGTAGAGACCCAGGCGCAGGAATACCATGGTCAATTCCGTGAAGCGGCCCTTAATCTGCTTGTTGGCAAACAGGTGCTTGATGGACGTGGCATGCAGGTTGATTCCCTCGAGCATCAGCAGCGGGAAGAACAGCCAGCCCTGGCGGCGGGCGAACCAGGCCATGAAGCCCTTTTGGCGCGCAGCCTGCTCCGGAAGGAAGGAAATGGTGTCCATGTCGATGTCCGGATCCTTGCCCACCGTGTTGGGGTTGGCGTGGTGCCGGCTGTGCTTGTTCATCCACCACTGGTAACTGATCCCGACGACGGCGTTGGCAACAAAGCGGCCTGCACGGTCATTCGCGGGACCGGACTCAAACACCTGCCGATGGGCTGCCTCATGGGCAATAAATGCCAGCTGAGTAAACAGCACACCCAGCGCTGCAGCAATCAGCAGCTGGAACCAGCTTTCACCGATGAGGAAGAAACCCGTGCCTGCGGCCACTAGCCCGGCGCAGAGAAAAACAAACGTCGTGATGTAAAAGGAACGGCGCCGCTTTAGCAGGCCTTCATCACGGACGGCCTTCAGCAAGCCTGAATAGGCGCTGACGACGGAATTAGTGCGAGTCTTCGATGCTGCTCGTTTGGCTGGTTGTGCAGTTGTGCTCATGCGGCCCTCTGGGTCTTTCGGCTTCCCAGCCGTCGGTATACGAGCAAGTTCTGCTCTATAGATATCTCCCACCCTAACCCGAATCCGGCCGAGAACCTTGTGATCGGACGCACAGATAGTTCTTCCTTGGTGCAATCCGGCGGATCCCCGCGTCCGTCACGCCGTACTATGGGCCTCAGCCGATCGAAGGAAACTCCTTGACAAACGCCCCCGCGCTTAGTGGAACCAGTGCCCCACCCCGCCCCCGGTGGTGGTGGGGCTTCGCACCGTTTGCGGCATTCTCCGTCATCCATGTCGGTGCCCGCCTCGCCGGTGCAGCCGATATCGCGGAACCGACCAAGCTGACACTGATGCCGCTGCTCGCCGTCGCCGCCGTGTGGGCAGTCCGCGGTGCCGTCCGTGCCGGCTTCCGCCGATCCGGCCGCGTGTCCAACGCCGCTCTGCCCTCAGCTCTCCTGCTGGCGGCGCTTTTCTTCTCCTGGCTTGGCGACGGCGCCGGTACCTTCTTCCCGTTCGCCCCGGAGCTGCCGGTGATGCTCGGTTCCTTTGGCATCGCGCACATCTGTTACATCTGGCTCATGGCCCGGTTTGTGGCACATCGGCCGTTCCCCCGGTGGGCGCTCGTGTTTGCGTTGTGGTGGGTACTCATGCTGCTGGTGCTGTGGCCGACCCTGGGAAACCTGACGTTGGCCGTGGCGGCTTACGGGATCGTGCTTGCCGGCACAGCGGCCACGGCCGCACGGTGCAGTCCAATGGTTTCAGCCGGCGGCGTGCTGTTTCTGTCTTCCGACACGATTCTGGCACTGCGCATCTTCATGCCCGAGGTGATGCCAAACTGGACCAGCGCTTTGGTCATGCTGACCTACTGTGCGGGACAGGGCCTCATTGTTGCCGGCCTGCTGCGAAGTACAGCCGCAGCCCGCCGGCCCCAATAACCCGCGCGCCCGCCGATCGGCAGCGGTCAGCAAGCCCGCGGTCGCTGGTGACCGCCGTGACGCTGCGACCGCCGGACAGCAACTGCTCCACCTCAGCCACCACCGCGTCATCCCCGGAGCCATCCGCCCTGGCCAGCCTCACCAGCGGGTCCGGATCTTCCGGGCCGGCGACCTTTCGCGCTTGTCCCTCTACAACCACCACGTATTCAGGGAACCAGACAGCGTCCGGAAGCCCCAGGGGCTCTCCGGGAAGCCCCCGTGCAGCCAGGGCAGAAACTGCATGGAGCAGGCGTGCTGCCGCCCCGGCGCGGTCTTTCCACCAACCGTCCGGGACCACCCCAACAACGTTCGCGGCGTCGACAACCACCACCGGGCGGACGTCCAGCAACGGCCGCAGCCACCGCCAGGACCGGGCAAAAGCGGGGTGCAGCGGAAGAGCCTGAACCTCATCCGGGGGGACCCAGGCCAGCGCATGGCCCTCGGCGTCGCTAATTACGGGCTCGAACGGTACCGTCACGTCACCGATGAGGGTCGCGTACGTCCACACGCCCAGGTCCAGCACGCTCATCATGCGGACCCGGATGGACCCGGCCGGCACACCGGCTTCTTCTGCGGCTTCCCGCAACGCCGCCGCCGCTGCGGACTCGCCCTCATGCCGGGCACCGCCGGGCAGGGCCCAGGTATCCCCGTAATGGCTCCAGGAAGCACGGTGCTGAAGCAGGATTCCCCGCTCCGGATCCACGGCGAGAAGCCCGGCAGCACCGTATTTCCCCCAATAGCGCTGACCGTCCGGCCCAGCCACCCAGGCATCACCGGCGTTCCGCGCGCCCGTGGCACGTCCCGGGAGCGCTGCGGGGCGGTGCGGCTCATTGGCGGCAGACGGTTCACTGATCATGCGGCCACCCTATGGAATCGCAGCGTGCCTTCACTGCTGACGCTCCGAGGAAGCGTTCAGTTCCCGGATCAGGGTTGATGCGTCGATGTGCCCGGCATGCCGCACCATGCCGATAAAGAAGGTGGGGGTGGACGACAGGTCCATGAACTCAGCATCCAGCGCGTCATCCTTGACCCGATTGGCCACCGGTGCGGACTGCAGGTCGTCGCGGAACTGTTCCATGTCCAGCCCCAGATCTCCGGCGTAACCAATCAGGTCCGCGGAATCCAGATGGTCCTGCCGCCGGAACAGCAGCTGGGCGTATTCCCGGAATGCACCCTGCCGGTCCGCGGCCTCACTGGCGCGCGCGGCCTCCTCCGCATGCGGGTGGACACGGCTCAATGGCAGGTGCCTCCACACATAGACCAGCCGCGGCCCAAAGTGCTCCCGGACTTCATCAATGGAACCGGTGGCCCGCGAACAAAACGGACACTCAAAATCGCCGTATTCAATAAGCTGCAGCGGGGCAGCAGGATCCCCGCGGAAATGGTCCCGCTCCGGATCAAACGGCCGTGCCAGGATGCGCCCGGTAGAGGACGGAGGCTGCACCCGGTCCAGAATGCGAAACCAGGCCCAGCCCAGGAAGAAGGCGGTGCCGGACGCAGCGAGGATTCCCACCCGGGCCTGCGCCTGCAGGGCGGGATCTTCCACTGCAAGTTCCACAATGAACAGGGAGATGGTGAAACCAATTCCGCACAGTGCTGCTCCCCCGCCCACCCGGGCAAGCGTCAGCCCGGGCGCCAGCCGGCCAAGGCCTAGGGCGCGCATCATGGCGGCGGCTCCGGTGATGCCCACTATCTTTCCGACCACCAGCGCTGCAATGATGCCCCACGTCAGACGGGAAGTCGCTGCGGACGCCAAAGTTTCACCGTCCAGTCGAACACCGGCATTGGCGAGGGCGAACAGCGGCAGTATCAGGAAGGACACATACGGCCCGTAGGAACGCTGGAGACGTTCATTGATGGAAATGGATTCCTTCAGGCTGCGCGCCGTGGCAGCTGCGTATTCCGGGCTTGGCGACTGCCGGAAGGCCCGGGCCAGTTCCGCGGTCCGCTCCACCTGCCCGCGGCGCGGAGGGAAAACCGGAATGAGCAGTGCAATGGCCACCCCCGCGAGCGTAGGGTGCACTCCGGAGGCATACAGCGCGGACCAAGTCGCCAGGCTAAGCACTGCGTATGCAGGCCCGCGTCCAGCGGGCAGGAACCGGACCAGCCCCACCAGAGCCAGCAGGGCCACCGAGACGAGCAGCGGAACCGGGTCCAGGTCCGTCGTGTAAAAAACGACAATTGCCGCCAGTGCTCCGATGTCGTCCACCACCGCCAAGGTGAGAAGAAATACCCGCAGCCGGCCGGAGGACTTTGGTCCTGCCACCGCCAGGGCTCCCACCAGAAAGGCCGTGTCCGTGGAGATCACTGCGCCCCACACAGCGGCATTCTCGCCGGTGGGGTTAAGGAGCAAAAAGATGCCGGCCGGAACCACCAGCCCTGCCAGGGCACCCGCCACGGGGACCACCGCCCGCCCCGGCTCGGTGAGCTCACCGATGGTGAACTCCCGCTTGACCTCCAGCCCCACGGTAAAAAAGAAGAGAGCCATCAGTCCGTCATTCACAAGGTCGTGAAAGGTCATTTCCACCGCGGTGCCGCCTATGCGGAGGTCGACGGCGGTGCCCCAGAACTGCGCGTAGGTTGCCCCGAAAGGCAGGTTGGCCCACAGCAGCGCAATAAAGGTGAAGGCAAGGAGCAGCGCGGCCGAAATCTTCTCCATTATCGCGCGGCTGCCAGAGCGCGGGGGCAGCATCCGGGCAGTTCACCCATCCCTGCATCCTGCCACGGAGGCGGTGCGGGCGGACAGTCCGTCAACAAAAAATGTCCCGCTGTTAGGCGGGACATTTTTTATTAAAGTTTTGGTGGAGCTGAGGGGATTCGAACCCCTGACCCCCTGCATGCCATGCAGGTGCGCTACCAGCTGCGCCACAGCCCCAAAACAAGTGATTATCCGGTGACTTCTTCTCTACCGGGTTTCCACCGCAAATCCTTCGATTTCCCGAAGAGTTTGGTGGAGCTGAGGGGATTCGAACCCCTGACCCCCTGCATGCCATGCAGGTGCGCTACCAGCTGCGCCACAGCCCCAATAATCTATTTCAACTATGCCCGAACCCTTGGAATTTGTATCCCCCGGGCCGAAGCAACTCCTCTACTTTAGTACAGAAATAACAGAGTGCAAAATCGAACTACACCAGTGAAATTCGTGTCCTGCTGCGGACGTGTCCGTCCGGCGGACTAGCCTTCCAGCGGGCCGCTGGGGAGGGAATCGAGTCCCACATTGTGCTGGGCCAGATTCCAGCGCACACCGCCCCCGGAGACATCGCGTTCCTCCAGCACCGACCAGTGGCAGTTGGATACTCCGCTGATGACCGTCCATGAGTTCGTGGGCAGACCCAGCAACGCGCAGATACCGGCGCGAATGGCGCCTCCGTGGCTGACCGCCACCAGGGTTCCGCCCGGTGCCAGCGCATCGGCGGCCTCTGTGACGGCTTCGGCTACCCGCCGCCCCACATCGACCCGGCTTTCGCCGCCGCCGGCCCGCACGTCACCGCTGCCGGCAGACCAGCCGGCCTGTTCCTCGGGAAACTTGGCGGAAATGTCTGCGAAGAGCATGCCCTCCCATGCTCCTGCGAAGGTTTCCCGCAGCCGGGGGTCTGTGTCCACAGGTTTGCTGGTGACTGTCCCCAGAGCCTGCGCGGTTACCAGTGCACGGCGCAGGTCCGAGGAAATAACGACGTCGGGATGCAGGTGCGCCAGCACAGCGGCTGCTTCCACGGCCTGATGGGCGCCGGAGGGATCCAAGGCGATGTCCTGCTGGCCCTGGAACCTGCCCGCACGGTTCCATTCCGTCCGTCCGTGCCGCCAAAAGACAACTCGCCTTCCGGTACGGGCCGGATCCCAGGCCGCGGAAGAAGTCACGGCCGGGTGTTATTCGGCATCCGGCACGGCGGGTGCGGAAGCAGCCGGAGCAGTCTGGTTTTCGATCTGCAGGTCAACTGCCGGGCAGTCTTTCCAGAGGCGTTCCAGCGCGTAGAAGACACGGTCTTCCTCGTGCTGGACGTGCACCACAACGTTGGCATAGTCCAGCAGGACCCAGCGGCCTTCGCTGCGCCCCTCGCGGCGCACCGGCTTCAGGTTCTTCTTCGCCAGCTCCTCTTCAATGCCGTCCACGATGGCGTTAACCTGGCGCTCATTGGAGGCAGAGGCAATCAGGAACACGTCCGTGATGGCCAGGCGTTCGCTGACGTCGATGGCAACGATGTCGTTAGCCAGCTTTTCGGAGGCTGCCTGGGCTGCCACCCGTGCGATGTCGATGGATGATTCGGTGGCGCTCAAAGTGTCTCCTTGTATAACGTCAGCTGCCAAAGCCGCCAACGATCATTGCTACTGAAATGATCAGGGCAAGAATGCCCAGACCACCAACTCCCAGCGATACAAAACGCAGTCGCCGGGTGCGGCCGAGTCCGGCCGTCTTTACGTCCAACGGGTCAAGCCCGAAAGCGCTTCGTGCACCGACGGGCTTGGCGCCGTCAGCAGGATCAAGTGGCGCGTTGACCAGGGCATCGGCCCGGGCCAGAATGCGCGAATGCCGTACATCGGCGGAAGCCGGAGTCCGGCGAACCTCGAAGCGTTTGTCTCCGCCGCGGGGAGAGGCCTGAGGCGGTGCGGGGACCGTCTTGCCGGCCTGCTTCGGCGTGGTGGAAGTGACAACAGGCACGTGCGAGGTGGGCGGGCGCCGCATGACCGGCCGGTCCACGCCCGGAACCTTGACGAATTCCAGCGGGGTGACCATTGCCAGGTTGTGGGCGGTGGAGGGATCATTGGCGGACGGCTTGCGCTGCTCGTTCTCCTGCGAGATGCGCTGCATGTTCTGCGTGCGCCGGTTCAGGACCGCCGCGCGCTCCGCCAGCGCCTTCTGCTGGGCCAGCAGCTCAAGATCGACGGCGCTGGGATCCTTCTCCTGAATGGCCTCCATGGCTGCCACTTGGTTCCGGGCCTGCGCCTGCAGCGCTTCCCGCGCCACCAGCGCCTGTTCCACCGTCATACCGGCAATATCCGCATTGGGATCGGCACTCTTGGGACCGCTGCCGCCAGCCGAAGCGGCTGCGGCAGGTTTCCCTTCCGATCCCGAATCCTGCGCCGGTGTGCCTTGCGGCGGAGTGTCCTGCTGGGCGCGGCGGCGCCGGTCACGGCGTCCGCCTTCCCGGACCGGAGGCAGCGCTGCGGGCGGTGCGTCCACAACAGCGGCGGCGTCGGCGTCGGCGGAAGGCTTGGAGGGAACCGGTTTGGGGGCGGGGTCGGCTCCGGCCCGCTGCTGCTGCATCAACCTCAGCTGGCGGCGGGTCGGCGGATTCGCCGAGTCATCCGGGCGCGGCTGCTTGTCGGCCAGGGCTTTGTACGCACGCAGGGCCTCACGGTCCCTGGCCCGCTGCTGGGACTCCCTTTCGCGGGGCCCTACAGGGGCGTCCACCGGTACGTCAGCCGCGCGGCGGCTGCGCCGCGGTGCGTCTGCGGACTCTGGACCGTTAGTCATTTCCTACCCATCCGGTTTCTTTGATTAAGCTACTGGCTCTGAGGTTGCGGGCTCTTTGGCATGCTGGGATTCAGCGGCGTAGAGCCCGTGCTTGGCGATGTACTGCACCACTCCGTCCGGCACCAGGTACCAGACGGGTTCTCCATCAGCCACCCGCTCCCGGCAATCTGTCGAGGAGATGGCCATGGCCGGCACCTCAAGCAGGCTGACATCATCCCGGCCCATGTTTTCCAGCACATGTCCCGGACGGGTCACACCCACGAAGTGGGCCAGGGACCACAGCTCCTGGATGTCTTTCCAGGAGAGGATCTGTGCCATGGCATCCGCACCGGTGATGAAGAACAGTTCCGCATCAGGACGCGACTCCCGCAGGTCTCGCAGCGTGTCGATGGTGTAGGTCGGTCCGGGACGGTCAATGTCCACGCGGCTGACCGTAAAACGGGGATTGGATGCCGTTGCAATGACGGTCATCAGGTACCGGTGCTCCGGCGGACTGACTTCCCGTGCCGACTTGTGCCACGGTTCCCCGGTGGGCACAAAGACAACTTCGTCCAGACCAAAAACTGAGGCCACTTCGCTGGCCGCCACAAGGTGACCATGGTGGATGGGATCAAACGTCCCGCCCATAACGCCCAGCCGGACCCGCCGGCCTGCGTGTTCCTGCTCCGGCTGTGCCGTCGGCAGATACGTTTCCTGTGATCCCACTGGGGAATCAGCCCTCGATACCCTGGCCGTGGTCGTGCTTGTTCGGGAACTGACGCTGGGGATCAACGTGCTCGGGGGTTGCGTCGTGACGCTGTCCCACGCTCTGGAAAGAGATGGTTGCGAACATCAGCACCAGGAAGACACCCATAATAATGGCGCCGTACATGATCGGGTCCATCGGAATGGAGACGTGGTGTTCGGCCGTCTCGCTGGCAGCAAGTACGGCGCTGGAAAGCTGGGTCAGCATGAATCTCCCCTAGAGAGCTATGAGTAGTTGAGCCCGCCGGCCGCAGCAGACGGAGTAGTGGTTTCCAACAAGTCTACGCGTAAGCGCGGGTGACCCGCACCCGGCGGGGTCCGGGGCGCAATGCGCGCACTCCGGACCCGCTGCGGCTGCGCATCAGATCCGGATTTGGCCGTCGCCCTGGACGATCCATTTGGTGGTGGTCAGTTCCCGCAGCCCCATCGGACCGCGGGCGTGCATCTTCTGCGTGGAGATGCCCACTTCGGCGCCCAGCCCAAGTTCCCCGCCGTCGGTGAAGCGGGTGGAGGCATTGACGATCACCGCCGCGGAGTCGATCTCCGCGATGAAGCGTTCGGCGTTGGCAAGGTCATTGGTGATAATCGCCTCCGTGTGGCCGGTGGTCCAGCGGCGGATGTGCGCCAGCGCTTCATCCATGTCATCAACCATGGCCACTGCGAGGTCCAGGTCCATGTACTCACGGCCCCAGTCGTCATCGACAGCCGGCTGTGCATCGACACCGGTCGGCAGCATCGCCCGAACCCTTTCATCGGCATGGAGCCGTACGCCAGCCGCAGCCAGTGCCGCCAGGACGTCCCCGGCGGCAGCCGCATCGCGGTGCACGAGGAGGGTTTCCACCGTGTTGCAGACGCTGGGCCGCTGGGTCTTGGCATTGAGCAGGATGTCCACGGCCATCTCCACCGGGGCGCTGTGGTCCAAATAGATGTGGACGTTGCCCTCCCCTGTTTCGATCACCGGCACGGCTGCGTTGGCGACCACGGTCTGGATGAGGTCGCGTCCCCCGCGCGGAATCAGCACATCAACTTTTCCGCGCGCCTTCATCAGGACATTGGCGCCGGCCCGCCCGTACGCGTCGACGCTCTGCACGGCGTCCGCCGGGAGCCCGACGGCGTCCAGGGAGTCGCGGATAATATCCACGAGCACGGCGTTGGTGTTTTCCGCCGCGCTGCCGCCGCGGAGCAGGACGGCGTTGCCGCTCTTCAGTGCCAGCCCGGCAATATCCACGGTCACGTTGGGGCGGGCTTCGTAGATGGCTGCCACCACCCCCATGGGAACGTGCACTTGGCGCAGCCGCAGCCCGTTGGGCAGGGTCTGCCCGCGCGCCACCGAGCCCACCGGGTCCGGCAGGCCGGCCAGCATCTGCAGGGCGGCCGCCAGGCCGTCAATCCGTTCCGGCGTCAGGGTCAGCCGGTCCAGGAGTGCCTCGGAGGTTCCCTTTTCCTTCCCGGCGGCAACGTCTTTCGCGTTGGCAGCCAGCACCAGGTCCCGTTTGGCAACAATGTTCCTGCTGATCTCCTGCAGGCCAAGGTCCTTCCAGGCACGGTTCGCCCGGGCCAGGCGCCGGGCCGCAATTCGGGCCCGGTCGGCCGCTGCATGGACGCCTGCCTCGACGTCTTCGGCTGCAGTTCGGAAACCGGATTGCTCCGGTGTTCCGGATCCGGCCTGTTCGCTTTCGGCTGTTACATCTTCGACGGTGTCGGAATGTGCATTCACGGTGCTCATCCTCCCAGTGTATTGGCGGACTCGGGGCTGGCAACGGCGGATCCGGGCGCCGCGGACGCACCGGACGGCGGTCCGGAAGGCGCTCCCCCGGATTTGTGGTCCTGCAGGATGACCAGGTCATTCACGTGCACCACGGCGCGTTCGAAGCTGCGCCCCAGTTCCTTGGACAGTTCACGGGTGGACCGTCCAAGCATCTGCGGCAGCTCATCGGACGCGTAGTTGGTCAGGCCGTGGGCAATAACGTTTCCGGCCGGGTCGGAAATGGCCACCGGATCGCCCGGCTCGAAGTGTCCCGTCACGGCGGTGATGCCCGCCGCCAGCAGCGACCGGCGGCGGTCCGCAACAGCCTTGGCGGCGCCGTCGTCCACCACCAGCGTGCCCTGGATCCGGGCTACGTGCGCCAGCCAGAGCAGCCGGACCGGCTGGCGGCGGCCGCGGCCCACAAACCAGGTGCCCACGTCCTCGCCTGCCAGGGCAGCTGCGGCATTGGCCGTGGACGTCACCAGCGCGGGAATCCCGGACTGGGCCGAGATGGTGGCGGCTTCCACTTTGGTGGCCATCCCGCCGGTGCCCACACCGGCTTTGCCGACCTTGCCGATCCGGACGTCTTCCAGGTCCTGCATGCCGGTGACCTGCGGTATGCGCACGGCGCCTTCGGAGGGCGGCCCGTCATAGAGCGCATCGACGTCGGAGAGCAGGATCAGCGCGTCGGCTTTCACGAGGTGGGCAACAAGGGCGGCCAGCCGGTCATTGTCGCCAAAACGGATTTCGTGGCTGGCGACGGTGTCATTTTCATTCACGATGGGCACGACGCCGAAGTTCAGCAGCCGTTCCATGGCCCGGTTGGCGTTGGCGTGGGTGGTGCGTCGCATCAGGTCCTCAACGGTGAGGAGGACCTGGCTGACGGTGACGCCGTGGCGTCCGAAGGCTTCCGTGTAACGGGCCATCAGCAGTCCCTGTCCCACGGAGGCAGCAGCCTGCTGGGAGGACAGCTGCGTGGGGCGCTTGGCCAGTCCCAGCGGCGCCAGTCCGGCGGAGATGGCGCCGGAGGACACCAGGATGATTTCGGTGCCCGCTGCCCGCCGGACCGCCAGGACATCCGCCAAAGCGGTGAGGGCTTCATCGGAAATGCCGCCGGCAACGGTGGTGAGGGAAGATGAGCCCACCTTGACGACGATGCGCTGAGCCCGGGCGAGCCCGGAGCGGGAGCGAAGCGCCCGTTTGGGCGCAGGAACAGAGGTCGGGGATGCTGTGTGTTCAGTCATGTCCCCACCACTTTATGCATATCCTGCGCCCAACCGGGCAGTGTGAAGCCGCTATTCGCCGTCTTTGGGAGCTGCCGGCGGATTGTGCTTATAGTTCACCGATTCGGTCCAGATGCCGGCTTTACGCTCGGCTTCCAGCTCGGCCCGTGCTGCGGCGCGGGCGTCCCGGCGTGCCTGGTGGTCTTCCTTCTTTTCCTCGCGGGTGGGACGGGAGAACTCCTCGATGCGGATGTCAGATCCGCGCGGGGAGGCTGCCAGCAGCTCGGCGCCGCCGATCATGGTCGGTTCCCAGTCGAAGACGACGCCGTCGCCCTCGCCGATCACCACGGCATCGCCGGGCTTGGCACCGGCCTTGAAGAGCTTGTCTTCCACGCCGAGCTTGGCCAGGCGGTCGGCCAGGTAGCCCACTGCCTCGTCGTTGGTGAAGTCGGTCTGCTGCACCCAGCGAACCGGCTTGTCACCCAGGACACGGAAGAGCGGTTGCAGATTGCGCTCTTCCTTGCGGATGGTGAAGCCGCCCTTGGCGTCGGCGTTCCGGACCCGCAGCGTGGGGGTCTTGACCCGGGGCGGCGCGCTTTCAACGGAGGCACGGGCGTCACGGACAATTTCTGCCATGGCGTAGCCCAGGGCCTTGAGGCCCTCGTGGCTGGAGGCCGAGACTTCGAAGACGCGGTAGCCGCGCTTCTCCAGTTCCGGGCGCACGAATTCGGCCATGTCGCGGCCGTCGGGGACGTCCACCTTGTTCAGGGCGACAAGCCGAGGGCGCTGGTTCAGCGGAACGACGTCGCCGTCGGCGCCGGCGAAGCTCATGTCCACGGCGTACTTCTCGAGCTCTTTTTCGATGATGTCCAGATCGCCCAGCGGATCGCGGTCCGTTTCCAGCGCGGCACAGTCCAGGACGTGCACCAGCGCGGCGCAGCGTTCAACATGGCGCAGGAAGTTGTGGCCCAGGCCCTTGCCTTCGGAGGCGCCCTCGATGAGGCCCGGAACGTCGGCCACGGTGAAGCGGACGTCGCCGGCCTGCACCACGCCCAGGTTCGGCACCAGGGTGGTGAAGGGGTAGTCGGCAATCTTCGGCCGGGCCGCGGACATGGCGGCGATCAGCGAGGACTTGCCGGCCGATGGGAAGCCCACCAGTGCGATGTCGGCAATGGACTTCAGTTCAAGGACGATGTCCCGCTCGTCACCGGGCACACCCAGCAGTGCGAAACCCGGAGCCTTGCGCTTCTGGGAGGACAAAGAGGAGTTGCCCAGCCCGCCCTGGCCGCCGGCGGCGGCAATGTACTCGGCGCCTTCACCCACGAGGTCGGCGAGGACTTCGCCGTCCTTGTTCTTGACGACGGTGCCGTCCGGAACGGGCAGGATGAGGGTCTCGCCGGTCTTGCCGTTGCGCCAGTCGCCCATGCCGTTGCCACCGTTGGTGGCGTGGCGGTGCGGGAGGTGGTGGTAGTCGAGCAGGGTGGTGGAGCTGGAGTCAACGCGCAGGATGACGTCGCCGCCGTCGCCGCCGTTGCCGCCGTCGGGTCCGCCCAGGGGCTTGAACTTTTCACGCTTGACGGACACGCAACCATGGCCGCCTGTACCGCCCGAAACATGCAGCACTACGCGGTCTACAAAGCTGGCCATGGTTCTCCTTCAAAGGAACTACTTGATCATGCCAATTCTACTTGGCTTAAAAGACGACGGGGCGGGCCATCAGGCCCGCCCCGTCGGAAAAGCTAATTGCCGGTGATTACTCGGCGGCTGCAGCAGCCACGATGTTCACGACGCGGCGGCCGCGACGGCTGCCGAATTCAACTGCGCCTGCTTCGAGGGCGAACAGTGTGTCGTCGCCTCCGCGGCCAACGCCCTCGCCCGGGTGGAAGTGGGTGCCACGCTGGCGGACGATGATTTCGCCTGCCTTAACAACCTGGCCGCCGAAACGCTTTACGCCGAGGTACTGGGCGTTGGAGTCGCGACCGTTGCGAGTGGAACTCGCACCTTTCTTATGTGCCATTTTCTACTGCCTGCCTTTGCTAACTGATTATGAAACTCAGGGGCGGGATGCTTCCCGCGTTCCCGGCTCCTGGTGGAGCCGGCACGAGAATCAGGAGTTGATGGACGTAACCTTGACCTTGGTCAGCGAGGAGCGGTAGCCCTGACGCTTCTTGTAGCCGGTCTTGTTCTTGAACTTCTGGATGACAATCTTCGGACCCCGAAAATTCTCAACGATCTCTGCCGTCACGGTGACCTTGGCCAGGTCCTGTGCGGAAGAGGTGACCTGGTCGCCATCAACCAATAGCAGGGCGGGCAGCTCAAATGTGCTGCCGGCTCCACCGGGGACGCGGTCCAGGGTTACGAGGTCTCCAACGGAAACCTTTTCTTGGCGGCCGCCAGCGCGGACAATCGCGTACACCACTTGGGAACTCACTTCTCTCGACGTTAATACTTGGATGCGCATTTGGCTGGGCTCAAATTGCCCGCCTTGCGCCATGCAGTCACGCCCTGTACCGAAAACGGTTTCGAAGGCGTTCGCACCGAAGTTCAAGGTTACGCTACGCAACCGATAACCCGCAAATGCTGGGCTTCCAGGCGCGCCGCCTCTTCGGACGTCACTGCTCTCGTTCTACTTTATAGCATTTCGCGCTGCACCGTGTCCCCCGGGCAAAGAAGGAGGCGGCCACCCCCTTTGATGGGGATGGCCGCCTCCGTTGCGCTGTTCAGTTCAGAGCGCCGCTCAGCTTCTTAGAGTTCCGAAGCAGGGACACCAACGCCCAGGATCACCGGCGCGCTGCCACCGCTCTCGCGGCGCTTTTCCTGCTTCTGGACCGCGGCGGGAGCAACGGCGCGGCGCACAGCCACCGGAGCGGCAGGCACAGCGGAGGCTGTGTCGCCGGTCTGGATGGCGTCCGCCCCTGAGGCACCCTGGGGGCTGCCGGCAGCACGACGACGGCGCGGAGTCCGCACGGGCGCAGAAACTGCAACCGGTGCAGCAGATGACTCCGGTGCCTCTGTCCGGGCCGGAGTGGCAGCTGCCGCCCGGGCGGGCATTTCAGCGGCGGCGGGAGCCTGAACGTTCCGCGCGGCAGCACTGCTTCGGCGGGACCGGCGCGGCGGCCGTGCCGGCGTATCCTGTGCAGGCTTCTCCTCCGCCTCGCGGTTTTCCTCCGGTGCCGCCGCCGCAGCTACCTCATTGAAGGCCTCAGTGAGGCTTTCAAGGGTGAACCGGGACTCTTCCCGGGCCGGCTGGCGCCGGTCCCGGCGCGGAACCACCACGGTCTCGCCCTGAATGTTCAGGACGGCGCCGGCAACAGACTCGGGGACCCCGGCGTCGGCGGACGCGGCCGCCGGCTCCGACCCGGGCTGTTCCGGGCGGTTCCGGTCTGCGGCCTTCTCCCCCGATTCGACGGTGTCATGGGCTGCGGCGGTGGCGGCAGCGATCGTAGCCAGGGCGGCGCGGGCGGCCTCGGCCTTGGCCTTGGCCTGGCGCTCGGCTTCGCTCTGACCGGATTCCACCGTCTTGGCCGGCTCCTCGGCCGGCGCTGCAGCGTTGTGCTGCTGCGGAGCGCCGGAGCCGCGGCTGCGGTTGCGCTTGCGGTCCCCGCGGGACTGCTTCTCCTGCTTCAGGTGCTGCTGGTGGTTGTCCTCGGACACCGCATGAGCCACCACGCTGTTTGCGGGGTTGCCGTTGTAGCTGGTGCTGCGGCGGTGCTCCACGGGAATGTCGTGCGTGATGACACCGCGGCCGGCACATGCCTCGCACTCTTCACCGAAGACTTCGAGCAGGCCGGTGCCCATGCGCTTGCGGGTCATCTGGACCAGCCCAAGGGAGGTTACCTCAGCAACCTGATGCTTGGTCCGGTCCCGGCCCAGGCACTCCACGAGCCGGCGCAGGACCAGGTCCCGGTTGGCTTCAAGGACCATGTCAATGAAGTCGATGACAATGATGCCGCCAATATCGCGCAGGCGCAGCTGCCGGACAACTTCCTCGGCCGCTTCCAGGTTGTTCTTGGTGACGGTTTCTTCGAGGTTGCCGCCGGTGCCGGTGAACTTGCCGGTGTTGACGTCCACCACGGTCATGGCTTCGGTGCGGTCGATCACCAGGGAGCCGCCCGAAGGAAGGAACACCTTGCGGTCCAGCGCCTTGGCGATCTGCTCGTCAATGCGGCTGGCGGCGAAGATGTCTTCGTCCTTGGTCCATTTCTCCAGCCGGCCCACCAGGTCCGGTGCCACGTAGGTGACGTAGGCCTCGATGGTGTCCCAGGCTTCCTCGCCCGAAACGATCAGCTTGGAGAAGTCTTCGTTGAAGACGTCGCGGACCACCTTGATGGTCAGGTCCGGCTCACCGTACAGGAGCTCAGGTGCCAGGGTCTTGGTGGACTTGGCCTTGGCTTCGATGTTCTCCCACTGCGCGCGGAGCCGGTTGATGTCATTCATCAGCTCCTCTTCGGACGCGCCTTCAGCGGCCGTGCGCACAATGACGCCGGCATCCTGGGGGAGGTGGTCCTTGAGGATCTTCTTCAGCCGGTTGCGTTCAACGTCGGGCAGCTTGCGGGAAATGCCCGTCATCGAACCGCCCGGCACGTACACGAGGTAGCGGCCCGGCAGGGAGATCTGGCTGGTCAGGCGGGCGCCCTTGTGGCCCACCGGGTCCTTGGTGACCTGGACCAGGACGGAGTCGCCGGACTTCAGCGCGAGCTCAATGCGGCGCGGCTGGCCATCCAAGCCGGCGGCGTCCCAGTTGACTTCACCGGCGTACAGCACGGCGTTGCGGCCGCGTCCGATGTCCACGAAGGCGGCTTCCATGCTGGGCAGCACGTTCTGGACCTTGCCGACGTAGACGTTGCCGATCAGGGAGTCCTGCTGGGTGTTGGAGACAAAGTGCTCGGCCAGGACGCCGTCTTCGAGGACGCCGATCTGGATCCGCTCGTCACGCTGGCGGACAATCATCTGCCGGTCCACGGACTCGCGGCGGGCGAGGAACTCGGCCTCGGTGATGACGTGGCGGCGGCGTCCCGATTCGCGGGACTCGCGGCGGCGCTGCTTCTTGGCTTCCAGGCGGGTGGAACCCTTGACGCTGGTTACCCGGTCGGAAACAGGAGCATCGGCGTGGGCGCGCGGGGCCCGGACCCGGGTTACCGTGTTGGGCGGATCATCGTCGGTCCCGCCGGTGAGCTCAAGATCAGCATCCCCGCGGCGGCGCCGGCGGCGACGGCGGGAGGTGACACCTTCAGCGGCGTCCGGGGCGGCGGCTGCCTCTTCCGGGGAAGCCCCGGTTTCGGATTCACCCTCAGTTGCAGCGGCTTGGGAAGATTCGCTGCGGGTACGGCTGCGTCCGCGCCGGCTGCGGCGGCGGCTGCGGTTGTCCTCGGAATCCTCATCGGCTTCGGCACTCTCCTCGGCGGCGTGCGCCGGGACCGGACGGACAACGCTCAGGTCCGGTGCGTGGAACAGGGGCAGCGCCGGAATCGCGAACGGATTCAGGCTGGAGGGAGCATCCTCTTCTTCGGCTTTCGCTTCCTGCTGCTCCACCGTTCCGGCCGGGGCTGCTTCAGCGGCCGCGGTCCCCTCGGGCGACGGGGTCTGCGCGGCGGCAGCGGAGGCAACCGTGTCATCCGCTGCGGCGTCGGCGACAGGCACGTCGGCAGGCGCACCCCCGGCGGACTCCACCGGCGTTTCGGCAGCCTTTGCGGGGCGGCGGCGGGCACGGGTCTTGGGTGCTGCCTTGGCCTCGGGAGCGCCGGCCGGGGTTTCCTCGGACGGAGCAAATTCAGCGGCCGGAGATGATTCAGCGGTCGGAACATCCGCCGCTGCGGTCTCAGTCACCGGCTTCTTGGCGGGGGCACGACGACGACGCACGGCTTTAGCGGGCGCTTCGACAGCAGGCTCAGTTCCCGCAGCGGTCTCAACGGTGCCGGTCTTTTCGGCTGCCGGCTCTGCAGTGACTTCAGCAGCAGCGGCGGGGGCTTCCCCTGCCGGAACCGTCTTGCGGCGCGGGGCCCGCACGCGCTTGGGCTTCTCGGCGGCAGGTTCGGCCGCCGCAGTATCCGCAGAATCGGCGGCTACCGGGCTTTCCTTGGCTGCCTCATCGGCAGCGGGTGCAGAAGCAGCCACCGACTTGCGGCGGCTGCGGGTGGCACGTTTTGCCGGTTCCTTAACCTGGGACGCATCTGCCGCAGGTGCGGATTCGATGCTGCTTTCATTTGCTGCTAGGTCATTATTCAGTGCATCACTCATAAAAAACTTCGCTCCGGCCCCTGCGGCACTGGCCACATTCCAATGCCCAGCGGGCAATGTGTCGGCTGTGCGGCGCATCAGTTGCTGCCGCCAGCCGGAAGTCGTCTGGATGTCATCCGAGGTCGCGCCATCTGTAGGGCGCGGTATCACTCGAAGACCAGCGGCGCTTTTCCTGCTACTCGCGGCACGTTCACGACGTTGCCGCTGCGGGTAGGTCTTATCGGCGGATTCCCTGGTTCCCATCCGGATTGATGGGCGAACTGCTTGGGAAGCGTCACCGACAGAACCGGAAGCCTGTCGCTGGACCGGTGCCGGAATGTGGTTCCGCCATCAGCCAAAGCCATTATCTCACACGGCCGTCTTTTTGGCCCGCAACAACGCATAGACTCATTCCGTATCGCCACCAGCCAAAAGGAGTTCTTCGTGCCTTCCAGCGCAGCCCATCAGCAAGCCATCCGCCGGGCCCCGGAGCAGCAGGGTGCGGAGCGCGGTTTTGCGTGGATCATGCTCGTGACCGGAGTCGTCGGCTGGCTGGCCTCGGGCGTCCTCGTCCTGGAACGGCTGCGTGTCTTTGCCGACGCCAATTACATCACCAGCTGCGACATCAATCCCTGGGTTTCCTGCGGCACCGTCTTCAAAACCTGGCAGGCGGCCATCTTCGGATTCCCCAATCCGCTGATCGGCATCGTGGCCTTCGCCGTGATCATCACGTCCGCCATGGGAATGCTGGCCGGAGCCAGGTACGCCCGCTGGTACTGGCTCGGTATGCAGGCCGGGGTGACACTGGGCATGGTGTTTGTCGTGTGGCTGTGGAGCCAGGCACTGTTCGACATTTACGTACTCTGCATTTACTGCATTGTTGTGTGGGCCGCCATGATTCCGCTCTTTGTCTTCACGACCGTGCGCAATCTTGCCCACGGCGTTATTCCTGCCCCGGCAGGCCTGGTGAAGTTCCTTTCAGAATGGGCCTGGGTCATTGTGGCTCTCCTGTGGGTGGCCACTGCCGCCTCAATCTTCTTCCGCTTCATGAACTCCTTCATCGGCTAAGCACGGCGGATACCCGCTGGACGGGGGCCCGACCCGCCGTGAGGCTGGTCGGGCCCCCGCTTCGTTACTGAGCCGGCATAGCCCAAGCCAGCAGGACAGGAACGTCCTGCCCTGGCCAGGTGGCGGTCAGGGACGGATCGGCCACAGCCTCTCCCCCAAGCTCCAGCACCCGCACCACGGACAGGTCCCAGTCCCCGGCCCGGATCCGCGCCACAGTCAGGTCGGCCGGACCCGGCTGTGGGCCTTCGGCGAGCTCTTCGCCGCCCGGCAGCCCACTGGCAACCACGCTGACGGACTCCGGAATGTCTTCCCGGACGCCGCCGTTCTCAAAATACTGCGGCGCCTGGCCCTGTCCGGAAAGGATCGACGCCGTCAGTGCCTGAGCGTAAGCGGGATCCCCGCAGGCGTCGTAGACCCACCGTGTGCCCAGCACCGAATGTTCCATGGTGGTAATCAGGTGTTTCTCAGCACCTTCCAGCGGAGCTCCGCGGTAGGTGAGCGGAACCTGCACCACATCGGCCCCGACGGCGACAAGGTGGGTCTCAATACCCACCTCGCCGTCCGGGTCATCGAAGCGGAACGAGCCGACGCGCTCTATGGGCAGCTGCCCCACGCGGGGAAACCACGGCCGCGTGGGCAGCCAGGAGGCAAGAAGTTCCATTTTGTCCGGGTGCAATTCTGCGTGATAGATGAGTGCCATGGGCCCAGCCTAGGGGCATTGGGCTCCGGCGTCAGGAATTTCCCCGGGCGGTGCCCGGTTGTCGCCTCTAAGCACTACCCCCAAGTCTTCAGGAGAACCATGCTTCGAGAAACCCCCGCGCCCCGGCCCAACGGCGCTGCCCCTACTGCACTGGTGGCCGGAGCGACCGGAATTGCCGGCGCCGCCATCGTTGACCTGCTTGTCAACCAGGGCTGGACCGTCCTGGCACTGTCACGCAAGGGAGGCGCCCCCGATCCGGCGCGTCCCGGCGTCGTACCCGTTGCCGCGGACCTGACCAGCGCCGAAAGCCTCACTGCCGTCCTGGCAGACAAGAGTCCGACGCATGTCTTCTTCACCTCCTGGTCCCGCCAGGAAACCGAAGTGGAGAACATTGCGGTCAACTCCGCAATGGTCCGCAATCTCCTCACTGCACTGGAGCACGCACCGCTGGAACACGTGGCCCTGATGACCGGACTCAAGCACTACATGGGCCCCTTCGAGGCCTACGGCGAAGGTCCCATGCCGGACACTCCGTTCTCCGAGGATGAACCTCGGCTTCCGGTGGACAACTTCTACTACGCCCAGGAAGACGAGCTGATGGCGGCCGCGCAGCGGCAGGGTTTCGCCTGGTCCGTGCACCGGGCACACACCGTCATTGGCTTCGCCGTCGGCAACGCCATGAACATGGGCCAGACGCTGGCTGCGCAGGCGACGCTGTGCCGCGAACTTGGGCTGCCGTTTGTTTTCCCGGGCTCGGAAACCCAGTGGAATTCGGTAACCGACATGACCGATGCCGGTCTGCTGGCCGAGCACATGCTGTGGGCCGCAACCGCCCCGAACACCGCCAACGAAGCGTTCAACGTGGTCAACGGCGATGTGTTCCGCTGGCGTTCCCTGTGGCCGCGCCTGGCGGAGTATTTCGGCGTGGAACCGGTCGGATTCGACACCAAGCCGCGCCCCCTCGAGGAGCAGATGGCGGACATGGACGAGGCGTGGGAAAAGCTGGCCGCCCGCCACGGCCTGGCTGAACCGAACCTCTCCCGGCTGGCAACCTGGTGGCACACCGACGCCGATCTGGGCCGCAACATCGAGGTCCTCACCGACATGAGCAAGAGCCGGGTGGCGGGGTTCACCGGCTACCGCCGCACCGAAGATGCCTTCAAGGACCTCTTCGCCAGGCTGCAGTCCGAACGTTTGATCCCTCGGGTCCGGCAGGAAGGTCCCGGAGAAATCCAGGGCTAAGGTGTCCTCCCGCACCATCGCGGCAGGTCAACGCCTCATCTGGAGTAGGATCGGAGCACAACCCGGGTTTGATGTGCTGCTTTGGCGCGTCCACCCGGTTATGAAGGGTTAGAAGGACAGGAGGTGAACCGCACGCATGGACGACGGACATAGTCGATCCACCGCGCCGCGCGAGCCTCGCCTTCCAATCCGGGTCCCCTAAGCACCTCGACCTGCTCTTTGGGGCGTGAGCTTGTGCGGCAGCGGTATTTCGCATCCCCGCTCATTTTCCCGCACCCGCCGCGGTAATGCCGCTGCCTTTAGGTGTGCCCCACCGGAGGAACCCGGACCATGATTAAGTCCCCCACCCTGACTTTTGATGCACGCGCCGAACTGCTGGCCGACGCCCTGGACAAAAACAGCCTGCCCGATGTTGCCCGCGCCTTGGACCGGCTGAGCGTGGCAGAGACCATGGAGCAGCTCGAACGGCTGAACAGCATTGACCGGGCGCTGGCCTTCCGCACACTGTCCAAGGGGCGGGCCCTGGAGGTCTTCGAGAGACTCGATGCCCTGCTCCAGGCGGACCTCGTGGCGGGGCTGCAGGACGCGCAGGTGGCCGAGGTCTTTGCCGGGCTGAGCCCCGATGACCGGGTGGCGCTGCTCGATGAGCTGCCCGCGTCAGTGGCGAAGCGCCTGCTGCTGGGACTCAGCGACAAGGACCGTGCACTCACGAACACCGTGCTCGGCTACCCGCAGGGTGCAGTGGGCCGCTATATGAGCCCGCAGTTTGTCACGGCCCGCCCCTGGTTCACCGCCGCCCAGACAATGGCCCGCGTCCGGGCTCAACTGGATGATGCTGAAAGCATCTACACGATTCCGGTTGTCGACGAGGGCCGTCGCCTGGTGGGTGTGGTCTCCCTGCGGGATTTGTTGCGCGCCGCGGAATCAGACCCTGTGGCGAGCCTGATGAAGGACCCGCTGTCCGCCCCCGCCACCCTGGATGCAGAGGAAGCGGCCAGGTACTGCGCCGACGCGAAAGTCCTGGTGCTCCCGATTGTCGACGCCGAAACCCGGCTTGTGGGAATTCTGACCGTGGACGACGCCCTGGGCATTCTGGAGGACGCTGAAAGCGAGGATGCGGCCCGGGCCGGCGGCGCCGAACCGCTGCGCCGGCCCTACCTCGCCACCCCCGTGCGCAGTATCGTTCGTGCGCGCGTGGTCTGGCTGCTGGTGCTGGCATTGGGTGCAACATTGACGGTCCAGGTCATGGGCGCCTTCGAAGCAACTCTGGCCGAGCAGGTGGTGCTGTCGCTCTTCATCCCCCTGCTGATAGGCACGGGCGGAAACACCGGAAACCAGGCAGCGACCACCATTACCCGCGCCCTGGCGCTGGGTGACGTCCGGCCGAGGGACGTCTTCAAGGTCCTGGCCCGGGAGCTGCGGGTGGGTGCCTGGCTGGGTATCTTGCTGGGCGGGCTGGGCTTCGTGCTTGCCTCCATCCTGTTCACCGTGCCGCTGGGCCTGGTGATTGGCCTGACGCTGCTGGGGGTCTGCACCATGGCTGCCGGCGTTGGAGGGCTGATGCCGCTGCTGGGCAAAGCGCTCAAGGTGGATCCGGCAGTGTTTTCGAATCCTTTTATTTCGACCTTTGTAGATGCAACGGGCTTGATCATCTACTTCCTGATCGCATCCTCGGTTCTGGGGCTCTAGCCGGCCGGCCGTCCCTGTCCTCCGCTGGAGTGCCCGTCCCCTGTAAAGCCGCGAGGGCCTGGCCACGGATCCGTTCCGTGGTCAGGCCCTCGCGGCTTTACGCTTCTTGAGCGGGTTATTTGCCGAACCAGATGCCGATTTCGCGTTCTGCGGACTCGGGAGAATCCGAACCGTGGACCAGGTTCTGCTGAACTGCTGTGCCCCAGTCGCGGCCAAAGTCGCCGCGGATGGTGCCCGGAGCCGCCGTCGTCGGGTCGGTGGTTCCCGCCAGGGAGCGGAAGCCCTCGATGACGCGTTCGCCTTCGAAGATGGCCGCCACAATGGGGCCACTGAGCATGAACTCGACCAGCGGTTCGTAGAACGGCTTGCCTTCGTGCTCGGCGTAGTGCTCTTCGAGCACCTCGCGGGTGGCGTTCACCTTCTTCAGTTCAGCCAGGGTGTAGCCCTTGGCTTCCACGCGGGCCAGGATTGCGCCGGAGATATTCCGCTTCACGCCGTCGGGTTTGATCAGTACAAGTGTGCGTTCGGTGCTCACGGTAAATCTCCTTGCGAAGTAGCGGTTTTCGAATCTAAGCCTAGTCGGTGACGGCTGTGCCGGCAGTGCCCGTGTCCTCCAGGCCTTCGGGATGGGCCTTTTCCCATTCCTCCTGCTCGCGGTCCCGCTGCCGGTTCTCCCGGTCCAGGCGCATGCCGGTCTTCAGTCCGTACCACCAGGTCGCCGCAAAGATTGCTCCAATCAGGAACATCATCGGTTCCAGGAAACCGGTGGCGATGATGACCAGCTGCAGGATCCAGCCAATGACCGGACCAGCCGGCTTGGACAGAATTGCGCAGGTACCAATCAATGCCGCGAAGAGCACCAATCCGCCGGTGAGGATGATGGCGGGAGACAGGACGTCGCGCTGCAGGCCGAACACGGCGAGCGTCGCAAAGAGCACCAGGAACGCTTCCAGAACCAGGACCGTCGAGGCGAACATGATGCGGATGGAACGCCGTTTCTTGGGCATTCCCGGGCGCCACTCGCGCTGCGCCTTGGTGAGTTTTGCCATGGTGATTACTTTCCGAGAAGGGTGCGCGCTTCGGCCACCAGGGTAATGGAGCCGATGATGAGCACGCCGCCCGCCAGGTCATTGTTTTCCTCGGCCTTGGCCACCGCCCATTCAATGGCATTGTCCAGGCCGGGTTCCACCTGCAGGTCTTCGTCGGCAAAGCCGGCGTCGACGGCGTCCTGGACCAGGTCTTCGGCCGGGAGGGCGCGCGGCGAGCTGGACTGCGTGAGGCAGACGCCGGCGATCTGGTCGCCGAGGGTCTCCCTCAGTTCCGTAAGGATTCCCACCGAGTCCTTCTCCGCCAGGATGCCGACCACCAGCACCAGTGACGTGAAGCTGAAAGCTTCCAGTACCGCTTCGGCTGATGCCTTGGCACCGGCGGGGTTGTGCGCGGCGTCCACCACGATGGTGGGCGCAGTGCGCACCACTTCGAGGCGGCCGGGAGAGGAGACGGTGGAGAACCCGGTGCGGAGCAGTTCCACATCCAGTTCCTTGGTTCCGCCGCCGATGAAGGCCTCCAGCGCAGCCACGGCGACGGCGGCGTTTTCCGCCTGGTGCTTACCGTGCAGCGGCAGGAGCAGCTCCTCGTAGCGCCCGGCAAGTCCGGCGATGGTGAGCATCTGCCCGCCGACCGCCATCACACGGGACTCGACACCGAATTCGACGCCCTCGAAGCGGTACGGGACGCCCACTTCGCGGGCCTTCTCCAGCAGGACCTGCGCAGCTTCCATCGGCTGGGCGGCACTGATCAGGAAGCCGCCCTCCTTGATGATGCCGGCCTTTTCCATCGCAATGTCAGCGACGTCGTCGCCCAGCAGTTCGGTGTGGTCTAGGGAGATGGGCGTGACGACGGCAACGGAGCCGTCGCCCACGTTGGTGGCGTCGGTGATGCCGCCCAGGCCCACTTCAATGACCGCCACGTCCACGGGTTCGTCGGCGAAGACCGCGAACGCGAGGATGGTGACAGCTTCAAAGTAGGTCAGGCGCGGTTCCCCGGCGGCCTCGAGTTCGCCGTCGACAATGTCCAGGTAGGGGTGGATTTCGTCCCAGATCCGGACAAACGTCTCGTCGGAGACAGGTTCGCCGTCAATGCTGATCCGCTCGGTGACCTTGCTCAGGTGCGGGCTGGTGTACCGGCCGGTGCGCAGCCCGTAGGCCCGCAGCCCGGCCTCGATCATCCGCGCTGTGGAGGTCTTGCCGTTGGTTCCGGTGATGTGGATGATCGGGAACGCCTTGTTCGGCTCCCCCAGCACCTCCATCGCACGGAACAGCGGAGCCATGCGCGGCTCCATCTTGTTCTCGGGGGCGCGGCTCAGCAGCTCGGCGTAAACGCTTTCGACGGAAAAACCGTCGATTGCCCCGGAGGGTCCGTCGGACATGCTCATTAGATCTTCTCCACTGTGACGGTGAATTCTTCGGCGTCGTCGGCAAGCTCGACGGCGGTGACCACCAGCTGGTCGGTCAGGGTTTCTGACTTGATCAACTCCGCGTTGGCCTCAAGGGCCGCAGCGGCGGTCGGTGAGGTTTTCACCTCGGTGCGAATGTGGTCGCTGATGTGCAGGTCCGCGTCACGGCGGGCCTGCTGGATGGCACGGATGCCGTCGCGGGCGGTGCCCTCGGCGGCCAGCTCCGGCGTGACCTCGGTGTTCAGCACCAGGAAGCCGCCGCCGGGCAGCACGGAGACAGCCTTGGAGGATTCGCCGTCGGCGGTTTCCACCACTGTTTCCAGCGTGTATTCCTGCGGCTGCAGTTCCAGGCCGCCCGCGGTGACCGTGCCGGCGTCGTCCACCGACCAGTCCCCTGACTTGGAGGCCTTGATCGCGGTCTGGACGTTCTTGCCCAGGCGGGGGCCTGCGGCACGGGCGTTGACCACGAGCTTCTGCGTGATGCCGAACTCGGCCGGATCAGCGGCAGCGGCTTCCATCAGCCGGACGGACTTCAGGTTCAGTTCATCGGCGATGATTGCGGCGAACTGGCCCTGCAGCGACTCGGCGTCGGGCGCAACGACGGTCAGTTCGGACAGCGGCAGCCGCACCCGGAGGTTCGCGGCCTTGCGCAGGGATGAGCCCACCGAGGCGATCCGGCGGGTACGGTCCATCCGGTCCACCAGGGCGGGATCCTGCGGGAACAGCTCAGCATCGGGCCAGTCGGTCAGGTGCACGGAGCGCCCGCCGGTGAGTCCGCGCCAGATCTCCTCGGAGACCAGCGGCAGCAGCGGAGCGGCGACCCGGCAGACCGTTTCCAGGCAGGTGTACAGCACGTCAAACGCCTGGGTGTCTTCATCGAAGAACCGGGTGCGGCTGCGGCGGATGTACCAGTTGGTCAGCGTGTCCATGTACTGGCGCAGCGTTTCGCAGGCCTCGGACACGTCGTAGCTGTCCAGCTCGGAGGTCATGGTCTGCACCAGGTCACCGGTGGCGGCCAGCATGTAGTTGTCCAGCGGTTCGGTGGACTCGTAGCGCGCCTTCGCCTCGTAGCCGTTGCCGTTGTTCGCGGCGTTGGTATAGAGCGTGAAGAAGTGCCACACGTTCCACAGCGGCAGGATGACCTGGCGGACGCCTTCGCGGATGCCCTGTTCGGTGACGATCAGGTTGCCGCCGCGCAGGATGGGCGAGGCCATGAGGAACCAGCGCATGGCGTCGGAGCCGTCGCGGTCCAGGACCTCGGAGACGTCCGGGTAGTTGCGCAGCGACTTGGACATCTTCTGCCCGTCGGAACCCAGCACAATGCCGTGGCTGATGACGTTGCGGAAGGCCGGGCGGTCAAAGAGGGCGGTAGCCAGGACGTGCAGCGTGTAGAACCAGCCGCGGGTCTGGCCGATGTACTCCACGATGAAGTCGCCCGGGTTGTGATGCTCAAACCAGTCGGCGTTCTCGTGCGGGTAGTGCACCTGGGCGTACGGCATGGAGCCGGAGTCGAACCAGACGTCCAGGACGTCTTCGACACGGCGCATGGTGGACTGGCCCTCTTCGGGGGTCCGCGGATCGTCCGGGTTCGGGCGCGTCAGTTCGTCGATGAAGGGGCGGTGCAGGTCCGGCTCGCCGGCATGGTTCAGCGGCAGCCGGCCAAAGTCGGCCTTGAGCTCTTCCAGCGAACCGTAGACGTCGGTGCGCGGGTAGTTGGGATCATCGGAAACCCAGACCGGGATGGGGCTGCCCCAGTAGCGGTTGCGGCTGATGGACCAGTCGCGGGCGTTTTCCAGCCACTTGCCGAACTGGCCGTCCTTGACGTTTTCCGGGATCCAGTTGATCTGCTGGTTCAGTTCGACCATGCGGTCCTTGATCTTGGTGACCTCCACGAACCAGGAGGAAACAGCCTTGTAGATCAGCGGGTTCCGGCAGCGCCAGCAGTGTGGGTAGCTGTGCTCGTAGCTGGCCTGGCGCAGCAGGCGTCCGTCGGCGCGCAGCACGCGGGTGATGAGCTTGTTGGCGTCGAAGACCTGCAGTCCGGCGATGTCGGACAGCGGGCCGTCGGCGAACATGGGCAGGAACTTGCCGCCCTCGTCCACGGACAGGATCACGGGGATGCCGTTGGCTTCGCAGATCTTCTGGTCATCTTCACCGTAGGCCGGAGCCTGGTGGACAATGCCGGTGCCGTCGGTGGTGGTGACGTAGTCGGCCACGACAATCCGCCAGGCGTTCTGCGTGCCCCACTTCTCGGTGTCCGTGTAGTAGTTCCACAGCGGTTCGTAGGCCAGTCCGGCCAGCTCGCTGCCCAGGTGCACGGAGGTGACGGCCGCGCGGGCGGCGTCGGCGTCGTCGTACCCCAGGTCCTTGGCGTACGCACCCACGAGGTCTTCGGCCAGCAGGTAGCGGGCCTCCGGGTTGTCCTGGGGCGTGCCGTTGGGTCCGGCGGGCACAACGGCGTAACGGACCGAGGGCCCGACGGCGAGGGCCATGTTGGTGGGCAGCGTCCAGGGCGTGGTGGTCCAGGCGATGGCGAGGACGCCGTCGAGCTCCGCGGAGAGTGCGTTGTCTCCGGCAGTGATGGGGAAGGTGACCGTGACGGTCTGGTCCTGCCGGTCCTTGTAGACGTCGTCATCCATGCGCAGCTCATGGTTGGACAGCGGGGTTTCGTCCTTCCAGCAGTACGGGAGCACCCGGAAGCCGCTGTAGGTCAGACCCTTCTCGTGGAGGGTCTTGAAGGCCCAGATGACCGACTCCATGTACTCAACGTTGAGCGTCTTGTAGTCGTTCTCGAAGTCCACCCAACGGGCCTGGCGGGTGACGTAGTCCTTCCACTCACCGGCGTACTCCATCACGGAGGCACGGCAGGCGTCGTTGAACTTGTCGATGCCCATCTTCTCGATCTGGACCTTATCGGACATGCCCAGCTGCTTCATGGCTTCAAGCTCGGCGGGCAGGCCGTGGGTGTCCCAGCCGAAACGGCGTTCCACGCGGCGGCCGCGCTGGGTCTGGTAACGGGCCACCAGGTCCTTGACGTAACCGGTGAGCAGGTGGCCGTAGTGCGGCAGGCCGTTGGCGAAGGGCGGGCCGTCATAGAAGACAAACTCGTTGGAGCCGTCCTTGCCGGCGGACCGGGCGTCAATGGAGGCCTGGAAGGTGCCGTCCTCGTCCCAGTACTTCAGAACCAGTTCTTCAAGTTCCGGAAACTTGGGGGAAGACGGGGCGGCGTTCTCTGCCGGGGCGGCGGCCGTAGTGGCCTTGGGATAGATAGAGGGCATATTCGTCATCCTGATAGCGGCAAGTAAATCTGGCTGTAAAAAACAGGATGCGAGGGCGGAGTTTTTGCCGGCTCAAAGCCGGCGGAACCCGCGGTACCACCTCGCTTGCCGCCGTCGTCGTCCGCGCTGTGCTGTAAGACTTCAGTGCACCGCGCCGCCGAGTCAGGCTGCCGCTCGTTGACTGCTGTGACGGGCTTACCCGTCCGGTTCTACTGGGCACACGATCATTCCAAAATATCTGGAAAGGGGTACGGCGCCGTTCTTCCGGAAGCTCACCGGTGATGGCCGGGTCAAAGCTGCTTCCGCCAGTTTAGGCCACACCCCCGGGGTTGTCGAAGTTGGGGCTGTGGACGTTAGGCCTGGGCCGTCTGACGGCGGATGACCTTGTGGTTGGCGGCCTGGGCGACGGGGCGCAGCACCACCTTGTCCAAATTGATGTGGTGCGGCAGGTTCAGGGAGTATGCCATGACGTTAGCGACGTCCTCTGCGGTGAGGGGCTTCTCCACTCCGGCGTAGACCTTTTCCGCCGCGTCTTTGTCGCCGAGCCGGTTCAGGGAGAACTCCTCGGTCTTGACCATGCCGGGCAGGATTTCGATGACGCGGACGTTGTTCTCCGCTTCTTCCAGCCGCAGTGTTTCGGCAAGCGCCTGCTCAGCGGACTTGGCGGCGCAATATCCGCCGCCGCCCTCGTAGGAAGCGAGCGCCGCAGTGGAGGTCAGCATCAGGACAGAGCCTTGGCCGGAAGCACGCAGCGCGGGCAGGAAGGCCTGGGTGACGCGAAGCGCCCCGAGCACGTTGACGTTGTACATGGCTTCCCAGTCGCCAAGCTTTCCGGTTGCCACGGAGTCCACTCCCCAGGCTCCGCCGGCATTGTTGATCACGGCGTCCACTCCCCCGGTCGCCAGCACCTCTTCGGCCATCCGGGCCACGGATTGACCGTCGGTCACGTCGGCCGTGATTGCCTGTGCGCCGGTCTCGGCGGCGAGCGCCTGAAGCCTGTCTCCGCGGCGGGCCACGGCCACCACGTCCCAGCCCGAGTTTCGCAGGGCCCTTACAGCCGCCGCTCCAATGCCTGAACTTGCTCCGGTCACTACTGCGCGCTTAGGTGTCATGGCACCACCCTAGCGACTTCCCCTCCCGGGCACGCTTCCGTGTTGCGGTGTTTCAGTGTTGCGGTGTTGAGGTGTCCAGGTGGGGCAGTGACATGGCCGTGCGCCGGACAAGATCCAAACGGGCACCGAAACCTGCCGGCACCTGCGCCGGCAATGCGGAAACCGGGAACCAGCGGACTGCCTCGCTTTCATCGCTGACCGAAATGACGACGTCGGAGCTAACCACCGCTGCGTATCCCACGTCCCAGTGAGCTGAGCAGGAGAAGCCCCCGTGCAGATCATGCCGGTCAAGGTCCATGATGGCGGAGCTCAGCAGGTTCAGGTCACTGATTCCGGATTCCTCCCGGGCCTCCCGTTGGGCAGCTTCGGCCACTGTTGCATCCTGCGGCTCAAGGTGCCCGCCGAACTGCACCCAGAACTGCCCCTTGCGGTGGAAACACAGCAGAACCCGATCGAAGTTCGGCGAAAACACAAAACACGAGCCCGTCACATGCTCCGGACCCCCGTCCCGGCGCAGGGCAGCATCCCCCGCCGTGGTCACAAACCGCAGATATTCCTCCCGCGGCTCCGATTCCGGAAGTGCCCTGAGGCTGGTCAGCAGATCATCAAGACGCATGCTGCTATCTTGCCGCACCAGGCGGCGAAGACTTGAATGTCATGGCCCGGCCGGGCCATGACAGGCCGAGCAGGTAATCCCGGAGCACCACGGCCTCGTTCTCCGTCTCCGAGCGCGCCCCGTAGAGCAGCACGGTGTCCGGCCGGGAAGCGCAGTCCCGGGAGAAGTCCGGAACCTCCGGGTTCGCGGCAAGCTCCTCCCGGTACCGTTCCTGGAATCCGGTCCAGCGGTCTTCCCGGTGCCCGAACCACTTGCGCAGGTCATTGCTGGGGGCCAGGTCCTTGAGCCACTCATCCAGTTCCGCCCGGGCCTTCGAAACCCCGCGCGGCCAGAGCCTGTCCACCAGGACCCGGTAGCCGCCGTCGGGCGGTTCATAGATGCGGCGGATGCGGATCGACGCCGGCTTCTCCTGAAGCGTTGCCATACCCCGGATGCTACGGCCGCAGGCCCGGCTCCGAACAGGGCTTCCGACCGGCGGCGCCGGCAGGCAGCCGCAACAGTCCCCGTGCCGCGCTGCCCGCATGAAAGAATGGCAGTATGGCTGAAAACTTTCCGGGCACAGACACGCCCGACAATGAACCCAAGACCGTATCCGTCCCCGACAAGCCCGCCCTTGAGGGGCTGGAAGCAACACTGAGCCGCCGCTGGCGCGATGAGGGAACGTACGCGTTCAACGAAGACACGGTCCGCGAGGACGTCTACTCGATCGACACTCCCCCGCCCACGGCCTCCGGCTCGCTGCACGTGGGGCACATGTTCTCCTACACGCAGACCGACGTCATGGCGCGTTACCAGCGCATGACCGGCAAGAACGTCTTCTACCCCATGGGCTGGGATGACAACGGCCTGCCCACCGAACGCCGGGTGCAGAACTACTACGGTGTCCGCTGTGATCCTACAAAGCCGTACGATCCCGATTACCGGCCGCCGGCAACGGCGCCGAAGAACCAGCGCGATTTCGATGTCATCTCCCGCCGGAACTTCATCGAGCTGTGCGAAGAGCTGGCGGTCGAGGACGAGAAGGTCTTCGAGGACCTCTTCTCCACCCTGGGCCTGTCCGTTGACTGGACCCGCACTTACCGCACCATCGATGACAACTCCCGCGCCGTCAGCCAGCGCGCCTTCCTGGAGAACCTCAAGGCCGGGGACGCCTACATGTCCGAGGCCCCCACTCTGTGGGACGTCACCTTCCGCACCGCAGTGGCCCAGGCCGAGGTGGAGGACCGCGAACAGGCCGGCGCCTACCACCGCATCAGCTTCCATGCGCCCGACGGCGAAAAGGTTTTCATCGAGACCACCCGCCCCGAGCTGCTTCCGGCCTGTGTGGCGCTGGTGGCCCACCCCGACGACGAGCGCTACCAGCGCTTGTTCGGCACCAAGGTCACCTCCCCGCTGTTCGACGTCGAAGTTGAGGTCCGGGCACATCCGCTGGCCAAGCCGGACAAGGGTTCGGGCATCGCCATGATCTGCACCTTCGGCGACCAGACGGACGTCACCTGGTGGCGCGAGCTGAACCTTCCCACCCGCGCCGTCGTCGGCCGGGACGGCCGTCTGCTTGCTGATACCCCGGACTGGATCACCACGGACAAGGCGAAGGAAAACTACGCCGCTGTCGCCGCCAAGACCGTCTTCAGCGCCAAGGAAGCCGTCGTGGAAATGCTGCGCGAAAGCGGCGACCTCGAAGGCGAGCCGAAGAAGATCACCCACCCGGTCAACTTCTTCGAAAAGGGCGACAAGCCCCTTGAGGTTGTCACCAGCCGCCAGTGGTACATCCGCAACGGCGGCCGCGACGAGGACCGCCGTGCAGCCCTCATTGCCCGCGGCAGGGAAATCGACTTCCACCCGTCCTTCATGCGCTCACGCTATGAAAACTGGATCGAAGGCCTGAACGGTGACTGGCTGGTCTCACGCCAGCGCTTCTTCGGCGTTCCGGTTCCGGTCTGGTATCCCCTGGATGCCTCCGGCAACCCGGACTACGACAACCCCGTGCTGCCGTCCTCGGAGCAGCTGCCCGTGGACCCGGCCGCCGAACCGGCTCCGGGCTACGAGGAATCCCAGCGCAATCAGCCGGGCGGTTTCGTGGGCGACGCCGATGTCTTGGACACCTGGGCTACGTCCTCCCTGACCCCGCAGATTGTGGGCGGCTGGAGCCGGGACGAGGACCTGTTCAGCAAGGTCTTCCCGTTTGACCTGCGTCCGCAGGGCCACGACATCATCCGCACCTGGCTGTTCTCCTCCGTGGTGCGCGCCGATGCCCTGAACCACGCCGCACCGTGGAAGCACGCCGCCATCTCCGGCTGGATCCTGGACCCGGACCGCAAGAAGATGTCCAAGTCCAAGGGCAACGTGGTGGTTCCCACCGACGTGCTCAACGACTACGGATCCGACGCCGTGCGCTACTGGGCGGCCTCCGCCAAGCTGGGCGCGGACACGGCCTACGAGATTGCGCAGATGAAGATCGGCCGCCGCCTCGCCATCAAGCTCCTCAACGCCTCGAAGTTCGTCCTGAACCTGGGTGCCACCGAGGCAAACGTCGTCACGGCGGACACCTCGGTGATCACCAACGCCCTGGACTCCGCCCTGTTGAAGCAGCTGGCCGAGGTGGTCAATGCTTCCACCGCAGCGTTTGAACGCTACGACTACGCCAAGGCACTGCAGCTGACCGAATCCTTCTTCTGGTCCTTTACGGATGACTATGTGGAGCTGATCAAGGACCGCGCCTACGGTGCCGCCGGCGAAGCAGAGCAGGCTTCAGTGCTGGCTACCCTGGCCACCACACTGGATGCGCTGCTGCGCCTGTTCGCCCCGTTCCTGCCCTTCGCCACCGAAGAGGTTTGGGGCTGGTGGCGTAACGGCTCGGTGCACCGCGCCCCGTGGCCGAACGTTGACGCGCTGTCCTCCGCGGTCGCCACGGCCGACGCCGGCATCCTGGCTACCGTTGCCACCGCCCTGGGCGGCATCCGCAAGGCCAAGTCCGAGGCGAAGGTCAAGCAGCGCACCGAGGTCCTCACAGCCACGGTGACGGCGTCCGAGGCGCAGGTGGCGCAGCTGCAGGCCGGCCTCGCCGATCTGAAGGCAGCGGGCAATGTCCGCGAGCTCTCGCTGGCCACGGGCGAAGGTGAACTCGCCGTGTCCGGCGTCGAGCTGGCGCCGGTGGAACCGGCTCCTGCGGCCGAATAACAGACACAGCACAGAATAAAACAGAACGCCCGGCCGGAAATCTCCGGCCGGGCGTTCTGTTTGCTGGAAGCAAAAGCAGTTAGTCGAACTGCGGGCTTTCGGTGCGGCTGCGCTTGAGTTCAAAGAAGGCGGGGTTTTCAGCCAGCATAACGGCGCCGTCGAACATCCGGCCCGCTTCCTCGCCGCGCGGTATGCGCGTCAGGACCGGCCCGAAGAAGGCGGTGCCATTGAAAGCAACAATGGGGGTTCCGACGTCGTCGCCCACCTTGGAGATGCCTTCCTGGTGCGAGGCACGAAGCTGGGTGTCGTACTCATCGCTGTCGGCAAACCGCGCCAGGTCGGCCGGGAGGCCAACCTCGTCGAGGGACTCGCGGATGACAGCGTCGAGATCATCATTGCCGCCGACATGGATCCGGGTGCCCATGGCATCGTAGAGCGGCTTGATGTACTTGTCGCCGTGGAGCTCGGAGGCGGCAATGATGACGCGTACCGGCTTGATAGCCGCCTTCATGCGCTCCATGTAATCCTCGGGCAGGTCCCGTCCTTCATTCAGGAGGGACAGGCTCATCACGTGCCAGTCGGTGCTGACGTCGCGGACCTGCTCCACTTCACCCATCCAGCGGGACGTGACCCACGCGAACGGACAGATCGGGTCGAACCAAAAATCGGCTTTTGCTGCAGAATCGGGCAGGCTCACGAAATTCTCCTTCAGGGCATTGCGGACCCGCGGCGAAGATCGCGGGTTGCTGGGAACAGCATTAGTTATTCGTGCAAACCCGCGGTCAGGCTGATTTGTTCCGGCGTTTGGTGGCAACTGCCTGCGAAATCAGTGTGGGTTCGGCCTTTTGGGTCACCACTTCTTCGGTGATGACCACTGTGGCGACGTCGTCGCGGCTGGGCAGGTCAAACATGACCGGCAACAGGACTTCTTCCAGGATGGCGCGCAGCCCGCGCGCACCGGTGCCGCGGGACAGCGCTGCGTCCGCAACGGCGTCCAGGGCGGCGGGTTCGAAGGTGAGCTCAACGCCGTCAAGCTGGAACATTTTCTGGAACTGCTTGATGAGCGCGTTCTTCGGCTCGGTGAGGATCCGGATCAGTGCTTCCCGGTCCAGGTTCGAGACCGTGGTGATCACCGGGAGCCGGCCGATGAACTCCGGGATCAGGCCAAACTTCAGCAAATCCTCGGGCATGACGTCGGCGTACGAGTCGGCTTCCTTGGCGTTCTCATTCAGCGGTGCACCAAAGCCGATTCCCTTGCGGCCGGACCGTGACCCGATGATCTCCTCCAACCCGGCAAAGGCGCCGGCAACAATGAAGAGGACATTGGTGGTGTCGATCTGGATGAACTCCTGATGCGGATGCTTGCGTCCTCCCTGCGGGGGAACCGAGGCAACCGTGCCTTCCAGGATTTTCAGCAGGGCCTGCTGCACGCCCTCGCCGGATACATCGCGTGTAATCGACGGGTTCTCGCTTTTGCGCGAGATCTTGTCGATCTCGTCAATGTAGATGATGCCCTGCTCGGCCTTCTTGACGTCATAGTCTGCGGCCTGGATGAGCTTGAGCAGGATGTTCTCGACGTCCTCCCCCACGTAGCCGGCTTCGGTCAGTGCGGTGGCGTCGGCGACGGCGAAGGGTACGTTCAGACGGCGCGCCAGGGTCTGTGCCAGATAGGTCTTGCCGCAGCCGGTGGGACCGATCAGCAGGATGTTGGACTTGCCGATTTCCACGTCATCGGAGACCACGGCGTCAGACAGATTGCCTGTGTTGCGCGGTGCGTGGCCGGACTGGATGCGCTTGTAATGGTTGTAAACGGCGACGGCGAGGGAACGCTTGGCCGGTTCCTGGCCAATCACATACTCCTGCAGTGAATCGAAGATCTCCCGCGGCTTGGGCAGCTCGAAGGAGCCGAGGTCAGCTACCTCGGAGAGCTCTTCTTCGATGATCTCGTTGCAGAGATCAATGCACTCGTCGCAGATGTAGACTCCGGGACCGGCAATAAGCTTGCGGACCTGTTTCTGGCTCTTTCCACAGAAAGAGCACTTGAGCAGATCCGTGCTCTCACCAATGCGAGCCATAGTTCAGTCCCCTTAGATGGTCCATCGTTAATTCAGTGCCGGCAGTCGTCCCGAGGGGGACAGCGAAGCCGGTCAGCATGTTCCACTCTAGGACACTTGGTTCAGTGATACAGCAACCGAAAGGCCCGCGGTGCGATATTTCGGCCGCGGGCCTTCCTGAGGCTTACATCCGGTTGATGGCCGGAGTCTTGATCTTGCGGGAGTCAAGCACCTGGTCAATCAGTCCGTATTCGAGGGCGCCGGCGGCCGTGAGAATCTTGTCACGCTCGATGTCACGGTTGACTTCCTCCGACGTGTGGTTGGAGTGAAGCGCCAGGGTGTCTTCCAGCCAGGTCCGCATGCGCATGACTTCAGCTGCCTGGATTTCCAGGTCCGAAGCCTGTCCACGCTCGCCTCCGCCCAGTGCCGGCTGGTGGATGAGCACGCGGGCGTTGGGCAGCGCGAGGCGCTTGCCCGGCGTGCCGGCTGCCAGAAGGACAGCTGCGGCGCTGGCCGCCTGGCCCAGGCAAACCGTCTGGATTTCAGGGCGGATGTACTGCATGGTGTCGTAAATGGCCGTCATGGCCGTGAACGAACCGCCCGGAGAGTTGATGTACAGGGTGATGTCGCGGTCCGGGTCATTGGACTCAAGGACCAGCAGCTGGGCCATGACGTCGTCAGCAGATGCGTCGTCGACCTGGACGCCCAGGAAGATGATGCGGTCCTCGAACAGCTTGGTGTAGGGGTCCTGGCGCTTGAAGCCGTACGGCGTGCGCTCTTCGAACTGCGGCAGTACGTAGCGGCTGGACGGCATCTGCGGCGCCGATCCGCCTGCGGTTCCGAAATTCATGTTCATTGCTTTGCTCCTGAAGTCTAAGAAAAGTGCGCTGGAAGAGAGGAAGGGTTAGTCCTCGGCCGGAGCCGCGCCCTTGTCCTGATCCGTTCCGCCGCCGCCGGTGACGCCGCCCGCATGTGCGGAGATCTTGTCAAAGAACCCGTATTCCAGTGCTTCCTGGGCCGTGAACCACTTGTCACGGTCATTGTCCTTCAGGATGGTCTCCACGGTCTGGCCGGTCTGTTCGGCGGTCAGTTCCGCCATGACCTGCTTCATGTGGAGGATCAGTTCAGCCTGAATCCGGATGTCGGAAGCGGTGCCGCCGATGCCGCCGGAGGGCTGGTGCATGAGGATGCGGGCGTGGGGGGTGGCGTAGCGCTTGCCCTTGGTGCCGGAGGACAGCAGGAACTGTCCCATGGACGCTGCCAGGCCGGTTGCCACGGTGACTACGTCATTGGGGATGAACTGCATGGTGTCGTAGATGGCCATGCCGGCCGTCACTGACCCGCCGGGAGAGTTGATGTAGAGGAAGATGTCCTTTTCGGGATCCTCAGCGGAGAGAAGCAGAAGCTGGGAGCAGATGGCGTTGGCGTTGTCATCGCGGACTTCCGAGCCCAACCAGATGATCCGCTCACGCAGCAGACGATTGTAGATGTAGTCGTCCCGGCTGGCCGGGTCCACCGTTGCCATTGTGGGTGTGTTGGGTGCAATTGCCATACTGAGTGACCTCTCGCTCTGGCGGGGTACAGAACCGCTAACCGCGTCAGCTGGTCCCGCCGTTTATCTCTCCTAGGACCCTAACCTGTTGCGCGTGTGATCTGCTTGCGTTTCGCGGGCTGTTCGCTGACGGCGCACGATGCCGGTCACAGCTCGGGGCGGGGCGGATCACAGCACCGCGGGCGGCCGGGGGCACTTAAACGCAAATGCGCCGCCTGCCCTTCCGGGCGGACGGCGCATTGCTATGACCGGAGGTCATGCGCTGCTGTTGGGCAGGCTATGCCTTGTCGTCGCTCTTGGACTCTTCGGCAACCTCGGCCTCGGGAGCTTCGGTTTCGGCTTCTGCAACCGGTGCTTCTTCGCCTGCGGGGCGAACGAACTCGGTCAGGTCGATCTCATTGCCGGCGGTGTCGGTGACCTTGGCCAGCTCGAGAACCTTGGCCAGCGCCTTACGACGGCGGACTTCGCCAACCATCATGGGAACCTGGCCGCTCTGGTCGATCAGCTGTGCGAACTGGTTCGGATCCATGCCGTACTGGCCTGCTGCGGAAACGATGTAGTCAATCAGCTCGTTCTGGCTGACGCCCACCTCTTCCTTGTCGGCAACAGCGTCAAGGATGATCTCGTTCTTGAAGGCGGCGGCCGTGTTCTCGCGAACTTCTGCGCGGTGCTCTTCGGTGTCGTGATCCTCGCCCTGGGACTGGGCGCTCTCAGAGTTGAAGTGCTGTTCCAGCTGATCTTCGATGACGGATTCCGGAACCGGAACCTCGATCATTTCCAGCAGCTTCTCCAGAACCTTGTCGCGGGCTTCAACGCCCTGCTCCATGAGCTTGGACTCAGCGGCACGCTTGGTCAGGTCTTCGCGCAGCTCTTCGATGGTGTCGAATTCGCTGGCCAGCTGGGCAAAGTCGTCGTCGGCCTCGGGGAGCTCGCGCTCCTTGACTGCCTTGACCGTCACCGTGATGGTGGCGTCTTCGCCGGCGTGCTCGCCGCCGGCCAGCTTGGTTTCAAAGGTGGCGGACTCGTCAGCGGACAGACCGGCGACTGCTTCATCCATGCCCTCGAGCATGGTGCCGGCGCCAACCTGGTAGGACAGGTCCGCAGCGGAGTCGACCTCTTCGCCGTCGACCTTGGCTACGAGATCCATGGTGAGGAAGTCGCCTTCGGCAGCGGGACGGTCCACGGACTTCAGCGTGCCGAAGCGGCCGCGCAGTTCATCCAGTGCCTTGGTGACGTCATCGTCGGAGGCTTCAGCAGGCTCAACCGTAACCTCGAGGCCGGCGTAATCCGGGAGCTCGATTTCGGGGCGGATGTCCAGCTCAACGTTGAAGACCAGCTGGCCTTCGTTGGTGGCGGGATCCGGAACTTCGCTGATCTCAACCTCGGGGCGGCTCAGCGGACGGATGCCCGTTTCCTGCACGGCGCCCTGGTAGAAACCGTTCAGACCGTCATTGATGGCTGTTTCCAGGACGTAGCCGCGGCCAACGCGCTGGTCGATGAGCCTGTTGGGGACCTTGCCCTTGCGGAAGCCAGGCACCTGCACCTGGGTGGCGATGGTCTTGTAGGCCTCGTCGATGCTCGGCTTCAGTTCCTCAAACGGAACTTCGACGACGAGCTTTACCCGCGTGGGTGTGAGGTTTTCTACAGCGCTCTTCACAGCGTAGTTCTCCTGAGGTTTCTGGGGATTGGGTCTGCACCATGTGTACTACAGAGTCGGGGTGACAGGATTTGAACCTGCGACTTCCTGCTCCCAAAGCAGGCGCTCTTCCAAGCTGAGCTACACCCCGTCAGTGCACCTGACAGCCTACCGGCAGAAACCGCCCTGTGCACAATTGGAGGGAGCCCGGCCTTGCAGCAGGCCTGTTCTTGGACGGGATTACCGAACAGCGGAATTCCCGTGCTAAGGTAAAACCTGCCTTAGGGCGCCGGGGATGTAGCTCAATGGTAGAGCCTCAGTCTTCCAAACTGATTACGCGGGTTCGATTCCCGTCATCCCCTCAGTAATATAACCGGCTGCCGCCGGCTTCGAAAGGGTCCTGCACTATTGTGCGGGGCCCTTTTTTGTTTGCCTTCACGAACCACGGGCAGGCGGGCGTTCATGGACGGCTTGTCCGGAAACGGCCGATAAGGTCCCCGCAAGAGCAATTCGGAGCTTTCCCCGTTCCTTTTTCCCTGCGCGCAACTATCCTTCCGGCATGGGGAAGAACCGCCTGACAGCCGCCATCCTTGTTTTCTCGTTCCTGGGCCTTCCGCTGGCCGGATGTTCCGATGCAGAGCGCCCCGGACCGGAAGAAGCCGTCGCCTCGCTGGCGGACGGGATCTCCCGCGTGGACGTCACCGGAAACGAGTTCGCCGGTTCAACCGTCGAGGCCGTGAACGGCATGCTTGAGTACGTGGTCTCCGGCATGAAGATTAAACCTTCCGTCACAGTGTCAAAAATCGACGAAGTCTCAGCCAACGAGGCCGTTGCCACCTTGAACTACGTGTGGGACGTCAACGCGTCAACGGAGGACTACACCTACCAGACCACTGTGACGCTGGAGCGCGGAAGTGACACCGGCTGGCAGACCCGTTTCCGTTCCACCACGGTGCATCCGGACCTTCTTCCGTGGCAAAGGCTGGTGCGCAAGGCATCCCCGCCCACGCGGGCGGACATTCTGGGCGCCGGCGGGTCCGTGCTGGTGCGCCACTGGCCGGTTTGGCGGGTGGTCCTGGACAAGTCAGTGCTGGGCGAAAATGAGTACGCCGCTTCGGTCTATTACCTATCTCTCTTCCTCGGTCTGGATGCGGACGCACTCACGGCAAAAGTCCAGGCCGCCGGGCCCGATGATTTCGTTGAAGTCACTACCGTGCGCCAGGACAAGGTGTCGCCGTCCTTCGATTCCGAGATCGCAACCATTCCCGGCGCCGATGCCCTTCCGGAAAGGCGGGTACTGGGTCCCAGCCCCGGCTTTGCGGCAGACCTGTTGGGGACGGTGGGGCCCGCAACAGATGAAATGGCCGCTGACGGCCTGCTGGCTCCGGGGGACCTCACCGGGCTCTCCGGGCTCCAGCGTGAATACGATTCCCAGCTCAGGGGCTCAGACGCGGTGACTGTTCGTGTCCTGAACGCGGACAACACTCTTTCCCCGCCTCTTTTTGAAGCACCGGCGGAACCCGGCGTGGCCCTGGAAACCACCCTTGACCTGGGGATCCAGTCCCAGGCAGATGCCCTCCTGGCCGACACACCCGGTGGCTCGCTGGTGGCAATCCAGCCCTCCACCGGCAATGTCCTGGCCGTCGCCAATTCATCCGGAGGCAAGGGGACCCAGACTGCCTTGCTGGGCGAATACTCCCTGGGCCGTTCGTTCCTCCCGGTTACCGAGCTGGCCCGGCTCCGTGCCGGCGCACCGGGAGGAACCGAAGAACCTGACATTCCCGCTGACGCGGACCTGGCGGCAGCGTCTCAGAGCCTGGGGCTGGGCACAGCCGAGGGTCTGGGAACGCCGGCGTTCTACGGCGGAGTGCCGGGCGGCGGAGCCGAGCAGACAGTGGCCGGGGACGTTCCGGGAACGGTACTCGCTTCACCCTTCGCCGTGGCAGCCGTGGCGGCCTCTGTGGGCAGGGGCGAAAGGGTCTCTCCCGTGCTGGTCCTTAACCCCGGGGCCCGGCAGGACTCCGGGGACGGAGAGACTGAGCCCCCCTCATCCGCCGGCGCCCCGGCCCTGTTCGCCGACGAGGCGGAACAGCTGCAGTCGATTCTGCGTGCCAATGTGGCCGGCGTACGTGCCTCGGAGGAGTTGGAGGTCCTGGGATACGTCTCCGGCAAACCTGTCATGGCGGCGGCAGGCACCGCGGGGACCGGCGGTGAGAAGCCCGACCACGCCTGGGTGGCGGCCATCCAGGGCGATCTCGCCGTCGCCGTCTTCCTGCCCGGCAGCTCCGCCGACGCAGTGGCCGTGACAGCGGCGTTCCTTGAGGCCCTGGCGGGCTAGCGGCAGGACGGGCCCGGGTAGCGGGCTGATGCCGTAGGGGTCCCACCAAAACTCCCACCGGGAACAACTACCGATCCAACCTCCCCTTCCGTGGGATGAAAACGGTCTCTACGCACAGGATAAAAACGGAGAACGGGAGGAGTTTAGCTTCAGCGTTCCTGACAGCTCAGGCACCAATAGAGCTTTCGGGCACCCATCTCGGTACCGGCAACAGGCGTCCCGCATCGGCGGCACGGCAATCCGGTCCGCTGATAAACGTAGTGGGCGTCAGCCCGGGGCACCGGCAGAGCGTCGCTGGCCCGATCCGCAGGCAGGGTGGTGATTATCCTGCCCTCGGCAACGCCATCGCGCATAACGGACACAATGTCGGCCCACAGGTCCGCTGCTTCGTCCGCTGCCACATCCCGGCCCAGCCGGAAGGGCGAGATCCGCTGCCGGAAGAGCACTTCAGCCCGGTAGACGTTGCCTACCCCGGCAAGGATTTCCTGGTTCATCAGCAGCAGACCCACAGGGGAACCCCTCCCCCGCAGCCGCGCGGCAAACTCCGCACCGTCAGCGTCGTCCTGGAGCGGGTCGGGTCCCAAGCGGGCGACGACGGCCGCACGCTCGGCTTCGGTGATTACCTCACAGGCAGTGGGGCCGCGAAGATCGGCCCAGCCGTGCTCCGACACCAGCCGCACGCGAACAGCACCCTTGGGAGGGGGCGGACCCGCATAGCTGCCGCCGTCGTCGTCGGACGCGATCTCCCGCTCCCCCACTTTCCGCGGGGCCCCAAAACTGGAGGCGCCGAGGAAGCTGGAGTCGCCGCCAAAGTCGAACGCGCCGTACAGCCCAAGGTGGACGCGCAGGTACAGGTCATTGTCGAAGCCCAGGAACAACTGCTTGCCGTGCGCCGCAGCGCCCGCCAGAACATGTCCGTCCAGCCGTTGTGCACCAGCCGCGAATCGTCCCTGCGGGCTGGATACTTCCAGCCGGTGGCCGGCAAACACCGAAGTGAACTGCCGGGCCAGCCGGTGGATGGAATGCCCCTCAGGCATCAGGAATCCGCGATGGTACCGGTGGTCTCGTACTCGGCAATCTTCGCGATGCGGCGGTTGTGCCGCTCGGCGTTGCTGTAGGGCTCGGCGAGGAAGGCTTCAATGATTTCGGTGGCTTCCTCAACCGTGTGCTGGCGGCCGCCCACCGCGACCACGTTCGCGTCATTGTGTTCGCGGGCAAGCTTGGCCGTGGACAGGTTCCACGCGAGCGCGGCACGGACGCCGCGGACCTTGTTGGCTGCAATCTGCTCGCCGTTGCCGGAACCGCCCAGCACGATTCCCAGTGCATCAATACCGCTCTGCTGGTCAACCACCACGGCCTCGGCTGCGGCAATGCAGAACGCGGGGTAATCATCTTCGGCGTCGTATACCTGCGGGCCGTGGTCTACCATCTCGTAGCCCTTGCCGCGAAGGTGGGCCAGAAGGTGGGCACTGAGTTCCATGCCCGCGTGGTCGGTTGCAATATGGACGCGCATGTTCCATCCGTTTTCTGTGAGGGGAAATCCTGCCCTTCCAGCCTAGCCCGTGATCGCCGGGCACAAATAATGCTCGGCGGTCTGCGTCATGGTGTGCCCGCACCCGAAAAACTGCACTCTTTCGCCGGAAATCCGCGGTTCCTTTCCACCCCGGGCGTTAACCAGTGAGACAATGTTGCAATTGTTATAAGCCGTCAGGCCGAGTTCCGTCAGGCTGAGTTGTGGCGACGGCGGACTCCACTTCGCACATATTGGAAAGGCAACACCTTGCCAGGTATGAATCTCACGCGCTCAGAAGCCCGTGAACGAGCAGAACTGATCAGCGTCGATTCCTATGACGTGAACCTGGACCTCACCCGCGGGGACGAGGTCTTCGGCAGCACCACCGTGGTTCGGTTCTCCGCGCGGCAGGGCGCCTCCACGTTTATCGATGCGGTGACCGCCGCCGTCAGCCGTGTCACCCTGAACGGCGTTGACCTGGACCCCGCCGAGGTGTCCGACGGCGTCCGCATCCAGCTGCCGAACCTTGCCGCCACCAATGAACTCGTGGTGGAAGCCGACGCCTTCTACATGAACACGGGCGAAGGACTGCACCGCTTCGTGGACCCGGTGGACAACGAGGTGTACCTCTACTCCCAGTTTGAGGTCCCGGATTCCCGCCGGATGTTCACCGTCTTTGAACAGCCTGACCTGAAGGCCACGTTCCGCTTCACCGTCACGGCGCCCTCGCACTGGGATGTCATCTCCAACTCCCCCACCCCGGAACCGGTGCCCGCGGGTTCGCTGGAAGAAGGCGGCAAGAACGCCACGTGGTCCTTTGAACCGACCCCCCGCATTTCCTCGTACATCACTGCGCTGATCGCCGGACCGTACCAGTCAGTGCGCAGTGAACTCAGGAGCTCCGACGGCCGGGTAATTCCGCTGGGTGTGTTTGCCCGCAAGTCCCTCATGCAGCACCTCGACGCGGAGAATGTTTTCAAGCTGACCCGCCAGGGCTTCGAGTTCTACGAAGCGCAGTTCGGCACGCCGTACCCGTTTGAGAAGTATGACCAGCTGTTCGTCCCGGAATTCAACGCCGGAGCCATGGAGAACGCCGGAGCCGTTACCTTCCTGGAAAGCTATGTCTTCCGTTCCCGGGTGCCCGATGCCACGGTGGAGCGCCGTGCCATCACCATCCTGCACGAGCTGGCGCACATGTGGTTCGGCGACCTGGTCACCATGCGCTGGTGGAACGACCTGTGGCTGAACGAGTCCTTTGCTGAATTCATGTCCACCCTCGCTGCCGCCGACGCCACTGAGTTCAAGCAGTCCTGGACCACGTTTGCGTCCATGGAGAAGGCCTGGGCCTACCGCCAGGACCAGCTGCCCACCACCCACCCGATCGTTGCCGAGATCCGCGACCTCGAAGACGTGCAGGTGAACTTCGACGGCATCACCTATGCGAAGGGCGCCTCCGTGCTCAAGCAGCTGGTCGCCTGGGTTGGCCAGGACCAGTTCATGGCCGGTGTCCGCCAGTACTTCGGCAAGCACGCCTGGGGCAACACCGAGCTCAAGGACCTGCTCTCGGAGCTGGAAGCTGCCAGCGGCCGCGACCTGAAGGGCTGGTCCGAGCTGTGGCTCGAGACCGCGGGCGTCAACACCCTGCGTCCCGAGCTGGAAGTGGACGACGACGGCGTGATCACCTCGTTCGCGGTTCTCCAGAGCGCCGTGGCCGAGTACCCGACGCTGCGCCCGCACCGGCTCGCCATTGGTTTCTACGACAGCGGCGAGGACGGAAAGCTGCACCGCACCCACCGGGTGGAGCTGGATGTCGACGGCGAACGCACCGACGTTGCCGAGCTCGTGGGACGGCAGCGTCCGGACCTTCTGCTGCTGAACGACGATGACCTGGCCTACGCGAAGATCCGCCTGGATCCGAAGTCCGAGCACACCGCCGTCCGGCGCCTGCGGGACATTGCGGAGTCGCTGCCCCGCACTTTGGTGTGGGCCTCAGCCTGGGACGCTGCGCGCGACGGCGAGATCCCGGCCCGCAACTACGTGGAACTGGTGCTGCAGAACATCGGCTCCGAGTCCGACTCTTCGGTGGTCCAGGTGCTGCTGCGCCAGCTCGCCACCACCCTGGCCTTCTACGTGGCGCCGGCAGACCGGGAGGCCATGACGGCCGCCGCGGCGGACAGCCTGTGGGAGCTGGCGGCCGCGGCAGCACCCGGTTCGGATTCCCAGCTGCAGTTCGTGAAGTCCTTTGCCGGACACGCGGTGACGGATGAGCACCTGGACACGCTGGCCGGACTGCTTTCCGGGGACCGGACGCTGGAGGGCCTGCAGATTGATGCCGACCTGCGCTGGGAACTGCTCACCGGCCTGGTGGCCGGCGGCCGCCTGGGCGAAGCGGACATCGCAGCGGAGGCCGAGAAGGACGCCACCGCCACCGGCCAGCTCGCTGCCGCCATGGCCCGTGCCGCAATCCCCACCGCTGAAGCAAAGGCTGCAGCATGGGAAGCCATTGTGGAGCGCACCGATATGCCCAACGCCGCCCAGCGTTCGGCGATTGTCGGCTTCAGCCGCGTGCACGACTCAGCGCTGCTGGAACCCTACGCGGAGAAGTACTTCTCGTCGGTTCGTGAGGTCTGGAATACCCGGACCCATGAAATTGCCCAGCAGATCGTCACGGGACTGTACCCGTCCCGGCTGACGACTCAGGCCACTGTTGACACAACGGACGCGTTCCTGGAGTCTCTGGGCGACGAAGCTCCCTCGCTGCGCCGGCTCATCCTGGAAAGCCGTGACGGCGTGGTCCGTGCCCTGAAGGCCCAGGCTGCGGACAGGTAATACCCGACCGGCCAGCTAACACAACGGCGGTGTCCCGGCGAAACCCGGGACACCGCCGTCGTCGTGTCGTCAATTTCAACGAGCCACACCAGAAACGGGATGCCAGGAACCATGAACCTTTCCGAACACCGGTACACCGTCTCCCTTGAGTGGACGGGAAACCGGGGCAGCGGCACCTCCACTTACCGCGGCTACGGCCGCGACCACATCATCCGCGCCTCCGGTCTGCCGGATCTGGCCGGCACCGCAGACCCCACCTTCCACGGCGACCGGGACCGGTGGAACCCTGAACAGCTGCTGCTCACGGCGCTCTCTCAGTGCCACATGCTTTCCTACCTGCACGTTGCGGTGAAGCACGGCATCACCGTGGTGGCCTATACCGACGACGCCGAGGGCACCCTGCGCCTGAACCGCGACGGAAGCGGTGAGTTCACCGGTGCCGTGCTCCGTCCCCGGGTCACCGTTGCCGTGGGCGACTCGGCACATGCCGCCCAAGAGCTGCACGCGGAGGCCAACCGGCTATGTTTCATCGCCCGGAGCGTGAATTTCCCGGTGCTGCACGAGCCCGAGACCGCCGTCGCCACCTGAACCGCGCCACCTGAATCTGCACCGCCTGCTACTGCTGGCCTGACTGCTACTGCCGGCCTTGCTACAGGCCGGTGGAACCCAATGCATCCAAAGCGGCCAGCAGGGACGTTTCGCGGGCAGCAGACAACCCGGATTTACGCTCCCGGTGCAGTCCCCTGGCTTCCTCATCGGTGAGGACATCGCGGACGGTGTGTTCAACGGGCCTCAACTCAAGCCCGGCGGCCACGGCGGCAGCATTCGAGCGGGTGGAGAAGCCTTCGTAGCCTTCCGGCATCCACAACGGCAGGGACTCGTTTCCGGCCCAATAGGCCACTCCCTGCTCATGCAGCCACTGCGGATCCGCTGTGCGGAAGCTTCCGTGGTAGCCCGCCGCAGCCGTGGACAGCGTCAGAAGCTCTCCGAAGGGAACGGAGGGACCCATCGTGTTGTACGTGCCGGTCCGGTTGTCCTCAGCTCCCGTCACCAGCCACAGCGCCAGGTCGCGGACGTCAATGGTTTGCGTCATGGTCTCGGCCATGTCGGGGATCAGGACCGGGCTGCGTTCCTGGGCCACCCGTGCGGGCCAGTAGCCAAACCGGTCGCTTTCATCCTCGGGACCGGCGATCAGACCGGGTCTTGTCACCAGCACGTTCCCCGGGCCCAAGTCCCACACCAGTTCTTCGCAGGCAACTTTGCCGGCACCGTATTCATTGTCGGCGGGGTCCGGAAACACTCCGTCGACGGGCTTCAGCGCCGGAACAAGTGCGGCATTCTCGTCTTCTCCCGGGGTGTCGTTGGAGGCGTACACCGAGGCTGTGGACACCAGCGACCAGTGGCTGCTGCGTCCTGACAGTGCGGCCAGGGCTTCCTGAACCTGCTGCGGCTTGCGGGCGACGTCGATCACTGCGTCCCAAACGCCGTCGAGCTCCTCGTAGGCGGACGCGCCTGCGTCCCGATCCGCTCGAACAAAGTCCGCACCGGTGACGGGCGGCCCGGATTCTCCCCGGGCCAGACAGGTCACATCATGACCGCGGGCAACGGCCTGCCGGGCAACTTCGCGGGACAGGAATCGGGTTCCACCAAGAATAAGGATGCGCATGTTGGGAGCCTATCCCGGTAGCCTTGTTTGTGCCCGCAGCTTGGTTGCCAACACGGCAGAGAAGCTCCATCACACGAAAGGGACGGTACCCGTCCGTTGCTGACCGCCGCAGAAATCGACACCCCATCCGTCCCCATTGAGGACTTTGACTGGTCCGGGCTGATCCAGGCAGGGTTCATTATCCTGACCGGCCTGCTGCTCTGGACGGCAGCACGGTTCCTGATCAACCGCGTGGTCCAGCGCGCACAGAAGGGGTATGCGCTCTTCAGCTCATCGAAGCTGAAATGGGCCCAGCCCGTCATGCGCACCCTGGACAGGAAACGCCGCGCCCAGCGTGCAGACACCATCGGCGCACTGCTGCGCAGCGCCGTGAGCCTGTTCATTTGGACCACCGTGATCATCATGGTGCTCAAGGCCGTCGGCATCGACGTTGCCCCCTTGATTGCCAGCGTCGGAATTGTCGGCATCACCCTCGGTTTTGGTGCCCGCGAGCTGATCCGCGATGCCCTGGCCGGATTCTTCATTACCATCGAGGACCAGTACGGCATCGGCGATGTGATTGAAGTGGGCGACACCATCGGTACCGTGCAGTCAGTGGGCATCCGCATCACCCGCATGGTCGATGACCGCGGCGTGATCTGGTATATCCGCAACGGCGAGCTGGCCAAGGTGGGCAACCGCTCGCAGGGGAATTACCGTGAGCCCCAGGAGGTTCCCGGAGAGGGCACCGCAGGCAACGTTGCTTCCGGAAACATTGCCGCGGGCAACGATGCCGCGGCTCCCGCCGAAGCTGCGCCTGCCGCGGCGCCGGCCGCACCTGCCGATTCGACCAAGGGGAAAAACCTGTGAGCACACCGTCAGAGAACCGTCCTTCCATGCCGCTGTCCGTACAGCCTGCCTTTACGCAGCCTGGCTACACGGAGAACTTCTACGAGGCAGTGGGCGGACATCCAACCTTCGTCAAACTGGTTGACGTCTTCTATGACGGTGTTGCCGAGGACCCGCTGATGCGGCCGATGTACCCCGAAGAAGATTTGACCGCAGCCAAAGAGCGTCTGCGGGGATTCCTGGAGCAGTATTGGGGCGGGCCGAAGACCTACTCGGAGCAGCGCGGACATCCGCGGCTGCGGATGAGGCACATGCCCTTTACCGTCACTCCCCAGGCCCGCGACGCGTGGCTAAAGCACATGCGCGACGCCGTCGACGCCTTGGACCTCTCCCCGCTGCACGAAGCGACGCTGTGGGATTACCTGGAGCGCGCCGCACACTCGATGGTCAATTCCGCTTAGGGCAGGCGCGTTCAGCCGTACTTAGGACAGGACAGCTGCCGATCGGATCAGCACGTGGCCCCGGGGCATGCTCAGCCGGATCCAGCGGCCGCAGCGGAACACCGCTGCGGCCCCGTCCGATCCGGCCGGTAAGAAGCCCAGCGTCAGCGCAGCAAACGCCGCACCGGCCGGGACGGGCGCGGAAACGTCCGGCAACTGCTGTCCCCAGACCGCACCGCGTGCAGTCTGGACCACCGGCGCTCCCGAGCTGGCGGGAACCAGTGCAGCAACTTCCCTGATGCCGCGGTGCGCGGCCTGTTCCAACGCTTTGAACGGAATATCCTCGCTGCGCTCCCATCCGCTGCGCGGCGCCCCGACACCGGTCCAGCTTTCCGTAACCGTCATGGGCGGCACCGGCAGTACCGTCTCGGTCTCCCCCATTCGGGCCAGCCGGTCCGCGACTGAGGCCAGGGATACGGCAGTATCAAGCCGTGCCTCGGCAGCGAGCGGCATCGTCCGCATCCCAAGGACGGTGGGGGTGTCCTCTCCCAGTGCACGCGGCCGGAGAACGCAAACATAGGCAGCCAGCACGGATCCCACTGCTTGAAGCCGCACGGCGCCGTCCTCTGCTGCCCTGGCGCGCACGACGAATGTCCTCAGATCGGCTGTGACCTGGGGGTCTGCGAGGACCAGTTCGGTGGCCGCCGGCAGTGACGAGGGCCCGGTCATCGGTTTGCTCCGGCGGACGCGGACATCCCGTTGCCGGCGTTGGCCGGTCTGCTCCTCCGGAAAGGCACGGGGTCCCCGCGCCAGCTCTCCAACACCCGGATCTGCAGATCGGACAGGGCTGTGGGACGGCCGGTTTCCGCGTCAGCCATCACCAGTGTGCATTCAGCGAGGGCGTAGACCGTGCCGTCGTCGTCGGCGATGCGGAAGCCGTACGCGAGGCTGGAACCGCCGACTCCGGTCACCCAGACCTCAACCCATACGGGCTCCTGCCGGTACACCATGGGGGCTCGGTATTCGATTTCCTGATGTGCCACCAGCGTCATCCCGGTTCGGGAGGTCACTGATCGGAAGGTCGCGGCAGGTTCGGCCGGGCTAAGTTCCTCACCAAGCGGCAGGAGACTCAGGCGTACCCGTGCCTCTTCCAGGAACTGGACAAAACGCACGTTGTTCACGTGTCCGTTGGAATCCTCGTCGCCGAAGCGCAGCTGGATGGGAAAGCGATTCATAGGCATGACCCCATCCTCTCAAACGAGGCGGACACCTGCGCATTCCTGCTCCGGCTTGGGTGTGGCCGGACGGTGCGTCTAATCTCGAAGGGGGCCTCCGCGATTTTTCCGGAGCTCTCACCCATGCATATTTTATTTTTGTCCAAGGAGACCAACCACCCATGGCCGACACCGTCGATCCCACCGCTTCCCTGCTGAGCCTGCTTAACCTCAGCCCTGCCGACGGCGCGCAAACAGATGAAGACATTTTTGTGGGCCGATCACAGCAGGAACCGCGGAAACGGGTGTTTGGCGGGCAGGTGCTCGGACAGTCGCTCGTGGCGGCCGCACTGACCGTGGAGCCCGGACGCCTGATGCATTCGATGCACGGCTACTTCCTGCGGCCCGGAGACACGGATATCCCCATTACCTTCGGTGTACAGCGGTTGCGTGACGGCCGGTCCTTCTCGGCCCGGCGGACGCATGCGTACCAGAACGGCGCCCCCATCCTGTCCATGATCTCCTCATTCCAGGAGCCGGGCGAGGGGCTCGACCACCAGGTAGAGATGCCGGACGGAGTTCCGGAGCCGGAGTCGCTGCCGACCACCGCCGAACTGCTTCAGGGCATCGACCATCCCGTAGCCAAGGCTTGGTCCCACGAGCGGCCGATGGACATCCGGCACGTGGAAAAGCCCGTGTACTTCGAAGCCGGACCGGAGAAGGTGGCCCGCAATGCCGTGTGGATGAAGACCTTCGGTCCGATGCCCGATGATCAGAACCTGCACCGTGCGGCCCTGGCCTACGCCAGCGACTACACGCTGCTGGAGTCGGTTCTGCGCCGGCACGGCCTGGCCTGGTCCGCCCGCGGCATGTCCGTGGCCAGCCTGGACCACGCCATGTGGTGGCACCGCCCGCTGCGGGTTGACGACTGGCTGCTCTATGTCCAGGAATCGCCGAGTGCCTCCGGAGCCCGCGGACTGGCAAGCGGCAGGATTTTCAACCGGGCCGGTGAGCTCGTAGCCACTGTCGCGCAGGAAGGCATGATCCGCATTCCGGAACAGCCGTAACGCTGACGTAGGCCGCGTTCTGGCCGCGTTAACGCGCTTTGGAAGGAACCCGGTTAAAAAAGAACCCGCCCCGTTTGTACGGGGCGGGTTCTTTTGGTTCCGGCGGCTGCCGCCGGTGCCTGTCTGGCCGCTGTACTAGTCGCGGGTCAGACGGCGGTGGGTCACGCGGTGCGGCTTGGCTGCATCGGGGCCCAGACGCTCGATCTTGTTCTGCTCGTAGGCTTCGAAGTTACCCTCGAACCAGTACCAGTTCGCCGGGTTCTCCTCGGTGCCTTCATAGGCCAGGATGTGGGTGGACACGCGGTCCAGGAACCACCGGTCGTGCGAGACAACCACTGCACAGCCGGGGAATTCCAGCAGCGCGTTTTCGAGGCTGGAGAGGGTTTCCACGTCCAGGTCGTTAGTGGGCTCATCAAGCAGGAGAAGGTTTCCTCCCTGCTTCAGGGTCATGGCCAGGTTCAGGCGGTTCCGCTCACCACCGGAGAGCACACCGGCCTTCTTCTGCTGATCCGGGCCCTTGAAGCCGAACGCGGAGACGTAGGCACGGGAAGGCATTTCCACCTGGCCGACCTGGATCCAGTCATGGCCGTCGGAGACTACCTCCCACAGGCTCTTCTCGGGGTCGATGCCGCCGCGGGACTGGTCCACATAGGAAATCTTGACGGAATCACCGATCTTGAGCTCACCGCCGTCGAGCTCTTCAAGGCCAACGATGGTCTTGAACAGCGTGGACTTACCAACACCGTTGGGGCCGATCACGCCGACGATGCCGTTGCGCGGCAGCGAGAAGGACAGGCCGTCGATGAGCTTGCGGTCGCCGTAACCCTTTTCCAGGTTCTTGGCTTCCAGCACCAGCGAGCCCAGGCGCGGGCCCGGCGGAATCTGGATTTCTTCGAAGTCCAGTTTGCGGGTGCGGTCCGCTTCGGCAGCCATTTCCTCGTACCGGGCCAGACGGGCCTTGGACTTGGTCTGGCGTCCCTTGGCATTGGAACGGACCCAGTCCAGTTCCTCGGTGAGGCGCTTGGCCAGTTTCTGGTCCTTCTTGCCCTGGACTTCGAGGCGGGCGCGCTTCTTCTCCAGGTAGGTGGAGTAGTTGCCCTCGTACGGGTAGAGGTGTCCGCGGTCCACTTCGGCGATCCACTGGGCAACGTGGTCCAGGAAGTACCGGTCGTGGGTCACGGCCAGGACGGCGCCGTGGTAGGCGGAAAGGTGCTGCTCAAGCCACAGCACGCTCTCAGCGTCAAGGTGGTTAGTGGGCTCATCGAGAAGCAGCAGGTCCGGCTTCTGCAGCAGCAGCTTGCACAGTGCAACACGGCGGCGCTCACCACCGGAGAGCAGGGTGACATCGGCATCGGCCGGCGGGCACCGCAGCGCGTCCATGGCCTGTTCGAGCTGGGAGTCAATGTCCCAGGCGTCGGCAGCGTCAATGGCTTCCTGCAGCTTGCCCATTTCTTCAAGCAGACTGTCGAAGTCTGCGTCGGGCTCGGCCATTGCCTCGGAGATCTCGTTGAAGCGCTGGATCTTGGCATAAATCTCGCCAACGCCCTCCTGGACGTTGCCGAGTACGGTCTTTTCCTCATTCAGGGGTGGTTCCTGGAGCAGGATGCCCACGGTGTAGCCGGCGCTGAGCCGTGCTTCACCGTTGGAGGGGGTGTCCAGTCCGGCCATGATTTTGAGGATGGTGGACTTACCCGCACCGTTGGGACCCACCACGCCGATCTTGGCACCGGGGTAGAAGGACATGCTTACGTCGTCGAGGATAACTTTGTCGCCAACGGCCTTGCGGGCCTTGGTCATCGTGTAGATAAATTCCGCCATAGGTTCAAGGCTAGTGGGTCAGGCCGGAATAGTGCCATTTGGCCTTTGACGCATAACTATGGACAGCCGGTCGCCCAACAGGCTCATTTCCCGCAGGCAGCCCGGCGGCCCCTCCCGGACGAGGCTTAGCGCTGGTCGCCCACGAAGCAGTACCCGCTGTCCAGCACGGGCAGAACACTGACCGAGACTGCGCCTTGCCGCACCTCTCCGAAGAGACAGGAGCCATCCTCTGCCGCCGCTCCGCGAATGGAATCGACGGCCAGACCGGTAGGCGTAATGTCCAGCGACACTTCCACTGATTCACCGGGGAACCCGGCCTCCGTGAATGCCTTTCGGATCATGGCACGGTCCGGAGTGGGAGATTCGGCGGCGAGCGCTTCAAGTGCCTTCGTCAGGCTTTCCGGGGTCCGCTCTGCTGCCATTGGAAGCAGGGTTTTCGCGTCCGGCTGGACGGCTGCCCCCTGAATGGGAGTCACCGCCTGGGCAGCGGTGCTGTTTTGCAGGGATCCCGCAGGCGATGCCGGCACGGCAGCCGGAGCAAGCAGGCCTGCGGAGCCAATCAAAAGCAGAGAAAGAGTAACCCCGGAGAGCCTGCTGCTGCGGTGAACGCGAATCATTCGCCTATTGTGCCACGCCCCTGCACCCCACGCGCCGCTGCAGCTCCCGTTCAGCGCTTCGTTTTGGACAACGCTGCCTCCGACAATCCGCTCTCCGGCAACGCGTTGGGATCCTGTGGATTGTTCTCTGATCCGTCCCCTTCAATCCCGTCGGACGCAGTTCCGACCAGTTCACCCGTGTCCAGGTCCAGATCTGCGGGAAGGTCATCGGTACCGCCGTCCTCGCCGTCCTCGCCGGCAGAACCTTCACTTCCCTCAGCCCCGGCCCCGCCCACGGCCCGGTCCTGAACATTTCGGCGGTAATTGGCCGTACCCCACATGAGGTCATGTCCGACGCTCTCGGCGTCAATGTCTACGGAGGTTCCGCTCCTACCATCCTCAGAGACCCATTGCCGGACCTTCAGCCGGCCGGTGACGATGACCCGATCCCCTTTGTGAACGCTGAATGCAGCATTGGTGGCCAACTGGCGGAAGAGGGAAACGGAGAACCAGTTCGTTTGGCCGTCAGCCCAACTTCCGGTGTCCCTGTCATAGCGCCGTTCCGTGGTGCACATGCGGAACCCTGCAATCGCGAGTCCGCTGTCCGCAGTGGTGCTTCGAACGTCCGTGGCAACGTACCCCCGGAGTGTGATGGTGTCGCTCATGCTGTTCCCTGCCTGTCTGTGGATGGTCCGAATCCTTCGCTCGGGCAACCAGATCACCTGGGGTCGCTGCGAAGTCATGGCCGGCCGCTTCGGGCCCGCTCAGGCAAGTCTTCTTCGCACGATGCAACAACGGGCGGCAATCACCCCTTTTGTGGATGGGCCCCGCCAACGGGGGCTATGTGGAGGGAACACACCGGCACACAGCCAGGCCGGCCAAACCGCTTAAAGCACTGGTGCCGAAACGCTCACGGGATCTCCCGGAATGTACCGGAGATCCCGTGAGCCGTTTCGGCACCACGAAAACACATCACAGACTCAACTACTGACAGACAGCTGCAGAAGTTCTCAGCTGCAGAAACTGTGCCCCCGGCAGGATTCGAACCTGCGACCAAGAGATTAGAAGGCTCCTGCTCTATCCCCTGAGCTACGGAGGCGACCTGACGATAATACTACGCAGCGGCAGGGGCTCAGCCACGGGGTGGCCGGCCGGGTCCGGCAGGTCACGGGAGCCTGGAAAAAAACTTTGTAGAAATTTGCATCCAAACTCCCGGCCCCGGAAGTAGAGGAGATGTAAGCAACATAAAAACTCTTCGCTGCCGGCGGAGATGCGACCCCCAGGAGAGATCATGCGTAAGACCGTCACCGCCCTTGCAGCAGCCGCAGGTTTGACTGCCGCAGTTGGTTTTATGACCCCGGCCGCAGCAGCAGACACTGCTCAGCTCTCGGTCCTGCACGCGGTACCCGACACGACGGTGGATGTGTATGTGAACGGTGCACTGACCCTCGACGACTTCACCCCGGGCACCCTTGCCGGACCGCTTGACCTGCCCGGCGGCAGCTACGACCTGGCCATCACCGCCCCCGACGCCGCCGATGCTTCGGCACCGATTATCGGTCCGGTGACGGTGGAAATGGCTGCGGGCGGTAACTACACCGCCGTGGCCAACCTTGATGCAACCGGTAAGCCGACGGCAAACTTCTACACTAACGACCTCTCCATGGTCGAGCCGGGTAAGGCGGACCTGACCGTGCGCCACGATGCAGCAGCACCTGCCGTGGATGTGCTGGCCAACGGAACGCCGGTGATCACCGGGTTGGAAAACCCAAATGAGAAGTCCCTGACCGTTGATGCCGGAACCATCTCCGCATCCGTGGCTGCAGCAGGAACCACCGATCCCGTTATCGGCCCGGCAGATCTGACGCTGGCCGAAGGCACCCACACCTTCGTGTACGCATGGGGTTCGCTGGAGGACGGCAACCTTGCTCTGGCCACCCAGACAATCCACGGCATGGAATCTGCCCCGAACGCAGTTCCCGGGGCGCTGGCCTCCTCCGATGAGGGCAACGGCGGCGCTCTGGCCGCAGGTGCCGGCGTCGCAATGATGCTCCTGGTGGGCGCAGCAGCAGTGGCACGCCGCAAGCACTCCGCATCAGCAGCCCGCAGCTAGCTGTTCCGTCCATCCCCCCGTGCCGCAAGGCACGCCGGGTGGGCGGCGGCTGAGATCCGCAGCCGGCGGCCGGACCAATCTCCGGCCGCCGGCGTCCGCCTTCACTGGCCTTTCCCCGACTACATATCGTTTACACCTTCTGGATTGGAAGTTCTTCCTATGCCCCGCACCGCCGCCGGCCGCAAATTTTGGGCCAGTGCCGCTCTCCTTGCCGCGCTGGCCGCAGGAACCTCTGCCTGCGGAAGCCCGGCAGAGCAGCCGGCGGAGAATTCCCCGGCGGCTGTCAGCTCTCCTTCAACGTCCGCTGCAGCCCAGCCTGCCAGCCCCGCCCCGCCGGTTCCTGCGCCGTCAAGCATCCCCATCCGTCCGGCAACTCCGGAACCCAGCGTCAGCATCCCGGCGCCGGTGCGGGTCGAGGTCGAGGGAACCGGGATCAGCCTGGAAGTGATTCCCGTGGGCGTAGAGGACAACGGCGCCATGACTCTTCCCGACAACCACTATCAGGCCGGCTGGTATCAGTATGGTCCCGCACCGGGAGCAGATGCGGGTTCCAGCGTGCTCGCAGCGCACGTGGACTCCCGCACCGAGCAGCTGCCGATCGCCGGACTCAAGAACGTTGCCCCCGGCACCATCGTCACTGTTACCCGCGAGGACGGTTCCGTGCAGCGGTACGCCACCGAGAAGGTGGAAAACATCGCCAAGCGAAGCCTGGACGGTCACCGGCTGTTCGACCGCACCGGAGAACCCCGGTTGAAACTAGTCACCTGCGGCGGCAAATGGCTCGAAGCGGAGGACGACTACGAAGATAACGTGGTCTTGACCGCGGCACCGGTATCATAGGGAAAACTGCCGATCCTCGGGGCGGGCCGGACGGCCGCACCGCAGAGGACCGGCTTCCCGAGATCAGGAGTCCGCACCCGATGCCACTTGGTTCCCCGGAGGAGGACGCAGGCCTCGACCAAGCCTTCGCTTCCGGCAATCAGAGCGCGCTCGCTGAAGCCTACCGGCGGTTTGCACCCCTGATCCGTTCGCTGGCCCTGCGGCGCCTCTCCGATTCCGCAGCAGCGGATGATGTGGTGCAGGAAGTTTTCATCAGGGCCTGGAAGTACCGGGACAGCTACTCCCCACAGCGGTCAAGCCTTGTGGCCTGGCTGGTTGGCATTACCCGCAACGTTGCGGCCGGCATGGGCACCTCGCGGGCACGCGAAGAGAACCTGCGGGAACTGGCTGCCGCCCAGCACCGGGAGGAGGACGACGACGGAACCGGAAACCCCGACCGTGTTGCCGACAAGGTGGTCATCGAAGCGGAACTGGACCGGCTGGGAGAGCCGCAGGGTTCCATCCTCCGGCTGGCTTTCCATGCGGACCTGACCCACCAGCAGATCGCCGACCGGCTCGAAATGCCGCTGGGAACCGTTAAGAGTCATATACGCCGAAGTCTCGTCCAGTTGAGGCAAAGATTGGAGGTCAGTGATGCAGCACCTGCACGATGACGCGCTCACCCTCCTGGCTCTGGGTGAAGAAGCCACTGACGAGGAGCGTGCCCATCTTGAGGCCTGTCCGCGCTGCAGCGCGGATCTGGGTTCTTTCCGCCGTGTGGTGTCCGCCGCCCGCCTGGCCGGCACGGCAAACGAGGACGACGACGCATCAACCGCCGGAGCAACGGACGGAACCGGACAGCTCTTCACCCTGCAGGCACCGGACTCCGCGGTGTGGGAGAGCATTCACCGCGAACTGAATCTGGATGAAGAGCTGAGGCCGGACCCGCTGTCAGCTCCCGCCTCATCACAGCCTTCGCCAGTGGCCTCTCTTGACGCAGCCCGCCGCCGGCGCCGGCGCACCGGGCCGTGGCTGGCAGCCGCGGCAGCCGCCGTCGTCGTGGCGGCCGCAGGAACCTGGGGTGCGCTGGGAGCGCTAGATTCCAATCCGGAACCCGTTGCTATCGCCTCGGTGGAGCTGTCCCCGCTGGCCTCGTACTCGGACACGGGCCGCGCCGTCGTGGACGAGCTTCCGGACGGCAAGCGGGAACTTGTGGTGACCTCCAGCAGCGATGCAGCCCAGGGCTACCGGGAGGTGTGGCTGCTCGCCCCGGACGCGACGTCGATGGTGAGCCTTGGAACCATGGAAGGCACCGAAGGACACTTTGTGCTGCCGCAGGATCTTGACCTCAGCAAGTATCCCGTCGTGGACATTTCAGACGAGCCGTATGACGGCGATCCTGCGCACTCCGGTGATTCCATTCTGCGCGGGCAACTGGATCTTTAGTGGACGCAGGAACCGCCGGCTCCATCATCAGCACGTGGTTTTCGAAGGTCGCGGACGGCTTTTCCCGCGGAGATCCGCTGGAGCTCCCGCTGCCTGTCCTGCTGCTCATTGCTGCTGCGGCGGCCCTGCTGACCGTGCCCCGGCCGGTGTGGCGGTGGTTCGGTCTTTTCGTCACGTTTGTCCATGAACTGGGGCATGCCTTTGCCGCCCTGATGACCGGACAACTGGTTAAGGGCATCCAGCTCCGGTTTGACCACTCAGGCCAAATGCGCAGCATGGGCCGCAGCCGCTTCGCCGCGGCCTGGACCGGGTTCTGGGGTTATCCCGTACCCGCCGTCGTGGGTGCACTGCTGGTCTGGGCGGCCTTTAACGGCTGGGCCGGATTTGCCCTGTCCGCCGGTGCGCTGGTCCTGCTGGCGGGCCTGCTGTTCATCCGCAATGCCCAGGGTCTGCTCATTGCCCTGGGCTGCACCACGGTTTCAGTGCTGCTGGTGTGGTTTGCCTCGCCCAATGCCGTCTCATACGTCACCCTGGGCACGGGCCTCGCCCTGCTGGCCGGTGCGGTGCGCGACTGGTTCAACGTGCTCAGCGTCCACACCCGGCGACGCCGTTCCCTGCAGAGCTCGGACGCCTTCATCCTGTACCAGCGCACAGGCGTCCCGTCCGCGATCTGGCTTGCTGCCTTCGCCGCGGTCATCGCGGTGTCGGTGGTTGCTGCCCTGTGGTGGTTCCGCCCGGCGACCGGCTAAACGTCTTCGGGGAGCGTAATGCGCAGTTCCAGCCGGTGCTGGCCGTCGGGTTCCTGCGTGAAAATGGCTTTTCCGGCGATTCCGGCCAGCCCGTCAGTCCCGGAGCCGGGAACGATATGTCCGGAGCTGGCCGTGGCTGTACCCTCAGCAACGCCCCAGTGCTGGATCACCATGGTGCCTTCACGTCCGGCGATCGTGCCGGCGAAAACCTCGGAACAAACGTAACCGGCCCCCACGGCGTTTCCGGCCATAAGGAGGTCGGCAACACTGGTCCCCACAATGTCCCCCTCGAAGATCTTTACCGCGCGGACCGTCGAGAGTTCGCTGTTGGTTCCTTCCACCTGATAGGGCGTGGGCTCCCACTGCGAGACATCAAAATCGGCCGTTATTACCTGTTCTGTTCCGTCGGTCATGCGTCCAGTATCCCGTGTCCGGCAATGGATTGCATGCCGCGGCGCGGCCGCCGGTACCCTTATCGCTGTGCCTGATCCCGGCACGGCACCTGCATCACCTAAGGAGAATCACCCGGAATGCCGCAGAAAAAGACCTCTCTGCAGGAGCGCTTTATGCGCCGGAAATCGTTATGGATTTGCTTCACTATTGTCCACCTGGTCTTTTTTGCCGCATTGTCCTCCCTGATCTTCTCCGGCGGCGTCCTCAGCGACATCAATCTCTACCGGCTGTGGGCCTTTGAAGGCATCAATGAAGGGACCTGGCAGGGCATCAGCACGGACTGGGTGTATCCGATCGGGGCGCTCCTGCCGATGCTTGTCTCCGCTGTTTTCGGCTGGGGAGCGTATCAGCTGGTCTGGTTCGCCATCTTCACGGCTCTGAACGCCGCAGCCGTGGCCGTCATCAGCAAGCCGGGAACCCCGTCCCGATACGCGGCCTCCTACTGGTGGCTGGTGGTTACCGGGCTGCTGGGGCCGGTGGCGGTGGGCCGGGTGGACGGTCTCACGGCCCCCCTGGTGATTATGGGCCTGCTGCTCCTGGCGAGCCGCCCCGTAGTTGCCTCGTCGCTGCTTGCCGTGGCGACCTGGATGAAGGTCTGGCCCGCTGCCGTGATCCTCGCGGTGCTGGTCGCCTCGCGCCGGCGCCTGACAGTGGTGGCCACCGGGGCGGCGGTGTCCGCCGTGATGGCCGGGATTGTCATCGCCGGCGGCGGCATCCGTCACCTGCTGTCCTTTGTGGGCGCCCAGGGTGCACGCGGCATGCAGATGGAGGCGCCCTTCACCACTCCGGGCCTCTGGCAGGCCATCCTCGGCGGCGATTCCGGTGCCTACATCTTCGAGGACAAGATCATCAACACCCGCGAAGTGCGCGGTGCCCTCGGCGAGCCGGTGGCCGCACTGATGACGCCGCTGCTCGCGGCGGCGGCCCTCGCCGTCGTCGTTCTGCTGATCTGGGCACTGCGGCGGGGCGCCGATGCCGGCCAGCTGCTCATTGCCGGTTCACTGGCCCTGGTGGCGGCGTTCATTGTGTTCAACAAAGTGGGTTCGCCCCAGTTCATGCTGTGGCTGGGCGCCGTGGTGGCCGTTGGTGTGGCCTGGGAGGGCCGGAGCTGGCGGGTCCCGGCGGTCCTCATGCTGGCCATCGCTTCCCTGACCACCCTGGTGTATCCGATGTTCTACGCCGCGCTCTACAACGATCTGAACATCGGGGTTGCCCTGCTGCTGACCATCCGCAACATTGCGCTGCTGGTGCTCTTCGGCTGGTCGCTGGTCCGGATTGTCCGGTTGACGAAGGCGGGCAGCAGCCGTCCGCTCAGCGCACCCGAAGTTCGCCCGGAGACGGCTCCGTAAGTTTCTTCCGGAACAGGACCTTGGTCTTGGGATCCAGGAAGATCAGGTAGAGCGCGAAGCCCAGTGCTATGACGGCAGCAATCTGGCGGGCGGCGCTGAGGCTGAAGTCGAAATACGGCCAGATATCCAGCTGGTCGCTGATCGCGTACACCATGAAGAACGAGACCAGCAGATACAGGGTTTTAACCTGCCAGTCGTTCCGGATGCCGGTCACGGCAAACAGCGGAATCAGCCACACCACGTACCAGGACTGGATCATCGGCGCGAGCATAACGACGGCGGCAAAGGCCAGGGCGAGCCGGCGCACCAGCCTGCTGTACTCCCCCACGAACATCTGCCAGAACACGATGAGCACCGAGGCCACTCGGCCCAGGGTGTGAACAATGTCGCCAAAGGTCCAGCCCGGCAGGCCCAGGGCATTGCCCAGGGTGGCAACAAGCATGCCGAGGAAGCCAACCGGCGCGTACCAGATCCAGACGCTGCCCGGCGTGCTCAGTGCACTCACCCAGCCGAAGCCCAGACCGTTGATGATGCCCAGGATCCACAGCAGGCCCAGGGAGATTCCCGCGGTCATGAACCAGTAGAGGAACTTGCGCGGCCAGGATGCACCTTTGCCGGCCCACATGAGGCCCACGAAGGGCAGCAGGATCAGTGTGATCGGCTTGATCCCCACGGAGAGCGTAATGAGGAGAATGCCGGGAATGGCGTGCTTGGTTGCGGCAAGGTAGAGGCCTGCCAGGGCCAGGCCGATCATCAGCGCATCGTTGTGGATGCTGGCGATGAACGTGGTCAGGAACAACGGGTTTGCGGTTGTCAGCCACAGTGCACGGTTGGGGTTGATGTTGTGCAGTTCCGCGAGCTTCGGCACGTAATACACGCACAGCGCCACGCCGATCAGGGAGATGACCCGGAACAGCAGAATGGAGTATTCCGGCTGGCCGCCGGTGGCCCGGACCACGAGTTCCTCCAGCCAGAGGAAAATCGGACCGTAAGGAGTGGGGCTCTGGGCCCACAGGTCGTCGGCGCCAATCTGCACGTAGTTGGAGATCTGGGAGTAGCCGTCTTTGTACGGGTCCAGTCCGCTGACCATTACCAGGCCCTGGGCGATGTAAGCGAACACGTCGCGGCTGAAAAGCGGAAGAGCCACGCACATGGGTGCAGCCCAGGCGATGGTGGCCTTCAAAACCACCGGACGGCTCTCGGGACCCCACGAGGTTATGCGCTGGCCCAGCCGCAGCCAGGAGCGGACCAAGAGCATTCCGCCCAGGGCCAGCAGGAAGACGGAGAGCACTGCACCCTCCGGCTCAAAGCGGAGCCACATGATCACGGGGTTGCGGCGGAGGTCGTACGAGGCCAGAGACAGCCATCCGACGCCGAGCGAGCCCGCGAGCATCATGAGGGAACCGATGAGGCCCTGGATGATCGCGACATTGGGGTGGTTGGCTTTCGCTAGCTCCGGGCCGGGAGACGAAGGCTCGGTCGCGGGGACCTGGGCGGTCATCTGCGTGGTTCCAATCTTTGGGTTCGTACAGTTTGCCCAACGGCAGCGGCGCATGCCTGGCATCACGGCGAAGCCGGACTTCATGGGAGCACTCACCAGCAGTAAACCAGCGCGGCCGGCGGAACCGCGGTACACGCGACAAAGGCACCGCGGCAAGGACCGTCAGTAGCCAAGATATTAGCACCGCAGGGTGTACAAAGCCGGGATGCACGGACGCGCCGGAGGCGGATCCTACGGATGCGCAGTACGTCACATAGACTGAAAACCGTTGAAACAACAAGGCAAGGCGGTACGGGCTGTGGGGCGCCACCGGGCAGACACTGGAGATAAGCAGCACGTGGACACGCGACAGCAGGTCCGCGGGCAGCAGAAACCCGGAGGGCCGCAGCTTGCTGACAGCCCGAAACCGGATGTATCGGGTGGTGCGGCGCCTGAGGCTGCGGGGCTGCGTCCCCGCAGGGAGTCCCGGCGAAAGCCCCGGGAGGCAGGACAGACGACCCTGGAGTCCCGGGAGAGATCCGCCGCCGTATCTGCCGTCGGTTCAGCTGCCGCCGTTGAGCCGGCTTCGGGCGCCGCACAGGCAACGCCGGCAACGCCTGCATCTCTGCCAACCGCGCTCCCGGGCAGCGTACGGCGGAAAAACCATGACCTGCTCCTTTGGGGCGTCTTCCTGGCCGTCACGGCTGTCGGAGCGATGACGTGGGCCGAGATTGATTGGCGCATAACCGGAGCCGTTGCCTTCCTGCTGCTGCTGTCCTTCACTGCCGTCTGGCAATTTTCCTCGGATTCCCCTGCGGTGCATGACGCGGCGGACCAGGCCGGCTCAGAGCACCCGAACCCTTCAGCACCGGTCACGTCAGAGCCGGCGCACTCAATATCACCCGCCCCGGCGCTGAGCACCTCAACACCGACAATCCCGGCACCGGCACCGGCAGCCACAGCGACAGTCTCGGGGCCCGCACCAACCGGGCACGCCTCCGGGACGGACCCGAAACCTCCGATCACCCGCAAGGAAATGCGCGCGGCCGATCCCACCACGGGGGTCTTGCCGGTGGTTTCGGTTTTCGCCCGCAAGCCCGGCGCGGGAAACAGCCGTCCTTCTGCGCGGCCTGCCCCGGGAGCCCCTGGAACGAAAACGAATGCTGCAACCAGCCCCGGCGTCCCTCTGGCACCCGCAGGACAAGAGCTGCTGGGAATCGATACCGGACAGGCAAAGGCAGGAAGCAGGAAGGCACGGCGGCGGGCTGAGGCTTCGACGCCTGAAGCGACAAAGCCCGCGCAGGCCCCTGAAGCTGCAAAGCCTGCGCAGGCCCCTGATTCCGCAGAGACACGCAAACCCGCCCAGACACTCAAAACCTCCGAAGCCGCCAAATCCTCGGCGTCCTCAGCGTCGTCCAAATCCTCGGCGTCGTCAGAGTCTTCCGAACCTGCAGAGTCCACCAGGGCAGACAATGCTGGCACAGCAGACCAGAACGGTTCCGGCGACAGCCGCTGGACGCGTACCTTCGGTCCGCCTGAAACCGGCCAGCTGCCGATCCAGCAGTATGACGCAGCGGCGGCCGCCGTCGTGCCCTCCCAGCCGGAGTCAGCGGACCGCCGCCAGCGGAGCCATTCAAGCCTCTGAACAGGACGGAGTCCTGAGCGGGACGAAGCGGTTGTCTCGGGCCGGTACCCGGGGGCAGCGCGGTACATTGGTTGTGTGCCAATAACTAATGAACGCATTGTTTGGATTGACTGTGAAATGACCGGTCTGGACATCAAGAATGACGCCCTCATTGAGGTTGCGGTCTTGGTGACGGACTCCGAGCTGAACATCCTGGGTGACGGAGTGGATGTGGTCATCCGCCCCGATGACGCCGCGCTGGCGCAGATGGGTGATTTTGTGCGAAACATGCACACCACCTCCAAGCTCCTGGACGAGCTGCCCAACGGGATGACCATGGCCGAGGCTGAGGCCCAGGTCATCGAGTACATCACCAAGTGGGTGCCGGAGCCGAAGAAGGCCCAGCTGGCTGGAAATTCCGTGGGAACCGACAAGATGTTCCTGGCCCGGGACATGCCGGAAGTCATTGACTACCTGCACTACCGGATCATCGATGTTTCCACCATCAAGGAACTCGCCCGCCGCTGGTACCCGCGCGCCTACTTCCAGGCACCGGCGAAAACCGGGAACCACCGTGCGCTGGGCGACATCGTGGATTCCATCAACGAACTCCGGTACTACCGCGAGGCGATTTTTGTGCCGGCTCCGGGCCCGGATTCGGCGACGGCAAAGAAGATTGCGGAGGGCATCAAGAGTTAGCTCGGTCACATTTTGGGGTCTTGGGCGCCAGTTGGTCAGGACCACCCCAAAAACCGTGTAAGCTTGATTCCGCTGCCTCAGATAAATGAGTTCGCAAAAACCACTCGCCTGGATTTTGCGAATATGTTATCCGAGGCACATGGTGGGTATAGCTCAGTTGGCAGAGCGCCTGGTTGTGGTCCAGGAGGTCGCGGGTTCAACCCCCGTTACTCACCCCAAGGAGACTGGCAGGATCAGTTTCACAGAGGCCGTCCCGGTTCATCGGGGCGGCCTTTGTTGTGTTTGAACTTATGTTTGACTTGTTTATGAGGCCGCCCGGCCGGTGCTGCGGCGGCCCGCAGCACCGCCGCTGGAACGTACTGTGGCCAATCATTGAGGAGGCGCCGCCTTGGAGCGCAGATTGTTCGACGAAGACCACGAGCTTTTCCGTGACCTTGCCAGGGAATTCAATTCCCGCGAGGTCGCTCCCGGGTACGCCAAGTGGGACGCCGAGCACATGATGCCCCGGCAGCTGTGGAAGGCTGCCGGGGAGCAGGGACTGCTGGGACTTGCCGTGCCGGAGGAGTTCGGCGGCGCCGGCATGCCCGACTACCGCTACCGCGCCGTCATGGACGAGGAGTTCGCCAAGGCCAACCATCTCGCCGTCGGCCTCGCCTTCCATCTGCATGACGATATGGTCCTCCCCCACCTGCTGGCGTACGGTTCCGATGACCTCAAGGAACGCTGGCTGCCGGGGATGGTCAGCGGCGACACCGTCACCTCAGTGGCGTGGACCGAACCCGGCGCCGGCAGCGATCTGCGCGGCATCCGCACCAAAGCTGTGCGTGAGAACGACGGCGGCTGGCGGCTGAACGGCCAGAAGACTTTCATCGGCAACGGCATCAGCGGCGACGCCTCCCTGGTCCTGGCCCGCACCGACGGCGGAACCGGCCGCGGCACCAAAGACTCCTTCAGCATGTTCATGGTGGAAAAGACCGAGGGCTACAAGACGGGCGGCCAGCTGGACAAGATGGGCCTGAAGGCCTCCGACACAGCCGAGCTGTTCTTCGATGATGTTCATATCCCCGAGGGCAACCTCGTGGGCGAAGTGGGCCGCGGCCTGGAATACGCCGCCGGGCAGCTCCCCCAGGGCCGGCTGGCCATCGCCGTCGCTTCATCCGCCGTTGCCCGGCAAATCTATGAAGCCACCGTTGAGTACACAAAGAACCGCAACGCCTTCGGTGAGCGCATTGCCGATTTCCAGAACAGCCGGTTTGTCCTGGCTGACATTGCGACCGAGGTGGAAGTCACCGAATCCTATGTGGATTCGGCCATCCTCGCCTTCAATGAAGGCCGGCTGGACGCCGTCTCCGCAGCGAAGGCGAAGCTCTGGGCCAGTGAACGGGTTCAGTCCATCACCGACCGCTGCCTGCAGCTGCACGGCGGCTACGGGTACATCCTGGAATACCCGGTGGCGCAGGCCTTCCTGGCCGCCCGGCTGCTGACCATCTTCGGGGGAACCTCCGAGATCATGCGCGAAGTCATCGGCCGGCAGATCACCGCCTAGCCTCTCCCCCGGTACACAGACAGCAGCCGGCACCACCCACCCAACAGAAAGACCAGCAATGACCGTCCGTCCCATCGTTATCCACGGCGAACCCGTTCTGCACCGCCGAGCCGCTCCGGTGGAAAAGTTCGACGACGAACTGCGCACCCTGGTGGCCGATATGTACGAAACCATGGACGTGGCCAACGGCGTCGGGCTGGCGGCTACCCAGGTTGGCGTGGGGCTGCGCCTGTTCACCTTCGCCTACCAGAACGACGACGACGCACCGGACCGCGGCGTCGTCGTCAATCCCGTGCTCATCACGTCCAAGGTGCCTGGCTCGGCGCCGGACCCGGAGGACGATGCCGAGGGTTGCCTGTCCGTCCCGGGCGAGAACTTCCCCGTCAACCGCGCCGAGTGGGTCAGGATTTCCGGTTTCGATGAGAACGGAGCCCCGCTGGAATTTGAGGCCACCGGCTGGTTTGCCCGGGTCCTGCAGCACGAGTACGACCATTTGGACGGCAAGCTGTACGTGGACAAGCTCAATGACCGGTGGAGCAGGAAGGCCCGCAAAGCCATCAAGGCTCACGGCTGGAATGTTCCGGGACTGACGTGGATGCCCGGAGTGGATCCGGATCCTTTCGGCCACTAAGGGTACTCAGAAACCCGGGAGCCCACACCGGAGCAAAGCGAAAGGCGCGTTCCCCGACAGGGAAACGCGCCTTTCGCTTTGTCTATTTGCCTTGTCTTCGGTGAAGCTCCCGCCTAGATCGAGGCGGCCAGCTCCTCAACGCGAGGGTAGGCCGGCGGATTCACGTGGGCCATTTCCTCCAGTACCCGGATGACCTGGCAGCTGTAGCCGAACTCGTTGTCATACCAGACGTAGAGGACGGCATTCTTGCCGTTGGAGATGGTGGCCAGTCCGTCCACGATGCCGGCCCGCTTGGACCCCACGAAGTCGGTGGAGACAACCTCGGGAGAGTCGATGTAGTCGATCTGCTTGTGCAGGTCAGAGTTCAGCGATGTTTCCCGCAGGAAGGTGTTGATCTCTTCCTTGGTGGTGGAGGTCTCGAAGTTCAGGTTCAGGATGGCCATGGAGACGTCGGGGGTGGGAACCCGGATGGCATTGCCGCTGAGCTTGCCTGCCAGTTCCGGCAGCGCCTTCGCAACGGCCTTGGCGGCACCGGTTTCGGTGATCACCATGTTCAGTGCAGCGGAGCGGCCGCGGCGGTCACCATTGTGGAAGTTGTCGATCAGGTTCTGGTCATTGGTGAAGGAGTGCACCGTCTCCACATGCCCGTGGATGATTCCGTATTTGTCGTTGAGCACCTTCAGGACCGGCGTGATGGCATTGGTGGTGCAGGAAGCCGCGGTGACAATCAAGTCATCATCGGAAATCGATTCGTGGTTGATGCCGTGCACAATATTCTTCAGGTTGCCCTTGCCCGGAGCGGTGAGCAGGACGCGCGAGACTCCCTTGGCGGACAGGTGCTGGGACAGTCCCTCTTCGTCGCGCCAGCGGCCGGTGTTGTCCACCACCACGGCGTCGTTGATGCCGTAGGCCGTGTAGTCCACAGTGGACGGATCGTTGGAGTAGATGACCTGGATCAGGGTGCCGTTGGCCAGGATGGTGTTGTTTTCCTCGTCGACAGTGATGGTTCCGTCGAAGGCACCGTGGACGGAGTCGCGGCGCAGCAGCGAAGCACGCTTGACCAGGTCATTTTCCGCTCCCTTGCGGACAACGATTGCCCGGAGCCGCAGGCCCTGGCCGCCCCCGGCATGGTCGATGAGGATGCGGGCCAGCAGCCGGCCGATCCGGCCAAAGCCATAGAGGACGACGTCGGTGCTGGTGCGGTCGTCAGCGCCGTGCTTGCCCGCCACATCGGCCAGCTCGCGGCGGAGGAAATCCATGAGATCCACGCCGGCGCCCTCTGCCTTGTACTTCAGGCTCAGGCGGGCCAGGTCGATGGATGCGGCGCCCAGCTCCAGTTCAGTCAGTGCCTGCACCAGCGGGAACGTGTCAGAGACCGGCAGTTCAACTTCATCGATCTGCCGTGCAAAGCGGTGTGCCTTGAGGATGTCGATGACGGAACGATTGACCAACGGGCGGCCGTACACCGAAGTGACCACACTGTTTTCCCGGTACAGCCGCCCGATCAGCGGAATCATTGCCTCGGCAAGGGCCTCACGGTCCATCCATGTATCCAGGCAGGCATCGGAGAACTGGCTCAAGATTTTCACTTCCTTTTCTCAGCCGGCACTGCTTTGTGCCGGTTGGTCGTCCCTCCAAGTGTATTAGGACACACTTGCCGCACCGCTTTGTTGAGCGAGATGTTTGTCACACTGACATGTTCGGGTCAGTGGACCTCCAGGGTTTCGTCAGCCGGTTCGGGCTCCAAGTCTTCGAGATCCCTAATCCCCCGCAGCGGACCGAACGCTGCAACGGCCGGAGCCAGGAACGCAATCGCCAGTCCGGTGAGGATGGCCCCGCGGATTCCCAGGACTTCCACGAGGAAGCCCCCGATGACGCCGGCAACGGCCAGCATTCCCCAGGTCACCATCCGGGACGCAGATCCCAGCCGGCCCAGCATTCCGGGCGGGCAGACCCGCTGGCGGAAGCTGGTGGACACCACAACGTTCATGGAGATGGCATATCCGGCCAGGAAGAGCCCGGCGAATCCCGGCAGCATTCCCCAGTCCGGCGTCATCAAAAGCAGGCTGGAATAGCCGGCTGCAGCGGGCAGCATGGAGAATCGCCACACAGTTCCCGAGCCCCAGCGCTGCGTGACGTGCTTTACGGTGAGCCCGCCCAGCGTTCCGCCCAGCGCGGTGGATGCGGTCAGGAATCCGAGCATGGCTCCGGATTCGCCCAGTGTCCGCACCACAAGGATGACCATGAGGGAGACTACGATTGCGCCGCCCAAATTCCAGAGCGCACCGACCAGCAGGATCGCGCGCAGCGGAGCTGTGCTGAAGCTGTACTGCAGCCCCTCTTTCATGTCGCGGAAGATCCTGCTCCCGCTTTTTTGCGGAGTGGCCGCCTCCTGAACCTTGAGTGTTGCCACCGAAAGCAGCGATGCCGTGGATGCGGCCACCTGCAGCAGGAGCGAGTTTGATGCCCCCCAGACAGAGGTCAGCCAGCCGCCCAGACTCCGGCCCACTGCGTCCGCTGAAGCAGCGGAGCCGGTCATGAGACCGTTGCCCTCGATCAGTTCCTCACGCTTGACCGCCCGGGGAACCAGGGCCGACTCCGCCAGCATGGAGAAAACGGCAGCCAAGCCGGACAGGAAGGACACCACGAAGAGTTGGATGACAGTGAGCCGGTCCAGCCAGAACGCCACCGGCAGGCTAATCAAGACGGCTATCCGTATTACCAGCGCGGCCATGACTACTGGTTTGCGGCGGTAGCGGTCCACCAAAACGCCAATTGGCAGTCCAAACAGCAGCCACGGCAGGAACCCCACGCCGGACAGGGCAGCAACAGCGAAGTCCGAGGCGTCCAATTCGACGGCGGCGATGAGAGGCAGCGCCACAGCGGCAACGGAAGTGCCAAAGATGCCGGCGGTCGAGGAAATCCATAGGGCGCGGAAGTTCGCATTACGGAGCACCAGCGGGCGGCGTTTTGTCGTAGTTCTGGACATTGCCACAGAATAGTCGCGCAGTTGCCGGTGCGCCTGCATTGCGGACCGCTTGTGCAAATCCTGCGGAAAAACAGCGCCAAATCTTGAGACACTGTTGCCCCCGGGGCTGTTTGAGTGGACGGGCTGGCCGATAAGCCGGGTTTTGTATCTCCGGTCCGTTACCGGGCCGGAGGCGGCAATCATCCATCTGGGAACGCCGTTGCCGGCGCCCTCAAGCGGCCTACCCGGACGCATCGGGCGAGCAGCCCTCAAACGCGTCCTGTATGGCCTTGCTCCGGGTGGGGTTTACCTAGCCGCTCCGGTCACCCGGAACGCTGGTGGTCTCTTACACCACCTTTTCACCCTTACCGAACAGACAGTGTTCCAAGCGGATCACCATCAACGGCGGTTTCTTTTCTGTGGCACTGGCCTGCGGGTTTCCCCGAGTGGGCGTTACCCACCACCCTGCTCTGCGGAGCCCGGACTTTCCTCGGTGGCTCCTTTAATAAGGACCCAACGCGATCGCCTGGCCAACCCGTCCAGCCTCAATGCTACCGTCTCCGGCGGGTTGTTCGGGTTCAGTGCCCCGGCCGGGAGGCTCACACACCTCGCGTAGGATTAATTGGTGTTGATTTTGCTCCCGCCCTCTGAAGGAAAAACCGCCGCCGTCTCAGGTCCGGCTTTCGACCCCGACAAGCTGCATTTCCCCGGGCTTAACGACGCCCGCAAACAGGTCCTTGAAGCCGTGGCGCAGGCCAGTGCTGCGGCGGACGCGCACACCGTCCTGGGCGTCGGCCCGTCACTGGCCGCAGAGGTGCAGCGCAACACCGTCCTGCAGGATCAGCCCTGCGCCCCGGCACACCGCATCTACAGCGGAGTGCTCTACGACGCCCTGGGCTACTCAACACTGACTCCCGCCCAGCAGCGCACTGCGGATAGCTCCGTCATCGTCATCTCAGGATTGTGGGGGGCGCTGGGATTCGGCGATCCGATTCCCGCTTATCGGTTGTCCATGGCGGTGAAGCTTCCGGAAACGGGCAAACTCGCTTCCTTCTGGAAACGCCATTTGACGCCCGTCCTGAACGAGTATGCGGCGGAACAGCTGGTGGTGGACTGCCGTTCCAGCACCTACGCGGCTGCGTGGGCGCCGGAACCGGCTCGGGCAGCGGCTGTGAACGTCTTCCAAATTCGGAACGGAAAACGCACCGTTGTTTCGCACTTCGCCAAGCACACCCGCGGCGAGCTCGCGCGTCATTTGCTGACCCGCACCGGCGCCGCACCTGAGACGCCGGAACAGCTGGTCGCCGCTGCCGCCGAGAAGTGGGAGGCAGAGCTGGTGCCGGCCACGGCCCGGAAGCCCTTCCAGCTCAACCTCATCCTTCCCGGGCAGGAAGCCGCAAACTAGTCTTCGGCAACCAGCTCCACTTCGAAGCCCGCACTGTTTTCGAGGTAGGCAGCGTAGTGGTCCGGACCGCCGGCATGGGGATGCCGGTCGGTGAACAGCAGGGTCCAGCCATGGCTTGCGGCGCGCCGGGCCAACAGGTCCACATCCGCCCGCGATCCGGCGTGGAAGGCCAGATGGTTCAGGCCCGGACGCCGCCGTTCGTACGCCGTATCCAGCACGTCCGGTCCTGCTTCGATAACCACGTAGCTGTCCGCTCCCTGCCACCGGGCACCGGTTTTCCAGCTGTCCGCGCGCAGGTATCCCAGGCGTTCCAGGAGCCAGCCCAGCGAGGCTTCAGCGGCGGCGAAGTCCCGGACCCACAGCTCGGTGTGGTGCAGCCTGCCGGTGGCAGTCGGTTTGGGCTCGGCGACCGGCTCGGAAACCTCTTTCGGTTCCTGGAGCGCAGTTGCAGCTGCACCCTTTTGAACCCAGGGAACCCCTGCCATGCCGGCGTCCATTGCCTCATTGGAGAGCCGGTCGGCGTCCTTGTTCAGTTCGCGCGGGATCCACTGGTACTTCACCCGGCGCGGGTTGACGATCCCCCGGGCCTTGGCTGCCAGCTTCTGCATGTCCTCGTGCTTGATCTTCCAGCGGCCGCTCATCTGCTCCACAACGAGCTTGGAGTCCATCTTGGCCAGGATCCAGCAGTCGGGGTCAATGTCGTGGGCCATTTCGAGAGCCGCCACCAGGCCGGAGTACTCCGCCACGTTGTTCGAGGCCTTGCCGATGTACTGTGCCTTTTCCGCCAGAATGCGTCCGGTCTCAGGATCGCGCACCAGGGCGCCGTAGCCGGCGTGCCCGGGATTGCCGCGGGAGCCGCCGTCGGCTTCCACAATCAGCGTGCGCCGGGTCGCGTTCGAAGAGGCCGCGGCGTTCCCTGAAGGCTCAGCAGGGGCGTCGGACGGGTCAAACAGGGTCACCGGTCAGCTGCTCCACTCATCGGAGCGCACCAGGATGGCGCCGGAGTCGGGGCAGAAGACAATGTCGTCCTCTGCGGCCTTGCGGATATCGGCAAGGTCTCCGGGGCTCAGCTGCATGCCGGAGCCCTCGGAGGTGCCGTGGAACAGGCGTGCGGCGCCAATACCGTGCTTGGCCAGTGTCTTTTCGTAAACGGCCAGCAGGCCGGGCTCAAAGGTGGCTGCCAGTTCCTCACGGCTGGCGACCACTGCCTGCCGCTCGGTTTCGATTTCCGCCAGTTCGGCGTCGCGCTTTTCTTCCAGCGCCGCCATTTCAGCGTCCAGGGCAGCGGCGGCTTCACGTGACTGCTCCTCGGCGGCCTTGGCCGTCTCGAGGCGCTCCATGACTTCAAGCTCCACGTCTTCCAGATCGGAACGGCGGCGCTTCAGCGACTCCATTTCGCTCTGCAGGGCGGTGAGCTCCTTGGAAGTGCCGTGGCCGCTGTCCAGATGCTTCTGGTTGCGCTCTACCCGGGATGCCACGGCTGCGACGTCGGCTTCGGCACGGGTCAGTTCACGCGTGATGTCGGCGGCCTCGGTGGAAGCGGCAACCAGCCTGCTCTGCGCCGCGGCCCGCTGCAGGGCAAGGGCTGCAATCTCCGAGTTGTCGCTGACGGTGCGGGCCCGGTTCCGGAGTTTGCGGACCGTACTGTCCAGAGCCTGCAAATCGAGCAGCCGCAGCTGCTCCTCCGACGATGCTTTTGCCACCGAAAAACCTCCAACTATGACCGGGCCAACCTGACCCGGTTCTTCCCCCTAGCCTATGCCAACGGGGCAGGTCAGTTCAGCCCGGGTGTCAGCACAAAGTCCCACGGATCGGTGTTGGTGCCGCTGATCCGGATCTCCGCGCTGAAGCCCTGATCGTTCAGGACGTTTTCCAGGGCAGCGGCTGCAGGCGTCAACCACAGCCATTCACTGCCGAAATGGGACACATCCATCAGGTAGGGGCGACCGTTAACGGCAGCCTCACGGGCTTCGGACGCGGGATGGTGGCGCAGGTCGGCTGTGACGTAAACGTCAGCCTGGTGCCGGCGGACGGCGTCAAAAAGACTGTCACCCGCACCGCCGCAGACGGCAACCCGGCGGACCAGCCCGTGCGGATCGCCGGCAACACGGACTCCGCCGGCGACGGCGGGCAGGATGCTGAAAACCAGCTTGGCGAAGTCCGCCAGCGTGGTGGCCTCAGGCAACTCCCCCACCCGGCCGATGCCCTCTTCGGGCAGTCCGTCCTCGGCGGGAACCAGCGGTTCCACCCCTTCGAGTCCAAACGCGTCTGCCAGCACATCGGAGACCCCGCCCACGGCGCTGTCGCCGTTGGTGTGGACCGTCAGCAGCGCACAGCCGCCTTCAATCAGCCGGTGCACCACGTCACCTTTGAATCCTGTGCCCGCCACCGAGTGAACCGGCTTCAGGAACAGCGGGTGGTGCGTCACCAGCAGGTCCGCGCCCCATTCCAGGGCTTCGTCAATGACCTCAGAGGTGGGGTCCACGGCGAAGAGAATCCGCTTGACCGAGCGGAATGGCCGGCCGGCCACCAGACCGACGGCGTCCCAGCCTTCAGCCAGGGATTCCGGCCACAGTTCTTCGGCGGCCAGGAGGACGTCGCCGAGTGTGGGCGCGGAGCCGTCCGTTTCTGCTGCGGCGACGGGGGTTTCCGGGTCCGGTCCCGGTGCCGCCGGCTCGGCGCCTTCGGCGGGCTTGTCTGTATCCATGGTTTCAGTTCTACCTGCTAGGTTTCCCGCGCTCAATTCGGCCGCGCCGCAGCAGGGCATGATTCGCCCCGCACCGGGTATTGGAATGGAAGATCGGGAATCATTGCGGGCACGCGTGCATTGATACAGGGTATGAAGACCTATGTACTTGGCGGAGGCTGCTTTTGGTGCCTCGACGCCCTTTACCAGAAGACCCGCGGTGTCACCGACGTCGTTTCCGGCTACACCGGCGGGCACACCGCCCATCCGGACTATGACAGCGTCTGCTCCGGCACCACCGGACACGCGGAAGTGGTGGCGGTGACCTTTGACGAGGACATCATTGACGGTGAAGTGATCCTTGACATGTTTTTCATTTCACATGACCCCACCACGCTGAACCGGCAGGGGTACGACGTCGGCACCCAGTACCGGTCCTCGATGTTCTACACCAGCGAGGCTGAGCGCGAGGAGTTCGAGAAGGCACGCGACCGGGCACAGGAGCACTGGGACAATCCGATCGTGACGGAGATCGTCCCGCTGCCCCGCTTCCACGTGGCGGAGGATTACCATCAGGACTTCTACGCCAAACACCCCGAACAGGGCTACTGCCAGGTCATCATCAATCCGAAGCTGGCCAAGGCGCGGAAATATTACGCTGAATGGCTTGACAACTGACCCACCCTCATGCAGAGGGGTAGGCTGGGACGGGCCCCGGTGCGGACATTCCCGGGAGCAGCAACCTCCAGCCGCCCCTGACTCACTTTCATTCCAACGGATAGAGGACAAACCATGGCACGGATTTACGACGACGTCACCCAGCTGGTAGGCGGTACCCCGCTGGTCCGGCTCAACCGCCTGACCGAGGGCCTTGACGCCGAGGTGGCGGTCAAGCTCGAGTTCTACAACCCGGCCAACAGCGTGAAGGACCGGATTGGTGTGGCCATTGTGGACGCCGCCGAGAAGGCCGGCGCCCTCAAGCCCGGCGGAACGATCGTCGAAGGCACTTCCGGCAACACCGGCATCGCCCTGGCCATGGTGGGCGCCGCCCGCGGCTACAAGGTCATCCTGACCATGCCCGAGACCATGTCCACCGAGCGTCGCGTCATGCTTCGTGCGTACGGTGCCGAGATTGTCCTGACGCCCGGCTCCGAGGGAATGCGCGGCGCCGTGGATAAGGCCAAGGAGATCGTGGCCACCACCGAGAACGCCATCTGGGCCCAGCAGTTTGCCAACGCCGCCAACCCCGAAGTCCACCGCCAGACAACGGCCGAGGAGATCTGGGAAGACACCGACGGCAAGGTTGACATCTTCGTGGCCGGTGTCGGCACCGGCGGTACCATCACCGGCGTCGGGCAGGTCCTGAAGAAGCGCAAGCCCGGTGTCCAGATTGTCGCCGTCGAGCCGAAGGACTCGGCCATCCTCAACGGCGGCTCCCCCGGACCGCACAAGATCCAGGGCCTGGGCGCCAACTTTGTCCCCGAAGTGCTGGATACCGACATCTACGACGAAGTCATTGACGCTTCCGTTGAAGACTCGGTTGCCACAGCGCGTGCTTTGGGTGCCAAGGAAGGTATTCTCGGCGGAATCTCGTCCGGTGCAATCGTCTGGGCGGCCCTTGAGCTGGCCAAGCGGCCGGAAAACGCCGGTAAGCTGATTGTCGCCGTCGTCTGCGACTTCGGTGAGCGCTACATCTCCACGGTGCTCTACGACGATATCCGGGGCTGATCTCCGCTCCGCCTACAGTTCCGCACGATCAGAAAGTCACCTGTGAGCTTCCTAGCACGCCTGCGTGAAGACCTCGACGCCGCTGCGTCCCATGACCCGGCCGCGCGCGGTTCCATGGAGAACCTCGTGGTCTACTCCGGGCTGCACGCCATCTGGATGCACCGGCTGACCCATCGGATGTGGGCGCGGCCCGGACTGCGCTTCCCTGCCCGGGTGCTCTCGCAGCTGACCCGCTTCGCCACCGGGATCGAAATCCATCCCGGGGCAACGATTGGGCGCAGGTTCTTCATTGACCACGGCATGGGCGTGGTCATTGGCGAGACTGCGGAGATCGGTGACGACGTCATGCTTTACCACGGGGTCACCTTGGGCGGGCGGTCCCTGGCCCGGATCAAGCGCCACCCCACCATCTGCGACGGCGTCACGGTGGGGGCTGGCGCCAAAATCCTGGGTCCGGTGACCATTGGCAAGAACAGCGCCGTGGGCGCCAATGCCGTGGTGGTTAAGGATGCGCCGGCCGATTCCATTATCACCGGCATTCCGGCCCGATGGCGGCACCGTCAGGTCAAGGAAACGCAGGCAGCTGTGGATCCGGCCGAATATATCGATCCGGCGATTTATATCTGAGACAAGTCGTAACTGCGGCAAACTCGCAGACAATAGACAAAGGCCGCCGGCACCCATTGGGTGCCGGCGGCCTTTTGCGTACTCAGCGGTTGGCTAGTGGGTGTCCACTGCTTCCACCTCGGAGTGGTCCCCGCTCCACATTGTGTGGAATGTACCCTCGGAATCGACCCGGTTGTAGGTATGCGCCCCGAAGAGGTCACGCAGGCCCTGGGTGAGTGCGGCAGGCAGGCGCTTGCGGCGCAGTCCATCGTAGTAGGCCAGGGAAGAGCTGAAGACGGGCACGGGAATGCCCAGCTGGACGGCAACGGACACTACGCGGCGCCAAGCCGGCAGAGCCGCGGCAATGGACTCCGCGAAGGCCGGAGCCAGCAGCAGGTTGGCCGGAGCATTGTCTCCCTCATAGGCCTTCATGATGTCATCAAGCAGTTCCGCCCGGATGATGCAGCCGGCGCGCCACAGCGAGGCGATCTGGTCCAGCTTCAGGTCCCAGCCGTATTCCTTGGCGGCGCTGTTGAGCATGTCGATGCCCTGGGCGTAGCTGACGAGCTTGGAGGCGTAGAGCGCCTGGCGGACGTCATCAACGAAGGTTTCGGGCAGCTCGACGGTCGCTTCGCCGCCGGCAAGGATCTCCTGTGCTTCTGCGCGCTGGCCCCGCTGGGAGGACAGGGCCCGGGCGAAAACGGACTCGGCAATAGCGGAAACAGGCGAGCCCAGGTCCAGACCGGACACCACCGTCCAGCGTCCGGTGCCCTTCTGTCCGGCGGAATCCACGACGACGTCGACAAACGGCTTGCCGGTCTTTGCATCCGTGTGGGCCAGGACTTCGGCCGTGATTTCAATCAGGAAGGAACTGAGCTGTCCGGTGTTCCATTCCGTGAAGATTTCGGCCTGTTCAGCCGGTTCAATACCCCCGGCAGAGCGCAGCAGGTCGTAGGCCTCACCGATGACCTGCATGTCTGCGTACTCGATGCCGTTGTGCACCATCTTTACGAAGTGACCCGCGCCGTCGGTGCCGATCCAGCTGCAGCAGGGCTCGCCGTCGTACTTCGCCGCGATTTTCTCGAGCATGGGGCCCAGGGAGTCGTAGGACTCGCGCGAACCGCCGGGCATGATGGACGGGCCGAGCAGCGCGCCCTCTTCACCGCCGGAGACGCCGACACCCACAAAGTGAAGATCCTTCTCCGCCAGGGCGGCCTCGCGGCGCCGGGTGTCCTCGTAGTGTGAGTTGCCCGCGTCAATCACAATGTCGCCGGCTTCCAGCAGCGGCACCAGCTGGTCGATCACGGAGTCCACCGGAGCACCGGCCTTCACCATGATCAGGACGCGGCGGGGCTTCTCCAGGGAATCGACGAGTTCCTGAAGGGACTCGGTTCGGATGAAGTCGCCTTCATCGCCGTGGGCAGACAGCAGGGCGTCCGTTTTCTCGATCGACCGGTTGTGCAGGGCTACGGTGTAGCCGTTCCGGGCGAGGTTCCGCGCCAGGTTTGCACCCATGACGGCCAGGCCGGTGACACCAATTTGTGCGCTCAAGTTTTCTCCACGATTCTTCGGGTGCCCAGCAAGGGGGCACGGCGATTGGCGCTCGCCCGCCGTCTTTATCTCCCAGCCTATGCTTCCGAGCCGTCCGCCCGCCACATGGGACTCTCCGTGTCGGCGGAGTCGGGCGTTCCCGTGGTTTCGAAGGAGTTGATGATGCGGGCCACGCGCTCCACCACGGACACTCCGTCTTCCATCGTGCTGGTTCCGGAGGTGAGGACCACCACTGCGTATTCTGCACCGCCGGCACGGACAAAACCCATGCTGCCGACGTTCCAAGACAAGGCGTCGTCCTGCAGCCAGCCATTCTTCAGGGCAATTTCGGCGCCAAGGTCTGAGGCTCCGGCGCTGATTCCCCAGCTTTGGCCTGATTCCACATTTTCCATGAGCTCCACGGCGAACTCCTGCAGGCCGGGGTCGATCCAGTCCACTCCCTCAAGAAGCGCGCGTGCAATCTTGAGCTGGTCCTCGACTCCGGTCTCATTGGCACCCCATACCTCGGAGGCGTTAGTTTCCGTGACACCGAGCATGCCGTAGGTCCGGGCCAGTTCCGGCGCTCCCCCAACGGCTTCGTACAGCGCCGTGGTGGCATCATTGTCGCTGTACTCGATCATCATCACGGCCTGGTATTCCTCTTCCAGCGTCAGGTCCCGTTCCTCCTGCGTCGCTTCGCGCAGCAGGGTCAGCAGGATCGGCACCTTGACGAGGCTTGCTTCCAGATAGCTGCCGCCGGGGTTGTAGTGCCAAGCGCGGCCGGAAGTGGCTTCATAAACAGCTGCGGAGAACTCCGTGCCTGATGAGTTGCCCTCCGGGTCCGTGTAGGCGTTGACCTCATCCGCCCAGGCATCAAGCGCGTCGGTAAGCAGGTCTGCTTCATCCACCGGAAGCGGGGCGGAGGACGATTCCTGCGCAGCACCTGTTGCGGCACTTTCCGTGGTCACCATGCCGCAGCCGGCAGCGGTGAGCGGGAGCAGCAGCGCCGCAACGGTCGCCACCGTACGCCGGAACGTCATACGCATGCGGGTACCTCCTCTTCCTGGGTGCACACTTTGTCCGTCCATCCCAGAAATAGCAACGGAGACTGTTCAAAAGCTGAGAGTCTGTGCGCAGGGACCGTGCGTGCCGCCCAGCCTGGAGCGCCGCCGCCGGGCGGGCCTGGCGCGATACCAGGCGGAACAATGGCCCCGCTCGGATGTTGGCGGCTTCGAACGCCGTTCACGCAAAGCAAAACCCGCCGTCCTTCCGGACGGCGGGTTCATAGTTTGCTTCTTCTGTGGGTCCTACCGGGATCGAACCGATGACATCCACGGTGTAAACGTGGCGCTCTACCAGCTGAGCTAAAGACCCTTTGTGACCGTTATGCCTCTCAGGTTTTCCTGATCAGCGCCGCATCACGAGGAATTACTCTACCGGACGTTTGCGGATAATGCCTAATCAGCTCATTACGCCTGGTGATTCGCCGTCACGGACCCTGATTTGGGCCGCCCGCGTCCCGGGACAAATCCGGCAGTTCAGCTGCAAGATATTCAAGTGCCGTCGACACGCCCGCGTCTATCTTTAGGTCCGCCAAGTCATCCCCGCGGGTGGGGCCGCGGTTGATGATAACCACCGGTTTTCCCGTCTTATGCGCGTGTTTGACGAACCGCAGGCCGCTCATCACGGTCAGGGACGATCCGGCAACCAGGAGGGCATCGGCAGCATTGAGCATGGCAAAGGCTGCGGCTACGCGGTCCCGGGGCACGTTTTCACCAAAATAGACGAAATCCGGTTTCAGCATTCCGCCGCAAACGGGACAGTCAGCCACGACAAAGTCTTCGGTGTCCGCGACGTCCGCATCGGCGTCGGGGGCAATGTCACCGTCCAGCCTGGTGCGCTCGAGAAAACCCGGGTTCAGTTCTTCCAGCAGCCGGGAGATGGTCTGACGGGAGTATCTGGTTCCGCATTCCAGGCACATGACGCGGTCATAGCGCCCGTGCAGGTCCACGGCCAACGCACTGCCCGCGTCCGTGTGGAGCCGGTCCACGTTTTGGGTGATCAGTCCGGTGGTGAGTCCCCTGCGTTCCAAACGGGCGACGGCGGCGTGGCCGGCATTGGGCGCCGCCTGGCGCAGATGGTGCCACCCCACATGGTTTCGTGCCCAGTAACGGCGGCGCAGGTCCGGGTCCCCGACGAATTCCTGATAGGTCATCGGGTTGCGCGGCGGCGCCTCCGGCCCCCGGTAGTCGGGGATGCCGGAATCGGTGCTCATTCCCGCCCCGGTGAGGATGGCCAGCCGGCGACCGGCCAGCAACTCAACGGCACGGCGAAGCTGACGCTCTTCATCCGCGGTGGGCGGCGGAGCGGACGGTGCGGGGTCGGAGCGGACAAAACCGGTAAGTCCCAGCCCCGGCCTTGAGCCGCCGGAACGGCCGCTGCCGGCAGGTGTGTTGGTCACGGAGAAGTCAGCTCCCGAACTGCATCGCGGTACGCCTGCAGCGGGCGGGGTGTTCCGGCGCCGGAGCGCACTACGCTTCGCACCAGGCCCTGTTCATCGATGAGAAAGGAGGCCCGCAGCGGACGGCCGAGGTCGGCGTCGAACGCCTCGTAGGCGCTGGCCACGCGGCCGTGGGGCCAAAAATCCGCCAGCAGGTCAAAGGAATAACCGCGGGCCTGAGAATAGGCACGCAGGGCATATTTCGAGTCGCAGGAGACCGCCAGCATGCGGACCCCGTCGCGGCCGAATTCCTCCCGGACCGTCTCAAGCTCATCAAGTTCCCCGGAACACACGCCTGAAAACGCGAAGGGGAAGAAAACAACAAGGACCGGCTGACCTTGAAGCGCAGACAAACGGACAGGCTCCCCAAACTGGTTGGGGAGCTCAAAGTCCGGAGCCGGATACCGCCCGTCAGCTGCCGGTGACGGTGTCAGCTCCAAGGCGGCTACTTCTTGCGTCGGGCAACCAGGCGGGTGGCAGCCCAGTCATCGCTTACTGCCGGCGATGTGGTGACGTGCAGGCCGGCCGTTGGTGCCGCCTCTTCGATGTCTGCGGGAGGAACGTACCCGTCCCGACCGGACTTAGGCGTCAGCACCCAGACCACTCCGCCGTCGTCGAGCGTTGTAATGGAGTCCACCAGCGCATCCACGAGGTCTCCGTCGTCGGCACGCCACCAGAGGATAACTCCGTCTACGACTTCATGGTCCTCTTCGGTGAGGAGCTCACTCCCGACCAAGTCCTCGAGTCCGTCGCGGAGGTCGAAATCGACGTCCTCGTCGTAGCCGAATTCCTGAATCAGGTCTTGGTCTTTGAAACCCAATCTTCCCGCCACGCTGTTTTCCGTGACGGCTTCGGCCTCGCTCACTTCACTCCTCCTGGTTGACTGCATAAATACAAGGGAATCACATATTTGGACGAGATGCGGTGTCTTGGACACAAGCCAACACCTTTTGGGCAGAACCTTCAAGGTTCCGTGGCATGCACCGGAGGGTTATCACATGTACCCGCAGGTGGGACAGCGGGACCGCGTGCACGGGCGTTGGTTGACCCGCCCGCCGCCGGAAGCGAACAGGCTACGCAAGACGCGCTCTCCGGGACTAGAGTGGACGGAAGAGGCTCCGGAGGCAACCAGCATCCGCATAGCCGCCGTGATCGTCCGGATTGAAACCGGATCCCCACAGTCGTAATTGGTGCAGACACAATCTGCACCCGAGAGAGGTTTGCCGTGGCCGCAGAAGACACAACGGACATCCTGAGCGGGTTAACCAACCAGCTTCCGGACCGTGACCCCGAGGAAACCGCGGAATGGATTGAATCGCTTGACGAACTAATCCGTTCGCAGGGCACCGAACGCGCCCAGTACATCATGCGTTCACTGCTCCAGCGCGCTGGTTCCCAGAGCGTAGGCGTGCCGATGGTAACCACCACCGACTACGTCAACACCATTCCCGTCGACCAGGAACCAGAGTTCCCGGGCGACGAGGAAATCGAACGCCGCTACCGTGCCTGGCTTCGCTGGAATGCCGCCATTATGGTGCACCGTGCCCAGCGCCCGGGCATCGGCGTCGGCGGACATATTTCCACCTACGCCGGAGCGGCCACCCTTTACGAAGTGGGTATGAACCACTTCTTCCGGGGCAAGGACCATCCGGGCGGTGGAGACCAGATTTATTTCCAGGGTCACGCCTCCCCCGGCATGTACGCCCGCGCGTTCCTTGAAGGCCGGCTGTCCGAAGAAGACATGGACGGTTTTCGCCAGGAGAAGTCCCGTGAGGGACACGCCCTGTCCTCATATCCGCACCCGCGCTCCATGCCTGATTTCTGGGAATTCCCCACCGTGTCCATGGGTATCGGTCCGATGAACGCCATTTACCAGGCGCAGTCCAACCGCTACCTGCAGAACCGCGGCCTCAAGGACACCTCTGACCAGCACGTCTGGGCCTTCCTTGGCGACGGCGAAATGGACGAGCCGGAATCGCGCGGACTGCTGCAGCTTGCCGCCAATGACAAGCTGGACAACCTGACGTTCGTGGTCAACTGCAACCTGCAGCGCCTGGACGGTCCGGTCCGCGGCAACGGCAAGATCATGCAGGAACTTGAGGCCTTCTTCCGCGGCGCCGGCTGGAACGTCATCAAGGTTGTCTGGGGCCGCGAGTGGGACTCGCTGCTCGAGAAGGACAAAGACGGCACGCTGGTGGACATCATGAACTCCACCCCCGACGGCGACTACCAGACATACAAGGCTGAGAACGGCGGGTTTGTCCGCGACCACTTCTTCGGCAAGAGCCCGGCAACCAAGGAACTGGTTGCCAATCTCACCGACGAGGAAATCTGGCAGCTTAAGCGCGGCGGCCACGATTACCGCAAGGTCTACGCCGCCTACAAGGCAGCCATGGAATTCAAGGGCAAGCCGACGGTCATCCTGGCCCACACGGTCAAGGGCTACGGCCTGGGCACGCACTTCGAGGGCCGCAATGCGACCCACCAGATGAAGAAGCTGACCCTGGATGACCTGAAGGCCTTCCGGGATCACCTTCGCATCCCGATCAGCGACGAGCAGCTCGAAGCCGATCCCTACCAGCCGCCGTACTACAACCCGGGACCTGACGCTCCGGAGATCAAGTACATGCTGGAACGCCGGCGCGAGCTGGGCGGCAATGTTCCCGAGCGTCGGGTTAAGCACGAGCCGCTGCACCTGCCGGACGAGAAGGCCTACGAAGTGGCCAACCGCGGCTCCGGCAAGCAGCTGGCCGCCACCACCATGGCGTTCGTGCGGCTGCTCAAGGACCTGATGCGGGATAAGGAGTTCGGCAAGCGGATTGTGCCGATCATTCCGGATGAGGCCCGTACCTTCGGCATGGACTCGTTCTTCCCCACCGCAAAGATCTACAACCCCAAGGGTCAGAATTACCTTTCTGTAGACCGGGATCTCGTCCTGGCCTACAAGGAGTCCCCGCAGGGCCAGATCGTGCATGTGGGCATCAACGAGGCCGGTTCCATTGCTGCGTTCACCGCCGCCGGAACGTCCTACGCCACTCACGGCGAACCGCTAATTCCGGTGTACGTGTTCTACTCGATGTTTGGGTTCCAGCGCACGGGCGACTACATCTGGGCGGCCACCGACCAGATGGCCCGCGGTTTCATGATTTCCGCGACTGCCGGCCGCACCACCCTGACCGGTGAAGGCCTGCAGCATGCTGACGGACACTCTCCGATCCTGGCCTCCACCAACCCCGCGGTGAAGACCTACGACCCGGCATATGGGTACGAGATTGGGCACATTGTCCGCCACGGCCTCGAGCAGATGTACGGCCCGGATTCTGAGGATCCGAACGTCGTCTACAACCTCATGGTCTACAACGAGCCGATCCAGCAGCCCAAGGCTCCGGAGGACCTGGACGTGGAAGGCATCGTCAAGGGCATTTACCTTCTTGCTCCGGCAAAGGTTGACGGTCCCCGCGCTCAGCTGCTCGCATCCGGCGTTGCCGTACCGTGGGCTCTTGAAGCTCAGAAGATCCTCGCTGAGGATTGGGGCGTATCTGCCGATGTTTGGTCCGTGACCTCATGGAATGAACTGCGCCGCGACGGCTTGGCCGCCGAGGAAGAAGCATTCCTGAATCCCGACGCCGAACCCCGCGTGCCGTTCGTGACCCAGCAGCTCGCTGGCGCTACCGGTCCGATTGTTGCTTCCACGGATTACATGAAGGCTGTCCCGGATCAGATCCGCCAGTTTGTGCCCAACGAGTTTGCAACCCTTGGCGCTGATGATTTCGGCTTTGCCGACACCCGCGCTGCGGCACGGCGGTACTTCAAGATCGATTCGCACTCCATGGTCGTTCGGACCCTGGAAATGCTCGCCCGCCGCGGCGAGGTGGACGCCAGTGCGCCCGCTGAAGCCATCAAGAAGTACGACCTGCTCAATGTGAACGCTGGAACCTCCGGCAACGCCGGCGGCGACGCCTAGCACTGATGTTGTCCTGAACTGATGTTGTCCTGATCAGGTGTCCTCCTGACCTGGGGCAGGAAAAGAACCGTCGCAACCGCGGCGGTTCTTTTCTTTTGCCTGTAAACCACAGGCCATCAACGGGTGGATCCGACTGGTTGGGTGCGTCGCTTTTAGAAGGGTGGCGGATCGTCGCCGTAGTCGACTGGAGTCTCGCCTTCAGGGGTCCAGCCCGAAATTCGGGTTGCAGCAGGTTTCGTGGCTTCCACCCTTGGTCCCGCACTTAGTCCTGTGCTGGGTCGCGTGCTCAGTCCTGTGGCCAGGGTGAGGTGCGGATCGGTCCGGTAGGTCCGGCCTCCCGGTGACGTCCACTCAATAATTCCCGGGCTGCGTTGGTGGGCTTTCCAGAAGCCCCGGTACTTGAACATGTGATGTCTTCTGCAGAGATGCTCCAGGTTGTCGTGATCGGTGGTCCCGCCGTGGGACCACGGTTTGGTGTGATCAATTTCCGAGATCATGGCGTTGGTCCGGCACCCCGGGAACCGGCAGGTTCCGTCCCTGGCCCGCAGCCAGCGCTGCAGCCCGGCAGGAACTTTCCGCCGCCGCCCGACCCGCAGAATCTCTTCAGTGTCCGAGTTTCGTTCCACCGGAGTCCAGTGCGCCGCCTGCCGGGCCAAACGACGGGCAGCTTCGGGGCTGATCGGCCCGTATCCGTGCAGTTCGGCAGGCTGTTCGTCAGCACCGAACAGGGTCTCGGCGGTGATCAGGACCAGGATCTCGGTGCGGGCCCGGGCACGTGCCCGGGCCTGGTTATCCTTGGTGTCGCGGCCGCTGTCCCTATCCCTGTCCCTGCGGTCCCGGTCGCCGTTGCCCGGGCCGTTGCCGTTGCGGTTGCGGTTGCCGTTGTGGCCGGCTTGGATGTTCCGCCGGCCATTGTCGCCAGAGTCCGGGTTGCTGCTGTCCCTGTCACCGGGGTCCACCTCGCTGGCAGGCCCACTTCGTTCGAGGTCATAACTGTCCGTTGCATCCCTGGCGTCAGGATCACCGTCGAGCAGGTCGGCCAGAATGTCCGCCCGCAACTGGTCCACTCCCCGCGGATCCCCGCTCCCTGCTCACCCCACGCCACCGTGGTCAGCTGCGTATAAACCAGCTGCGCCCGCGCTGCCGGCAATAACGCCGACAGCCACGACATCCCGTCCTCCTCCGGCACCAAACACACCCGCCGCCGTTCAAAAGCACTCTTATGCCGGACCGGAACGGTTTCCGGATACCGATTCTCCCGCAGCCTTCTGGCCTTCACCCGGAACTGGGACGACGTCTGCCCCGCACCCGCGGCCTCCAGCAACACCGTTTCGAAGCCGGCCAGTTCGGGTTCTGGGACGTTTTGGGATTGGTCCAGCACCGTCTGCACATGCCCGTAACCCAGGTCCCCGTCCTCCAGCCGGGCCAGCGTTGCGGTGTGGGTGGTGCACAACCGTCCCGCCTCACTCATCAGCATCTTCGCGGTGTTCGTCGGCAGGTGCAGGATGGCTGCGGCTTCCTCCGCGGCCAGGCTAAAGGTCAGGGCCGGATCCTCCCGGCCAACATCTTCGAGCAGGTCGTCACGGAAGAGGATTTCCATCCGGTGCAGCACTTTGGCCTGCTGGGCCTGCGCCCACCGCACCAACGCATCCAACCGGGACAACACCACACTGGTTTCGTCCTGGGTCAGGGACTCCGCACCCTGCAGGACCAACGAACCGGTAAGCCCGTCCCGGTAGGCCGGGTCCATGTGAGCGGTTTCGGGATACCTCGGGGCACTGTCCGGCTCAGCGTTGTAAATCGACAGGCTCGGGCCGGCAGCCTGCCCGGCACCGAATGCTTCACCAGTGCCGCCGCGTCGAAAAGATCCGTTCTGATCCATGACTTCAGGCTGTCACCTGCCACCGACATTTCCGTCCCGAAAACAGCCCCAAAAACGCCCAAAACAGAGACTTTCGAGAACCCGAGATACCCGTCTTTTCCAGAAGACTACCTACGCCAGGTGTCTGTTTACCTGCTCAGGTTCTGCGCACCGCAGATCACCGTCGAGTTCGGATAACGGGACGTCCTCAGATCCCGGTCTTGGACACCAGATCGATGTGTGCCTGCATGGCACGCGCCGCCGCCGCGGGATCAGACGTTTGGATGGCGTCAGCAATGGCTCGGTGAGACTGCAAGGACTGCTCCGGGCGTCCCGGCTGCCCGAGGGATGCCAGCCGGGTCTCCCGGACCAACTCCGAAATGAACGTCATCATGGACGCCAGGATGGAGGAATGGGCAGCAGCGGCCACGGCTTGGTGAAACTGCTCGTCTCCGGCAGTTCCCCGGCTGCCGTCGGCAATCTCCGCAGCCATTGATTCCAGCGCCAGGTCGATGGCCGCCAGGTCCTCAGTTGTGCGGCGCTCCGCCGCAAGTTCGGCCAGCTTTACTTCCAAGGTGCTGCGGGCTTCGACGATTTCCGGCATCCGGTCGCGGTGCTCGCGCAGTTCGCGCAGCACCGACGCAACACTCGGCCGATACATCAGCACCGCCCCGGTTCCGTGCTGCACGTCAATCACCCCCAGGACTTCAAGAGCGACCAGCGACTGTGCCAGCGTGGCCCGGGAAACCCCCATGCGCTCCGCCAGATCCCGCTCCGCCGGCAGCAAGTCCCCCGGCCCCAGGCCGGCTGACGCAATATAACCCAGAAGCTGTTCCACCAGCCGCTCATACAAACGGGGCTTGGAAACACGAACAAATCCGTTGCCATCACCGCTGCCTGACATGGCGTCCTCTTTCTACGTCCACCGGGCATCCCCACGGCTGAGACGAACTATAGCGGGGATTGACAAAGAGACCCAGTGTCTAAGAGGCTAGTCCAGTGGTGTGGCCTGCATCACTTTTCAGGTTGGGCCGGCAGCCCGGGGGCAGTGCCGGCTCCTTCGACCAAGGGAACATAGATGTCCGCTCCACTCCTTTCCATCCTGATACTGGTGGCCATGTTCCTTTTGGCAACAGTGCTGCCGCTGAACATGGGGGCGCTTGCCTTCGTTGGCGCCTTCCTTCTGGGCTTTGTCTTCCTCGATATGAGCACCGACGAGATTCTCGCTAATTTTCCCGGCGCGCTCTTCCTGACCATCGTCGGCGTGACATACCTCTTCGCGATAGCTCAAAACAACGGAACCATTGACCTGCTGGTCCGGGGCGCTGTGAAGCTTGTCGGGAACCGGGTGGCGCTCATTCCCTGGATCATGTTTGCCATCACCGCCATCATCACCGCCGTCGGCGCACTCTCTCCCGCCGCCGTCGCCATCGTGGCCCCGATTGCCCTGGGTTTTGCGGCCAAACACAAGATCAATCCGCTGATGATGGGCATGATGGTGATCCACGGCGCGCAGGCAGGCGGATTCTCGCCGATTGCCGTCTACGGAGTCACGGTCAACGGCATCATCGGTGAAACCGATCTGGAATCCAGCCCCCTGGCCGTATTCCTGGCCAGCCTGCTCTTCAATACCTTCATTGCCCTGATTCTGTTCTTTGTTCTGGGCGGCAGCAAACTTCGCAGCGGCAAGGTGGGCGGCTTCGTGGAGGAAGTTGCCCAGGCACGGATGAACCTCAGCACCGCAGGCCGCGCCGACGTCGCCTTCAAGGGATTCGGCTCCGACATCTATGGTCCGCGCGACCCTGCCGGAGACGGTCTTACCGCCACAAAATCCCGCACCGAACTGTTTCCGCAGATTGTGACGATCGCCGGTTTGGTCGCCCTTGCCGTCATCGCCCTCGGATTCAAGGTTGATGTTGGCTTTGTCTCCATCACCATCGCCGTGATCCTGGCGTTGGTTTCCCCGCAGGCGCAAAAGGGCGCCATCAACAAGATCAGCTGGACCACGGTCCTGCTGATCTGCGGCATGCTCACCTTTGTCGGTGTGCTCCAGGAAGCAGGCACCGTTGAGTACGTGTCCGACGGCGTCGTCGGACTTGGTATGCCCCTGCTGGCTGCGCTGCTCATCTGCTACATCGGCGCCGTTGTCTCTGCCTTCGCTTCCTCCACCGCCATCCTCGCGGCCCTGATTCCGCTGGCCGTTCCCTTCCTCGCTTCCGGAGAGATCGGCGCCGTTGGACTCATCTGTGCACTGGCCGTTTCATCCACGATCGTTGACGTCTCACCGTTCTCCACAAACGGTGCGCTGGTCCTCGCGAATGCTCCCGAGGGCATGGACAAGGACCGTTTCTACAAGCAGATCCTCAGCTACAGCGGAATCGTTGTTGTCGTTGGACCGCTGGTGGCCTGGCTGATCATGGTGGTTCCAGGCTGGCTCTAAGCCCTGACCGCCCGGCTCCACATCCCCGCTACAGAAAGAGACTTCCATGAGCTCCACATCCACTTCCCGCGGCCCGCTGGACGGCTACCTCGTTGTTGACCTGAGCCGCGCCTTAGCCGGTCCCCACGCCGGCATGATGCTTGCGGACCTCGGCGCCCGCGTGATCAAGGTCGAGACCCCCGGCACGGGTGATGACACCCGCAGCTGGGGACCGCCGTTCGTTGGCCCGGAAGACGATTTGCAGGCCACATACTTCCTCTCCTGCAACCGCAACAAAGAGTCAATCAGTCTGGACCTCAAGTCCGACGACGGCGTGGCCGTGTTGCGGGATCTGGTCCGGCGGGCCGACGTTCTAGTGGAGAATTTCCGGCCCGGAGTGCTGGACCGGCTCGGCTTCTCCCCGGCGCAGCTGCATGAGCTCAATCCCCGGCTGGTGATCCTGTCCATCAGCGGTTTTGGACACGACGGCCCCGAGGCCACCCGCAGCGGTTACGACCAGATCGTTCAGGGAGAAGCCGGCCTCATGTCCCTGACAGGTTCAGGCCCGTCGGACCCTCAGCGTGTGGGGGTGCCGATCGCTGATCTGCTGTCCGGGATGTACGGGGCCTTCGGGCTGCTGGCTGCGCTGCTGGAACGCGAGCGCACCGGCAAGGGACAGGTGGTCCGTACATCGCTGCTTGCCGCCGTCGTCGGCGTTCATGCTTTTCAGGGCACCCGGCACACCGTTGCCGGCGAAGTCCCGGCTGCTCAGGGGAACCACCATCCCTCTATTGCGCCCTACGGCCTGTTCTCTTGCCGCGGCGGCAAGGTCCAGATCAGTGTTGGCAGCGAGAAGCTGTGGGAAACGTTCGCGGCCACGTTCGGCATCGACACCTCCCGCCCCGAATTTGCCGGCAATGCGCAGCGGGTGCGCAACCGCCCTGCGGTCATTGAGGCCGTCGAAGAAGCGTTTGCGGAATTTGATGCCGAACCGCTGCTGGAGAAGCTGCGGGCCGCAGGCATTCCGGCCGGCAAGGTGCGGACGCTGGACGAAGTCTACGAATGGGAACAGGTGCATTCGCAGGGCCTCGTGGTCGACGTCGAACATCCCGTCCTGGGCAAGGTTGCCCTGCCGGGCCCGCCGCTGCGTTTCTTCGACGCTGAGGAAGGCACCGAAACCACCAACCGCAGCCACGCCGCACCGCCCCTGCTGGACCAGCACGGAAGCGAGATCCGGAACTGGCTGGCCGGCAGCTCCGAACAGGCCGGAGGCGCGGGCGCATGAGTGTCCAAACACGGCCCCGGCGTCTTAATGCCCGCGGCCTGCTGGATCTCGTGGTTGATCCCGGAACGTACGTCTCCTGGGACGCCCCGGTGACCTACACCGAGCACAGCAAGGCCTATGAGACAGACCTCGCCGCTGCGAGGGAGAAAACGGGGGAAGACGAGTCCGTGCTGACCGGAGAGGGGCTCGTGCACGGACGGCGGGTGGCTTTGGTTGTTTGTGAATTTGGTTTCCTCGGCGGATCCATTGGCGTTGCCGCGGCAGATCGCCTGACCGACGCCGTGGAACGCGCCACCCGGGAAGGACTGCCGCTGCTGGCTGGTCCGGCGTCCGGCGGTACCCGGATGCAAGAGGGCACTCTGGCTTTCCTCTCCATGGTGAAAATCACTGCAGCTGTCCGCCGGCACAAGGAAGCGGGCCTGCCCTACCTTGTGTACCTGCGTCATCCCACCACCGGCGGCGTCATGGCGTCCTGGGGTTCGCTGGGGCACATCACCGTAGCCGAGCCGGGTGCACTGCTGGGATTCCTCGGCCCGCGGGTTTACGAATCCCTGTATGGAGAGCCGTTTCCGGAAGGGGTTCAGACGGCGGAAAACCTGCAGGCCCGAGGCCTGGTGGATGCGGTGCTTCCGCCCGAGGAACTCGCACCCACCATCCACCGTGCCCTGTCCATGCTGCTCCCGGGACCCGTTGACCCCCTGCCGGAGCCGGCATCCCTGAGCGCGTCCCCCGCAGAGGTGCCGGCCTGGGAATCCATCACCATCTCCCGCAACCGGCAGCGGCCCGGAGTGCGCCAGCTGCTGCATTTTGCAGCCGCCGACGTCCTGCCGCTGAACGGAACCGGCCAGGGTGAAAAGGATCCGGGGCTGCTGCTGGCTCTGGCCCGTTTTGGCGAAACTTCCTGTGTGGTGCTGGGCCAGGACCGCCAGCGCGGTTCCAAGCAGCCGGCGCTGGGGCCGGCGTCCCTGCGGGAGGCGCGCCGGGGCATGCGTCTGGCCGAGGAGCTGAACCTTCCCCTGTTGACGGTTATCGACACCGGCGGGGCCGCCCTTTCCAAGGAAGCCGAGGAGGGCGGGCTCGCCGGGGAAATCGCCCGCTGCCTGAATGACCTGGTCGGGTTGAACTGTCCCACCGTGTCTGTGCTGCTTGGACAGGGCGCCGGAGGCGGAGCGTTGGCGCTGCTGCCCGCAGACCGTACGGTGGCCGCGCAGCACGCGTGGCTGTCATCTCTCCCGCCGGAGGGGGCGAGCGCCATTGTCTACCGTGATACTGAACACGGGGCACAAATGGCACAGGAACAGGGCGTGACGGTCTCCGCCCTGGCGGCTCACGGCATCGTGGACCACATCGTTCCGGAGGAGCCTGACGCCGCCGCAGAAGCACCGGCTTTCTGCCGGAGGATGGGCCAGGCCGTGGAATACGAGCTTGCATCCCTGCGGACGGTGCCGTCCGCGGCACGGCTCGAGCAGCGCACAGCCCGGTTCCGCAGGCTCGGATCGGCAGGGTGATGCAGGGCCGACACATACCCCGAGTTGTAGCCTTCGCACAAAATGGTGCTTGTTCGGTGAACCCCGTAAGCTCAGCTTTATGCCAGTGACTCGCAGCACAGCCGCGCCTCGACACGGGAGGCGTGCCGAACCGGCGGATCCCTCCACCGTCGAACGCCTCAAAGCCAACATTGGAAAACTATCCACTGCCACGCTGAAGCAGCTGGACGTCTCCCTGCCCTGGTACCGGGGACTGCGCCCGGATGAACGTTCGGCGCTGGGCATGGTGGCGCAGAAGGGCATCGCCTCCTTCGTGAACTGGTACGAGCGTCCGGCCTCCCCGGCCTGGGTCCTCAGCGATGTCTTCGGCACGGCACCCACCGAACTCACCCGTTCCATCAGCCTGCAAAAAGCCCTGCAGCTGATCCGGGTAGTGGTTCAGGTGGTGGAAGACCGGGTGCCCGAGCTGGCCGACGACGACGTCCAGGGGCCGCTGCGTGAAGCCGTCCTGCGCTATTCCCGGGAAGTGGCCTTTGCCGCAGCAGACGTGTACGCACGCGCTGCGGAGACCCGCGGCGCCTGGGACACACGGCTCGAGGCACTCGTGGTGGATGCCATCCTGCGCGGTGAAAGCTCCGATGCGCTGCGTTCCCGCATCGCCGCCGTGGGCTGGACCTCCACCGCACGGATCACCGTGATGGTGGGCAGTTCGCCGTCGGACACCAATGCCTCCTTCGTCAACGAGCTGCGGCGGGCCACTGCACGTCTCAGCGAAGACGCCCTTGTGGGAATCCAAGGCGAACGGCTCATCCTGGTGCTGGGCGGCATGGATGAGAGCGCCGGCTCCTACGGCCGGCTCGCGGAACTCTTCGGTCCCGGACCGGTGGTTTACGGGCCTCCCGCGGATTCACTGGTCGACGCCGGACCGTCGGCTCAGGCTGCCTTCGCCGGGCTCACCGCGGCCCGTGCCTGGCCAGCGGCACCGCGCCCGGTGGCGGCTGACGATCTCTGGCCGGAACGGGTCATGTCCGGCGATGACAGCGCCCGCAAGGCCCTGGTCCGGAGCATTTACCGGCCGCTGCTCAGCGCCTCCAACGGGCTGGCCGAGACGCTCTCCGCCTACCTGTCACTGGGGCATTCCCTGGAGGCAACGGCACGTGAACTCTTCGTCCATGCCAACACGGTCAGGTACCGGCTGCGGCGGGTCTGTGATGTCACCGGCTGGGACCCGATGCTGCCGCGCGAAGCTTTTGTGCTGCAGACAGCCCTGGTGGTGGGCCGCCTCGCGCCGCCGGGCAAAGCCGTTCCCGAGCGTTCCGCCAGCCGCTCCTGAGTCGGTTGCATGCGCTCAACCACCTTGTAGACTTCCTACAACGCCGCACCGGGAGCTTGGTCTACGCAAACACCCGGGATCTGACCGTCTCTTTGGAAAGCTTGATACGTGCTCGCAATTGTCTGCCCCGGCCAGGGGTCCCAAACGCCAGGTTTCCTTTCTCCGTGGCTTGAACTGCCCGGAGTTCGGGAACACCTCGAATCCCTCAGCGCCATCGCCGGTCTGGATCTGATCGCTCACGGCACCGTCTCTGATGAGGAAACCATCAAGGACACCGCAGTAGCCCAGCCCCTGATCGTTGCCGCCGGACTGATGGCAGCGCGGCTCCTCGTGGAACCGAAGGCACTCACCGCTTCCACCGTCGTCGCGGGGCACTCCGTCGGTGAGATTACGGCTTCGGCCCTCGCCGGCGCACTGACCGAACCCGACGCCCTGATTTTCGTCCGCGAACGCGCCAATGCCATGGCCCGCGCCGCCGCGGAAACCCCCACCGGCATGAGTGCAGTGCTTGGCGGAGACCCCGAGGAAGTTGCCGCTGCACTTGCCGCGGCCGGCCTCACCGCGGCCAATGCCAACGGCGGCGGACAAACCGTGGCAGCGGGAACCCTGGAACAGCTGGCCGCTTTTGCCGCAGCACCCCCGGCCAAGGCCCGCGTCATCCCGCTGAAGGTTGCCGGCGCCTTCCACACCGCCCACATGGCCCCGGCGGTCAGCGTGCTGGAGAACCTCCGCCCGCAGCTGCGCCCGGCCGCTCCCCTGCCCACACTGCTCTCCAACTACGACGGCGCCGCCGTGGTGTCCGGCGAAGCCAACCTGGACAGCCTCATCAGCCAGGTCTCCCGTCCGGTCCGCTGGGACCTGTGCATGGAGTCCATGGCAGCCATGGGTGTCACCGGCATGCTGGAACTGCCGCCGGCAGGAACCCTTACAGGACTGGCACGCCGCGGGCTCAAGGGCCTGCCCACCCTGGCCCTGAAATCCCCCGAAGATCTCGACGCCGCCCGGGAGTTCATTACTGAACATTCAGGCACGGCCGCCGCAGTAGCAGCAACCACCACCGGAGAAGGTAACGCGTGAGCACGCCCACCCTGAAGCAGTCCCCCGTCCACCAGTTCAGCCGGATTCACGGCATTGGTGCGTTCCGCCCCGACGTCATCGTGAGCAACGAGGACGTCTGCCAGTGGATCGACTCCTCCGATGAGTGGATCCGCCAGCGCACGGGCATCATCACCCGGCACCGTGCCGACAAGGGCACCTCCGTGGTGGACATGGCGGAAGCTGCCGGCCGCGACGCCCTGCAGAGCGCAGGAATCGACGGTTCGCAGCTTGGCGCAGTCATCGTCTCCACCGTGACCCACCCGTACGCCACTCCGTCAGCCGCAGCCGAGATCGCGCATCTGCTCGGCGCCGCCCCCGCTCCGGCCTACGACGTATCGGCCGCCTGCGCGGGTTACTGCTACGGCGTGGCCCAGGCTGACGCACTGGTGCGCTCCGGTGCAGCAGAATACGTGCTGGTCATCGGCGTGGAGAAGCTCTCCGACTTCATCGACAACACCGAGCGCACTATCTCCTTCCTGCTCGGTGACGGCGCAGGCGCCGTCGTCGTCGGTCCGGCAGATTCTGCGGGCATCGGCCCGTCCGTCTGGGGATCCGACGGCAGCAAGTCCACCACCATCGGCATGACGCATTCCATGCTGGACATCCGCGAACTGTCCCTCGCCGCCGAAGCGGCCGGCGACACCGTTGATGCGGCCGACGTCGCCGAGCGCGACACCAAGCTGTGGCCCACTCTGCGCCAGGACGGCCAGAGCGTGTTCCGCTGGGCTGTCTGGGAAATGGCGAAGGTAGCCCAGCGCGCCCTCGACGCCGCAGGAGTAACCGCCGAGGATCTCGGGGCCTTTGTCCCGCACCAGGCCAACATGCGCATCATCGACGAAATGGCCAAGCAGTTGAAGCTTCCCGAGTCCGTGATCATTGCCCGCGACATCGCCGACGCCGGCAACACGTCCGCGGCCTCGATTCCGCTGGCGACGCACCGGCTGCTGCAGGAAAACCCTGAGCTCAGCGGCAAGCTCTCCCTCCAGATCGGCTTCGGAGCAGGCCTGGTCTTCGGCGCACAGGTTATCGTTCTTCCGTAACCCGTCCGCCCCCATTCACCACACCGCTCCGCGGTTGGACCACCCCGCCGGTTCCTGCCGGCATCACGAGAAAAAGGAGCCAACATGGCTAGCAACGAAGAAATCCTGGCCGGCCTCGCCGAGATCGTCAACGAGGAAACCGGTCTGGCCCCCGAGTCCGTCGAACTGGACAAGTCCTTCACCGATGATCTGGACATCGACTCCATCTCGATGATGACGATCGTCGTCAACGCCGAAGAGAAGTTCGGCGTGCGCATCCCGGACGAAGAGGTCAAGAACCTGAAGACCGTCGGCGACGCCGTGGACTTCATTTCCAAAGCCCAGGCGTAATCCGCCGGCGGCCGCTGCCTATCCCGGCGGCGGCCGCCGCGTCAGCGCATGCATTTGAAGCTACACCAACGTTTTCGAGAGAGTGAATCATGGCCCGCAAAGTAGTCATCACCGGCCTGGGCGCCACTACGCCCATCGGCGGAGATGTTCCCACCATGTGGAAGAACGCCCTCAAAGGTGTCCCCGGCGCCCGTACCCTCGAGGACGATTGGGTAGCCCAGTACAGCCTTCCCGTAACCTTCGCCGCGCGTGTTTCCACCCCGGCCACTGACATCCTCTCCCGCGTTGAAGCCAAGCGCATGGACCCGTCCACCCAGTTTGCCGTGGTGTCTGCCCGGGAAGCATGGGCCGACTCCGGGATCGAGGACGTAGACCATGACCGCCTCGCGGTCTCCTTTGCCACGGGCATCGGCGGCGTGTGGACCCTGCTCGATGCCTGGGACACCCTCCGCGAAAAGGGCCCCCGCCGGGTCCTCCCCATGACCGTTCCCATGCTGATGCCCAACGGCCCCGCCGCCGCCGTCAGCTTAGACCTGGGTGCCCGCGCCGGCGCCCATACCCCGGTGTCTGCCTGCGCCTCCGGCACTGAAGCCCTGCACCAGGGACTGGAACTGATCCGCTCAGGCAAGGCCGACGTCGTTGTCTGCGGCGGTGCCGAAGCTGCCATCCACCCCATGCCGATGGCGGCGTTCGCCTCGATGCAGGCCCTTTCCAAGCGCAATGATGATCCGGAACGCGCATCCCGCCCGTATGACAAGGACCGCGACGGTTTTGTCATGGGCGAGGGCGCCGGCGCGCTGGTACTGGAAGCCGAGGAACACGCCCTGGCCCGCGGCGCCCGGATCTATGCCGAGCTTGCCGGCACGGCCGTCACCGCCGACGCTTACCACATCACCGCTCCCGACCCCGAGGGCCTGGGCGCCACCCGCGCCCTGAAAGCGGCTCTCTACGACGCGCGGGCACAGGCCGAGGACGTAGTCCATGTCAACGCGCACGCCACCTCCACACCGGTGGGTGACAAGCCTGAGTACACGGCGCTGAAGGCCGCACTGGGGTCCCACGTGGACAACGTTGCGGTGTCCGCAACCAAGTCACAGACAGGCCACCTGCTGGGCGCGTCCGGCGCCGTGGAAGCGGTCATGACCGCGATGGCCGTTTATGACCGCCAGGCACCGGCCACCATCAACCTTGATAACCAGGATCCGGAGATCCCGCTCGACGTCGTCACGTCGGCCCGGACCCTGCCCGGCGGCGACATTGTGGTCCTGAGCAATTCGTTTGGTTTCGGCGGGCATAACGCCGTTATCGCCCTGCGCAGCTACTGAGGCTACCTGCTGGCAGCTCATTACCGACGCAGAAGAGGGAGGACCAACAGGTCCTCCCTCTTCTGCGTTTATGTGCGACTTCTGTGTTTATGTCCGACCCAGCGTTTATGTGCGGCCAGCCTGAAACCCGGGCAGTTATCCGACCTGGTGAAGCCAGCGGACATTGGCTCCGTCACCTGCATGCCGGAAGGGTTCAAGCTCGTCATCCCATGCTTCGCCCAGGGCCAGGGACAGCTCATGATAAACAGCTGAGGGGTCACCCGCCCCGTTCTCGTAGGCGTACCGAATCCGGTCTTCCGACACCATGATGTTGCCGTGGACGTCAGTGGCGGCGTGGAATATGCCCAGTTCGGGAGTGTGGCACCAGCGGCTGCCGTCAGCTCCGGGACTCTGGTCCTCGGTGACTTCATACCGGAGGTGGGCCCAGCCGCGCAGCGCGGAAGCCAGAAGGGATCCCGTTCCCTGCGGACCGGTCCATTCCAATTCGGTCCGCAGCATTCCGGGAGCAGCCGGCTGAGGGGTCCACTTTAGATCCGTTCGCTTTTCCACGACGGATCCGATAGCCCACTCGATATGGGGGCACAACGCAGACGGGGCGGAGTGTATGAATAACACGCCGTGGGCCATCACAACAGACATTCCATCCTCCATAGCTGTAGGTACGTCTTCCCCAACGACCTTCAACCTGAGTGAAATCCTTGTGTTGCTTGTCTGACCCAGTACGAACTGCGCCTAATAAACTCTGCTGATGCCTTTCGATTCGACGAGACTTTCGTGATTCTCTGAGACTTTCGTTCGATGTGAACTTAGCCTTATTGTGCCGCAAGTTATCCGTTTGCGCCAATAATCGGTACAGCCCTTTCGGCACCTTCAATTCTGCGATCAGGCCCGGGGATGGGCCTGCTGGTAGCTCGCGCGCAATCGGTCCACGGATACGTGCGTATACAGCTGCGTCGTGGCCAGGGAGGAGTGTCCAAGGATTTCCTGCACGGCTCTCAGATCCGCACCGCCGTCGAGCAGATGAGTTGCGGCTGAGTGCCGCAGCGCGTGCGGTCCGGTGGCGCCGGTGTCTCCCAGGGCTTCAAAGAGTCCGGAGACAACTGAGCGGACCTGCCGCTGGTCAACCCGCCTGCCGCGTTGGCCCAGGAACAGGGCCGGACCGCTTTCGGCAGTTGCCAGTGCCGGCCGGCCGCGGCGCAGCCAGGCGTCTACGGCTGCTGCTGCGGGCTGCCCGTACGGAACGGTCCGCTCCTTGTTTCCCTTGCCGATCACCGTCAGCGTGCGGCGTTCCGGGTTCAGATCGTCGATGTCCAATCCGGTTAGCTCCCCTACCCGGATCCCGGTGGCATAAAGCAGCTCCACGAGAGCATGGTTTCGGACTGCGACGGGGTCTCCTTCAGCGGCGGCTGCCGCGAGCGTGTCAAAGAGGTCCCCGACCTGTCCGGCGCGCAGCACTGCGGGCAGAGTCTTGTCGCGCTTCGGTGCACGGAGCCGGAGCGCCGGGTCCGCACTGATAAGTTCCTCGCGGAGGGCCCACCCGGTAAAGCTGCGCGCAGTGGCGGCCCGGCGAGCCAGCGTAGACCGGGCCAGGCCAGCCGCACTGAGGGCACCCAACCAACCGCGCAGGACGCCCAGATCGAGGCCTTCCAGAGTCCGCACTCCCCCGGCCAGCGCATAGTTCAACAGCTGGGCAACGTCGCCCTCATATGCCCGGACAGTGTGCTCGGACCGGCCGCGTTCGCTGGTCAGGTAGCGGCTGAACCGGCGCAGGGCCCGGCTGAACTCTCCCGGCCAGGCAGGGGTCTCGGCGCGGGATGCTTCGCTCGCCTCTTTATTCACCCCTTTACTGTCCTCGCATCGCTGTCTGTCCTCAAGCAGGCACACCGGCGGCGGACTGATCTACCTCCGTCATGGCGGCGAGTTGAAGGGCACTACCCTGCGGATCCGGCATCTTCCACGTCCCGGCATCTTCCGCGTCCCGGCACTGCTTCGCCGGGCGCGGCCACGATGGGACAGCACCGTCTCCACCACATTGTTCGCTGATCTTGTTCGCTGAGGCCGCGCCAGGACATCGGCGTGTGGGTCCTCGGCATACCCGAGAACCCGCACGCCTCAGAACGACCTCACATTTTGGGTGACCGAAAGGCCGACGCCGCCGGCCAGGTCCGTGACCCAGGCCGTCACGGGACTCCTTAGGCGGGCAAACCTGCTGCCTCGGCACACTGGATGCGCAGCGCCGCGGTAGCCTCTGAGCTCTCGTGTTCCAGCAGAAACCTTTTCGAATCGATACCCGAGGAGTAGCCGGTTAGGGAACCGCGTGATCCTACGACTCGGTGGGTTGGGATGACGATGTTCAGCGGGTTGCGGGAAAGGGCGGCACCCACGCTTCGGGCTTTGGCTGCATCTCCCAGCCGGATGGCCAATTCCTTGTAGCTGCAGGTTTGGCCGTAGGGAATGGCTGACACTTCGGCCCAGACGAGGCGTTGGAAGTCGGTGCCTCTTATTTCGAGATCCAGGTCGAAGCAACAGCGGTGGCCTGCGAAGTACTCGCTGAGTTGGCGTTCAGCTTCTTCGAATCCATCCTCCACGATGCGCCCCAGTCCGTGATCGGCTGCGGGGTCGGGCGCCCCGGCGAAAACGGCTTTGAGGGATCCTTCCTCAGAGGCCAGGGTAAGGATTCCCAGCGGCGTGACAACACTCTTGTGGATTCGCACGGCAGTTCCTTTCAATAGGTGGTTCGCAATGTGGGGGTTGAGGCGAGGGTGCGGACAGTGAGGGTTTATCTGCGGCTTCTCCGCCATTTGTCAGGCCCGTCCCGGGCGGCGAGATCTTCGAGTTCCAGACGAGCCAGGCCGGCCCGGACGGAGGGCACCGACAACCCGGCGACGGAAGCCAGCTTTTCAACCGGAGATCCGCTGCGCAGCGGCAGTGCATCGAGGAGCAGCATGTCTTCGATCGTCAGCCCGTCGTGGACGGCCTGAGGTGCCTCGCGGGCGCTGCCTGCGGTGTCATCGGTCGATCCGATCGGGCCGCCCAATTCAGCTACTTCGGCCGCGTCCGTCACACAGACGGCGCTGCCGTCGCGCAGCAGTCGGTGACAGCCCGCTGAGTTGGCTGAATACACGGAGCCGGGAACTGCGCCTACTTCGCGTCCCAGTGCCGCTGCATGGTGTGCGGTATTGAGGGCGCCGGACCGCCATCGTGCTTCCACTACGACGGTCACGGCGCTGAGGGCGGCGATGATCCGGTTGCGCTGTAGAAACCTCCAGCGGGTGGGCGAGGACCCGGGAGGGACTTCCGACAGAAGGAGGCCACGGCGGACAACTTCGCGAAGGAGTTCCTCATTGCCCGCCGGATAGTAGCGGTCCACTCCGCAGGCCATGACGGCGATGGTGGGAATGCGGGCGAGGCTTGCCGTAGCCAGGGCCGCACGGTGGGCCTGGGCATCAATACCGTAGGCGCCGCCGGAAACCACGGTCCATCCCCGGGTTACGAGCCCGGCCGCGATGTCTCCGGTCACTGACGCGCCGTACCCCGTGCTGTCCCGTGACCCGACAACGGCCGCGGTCTGGTGCAGCGCCGGGATTCCCTTGCTCAAATCCCCCCGCGCCCAGAGACACAAAGGCATTCCGAGCTCCAGATCCCGCAGAGCTTCCGGCCAGCGGGAGTCCTCGGGAATGAGCAGTTCGCCTCCTGCCCGTCCAATCATGGCGAGGTCGCGGTCGGGTGCAAGATCAGTGACCCGGGGAATCCATCGTTCCAGGGCCGACGACAGGATGTTCCCCGGTGCTGAGAGGCCGGCTGTTGCCAGGATGTCCATCACGTCGCGGGTGAGCTGCTCACCGGCCCGGACTGCACCGGTGGCCACCCGGAGTGCATCGTGCGGGCCCGCTGCTTCAACGAGCGCCAGCCCAACATTGTCTGAAGGTTCGAACATCCGGGAGAGGGCAGCCCTTGTACGCAGAAGTTCCATCCCCACGCCGTTCATGCCGCCTCCCCCTGCTGCCGGAACCCCAGTGCCTGCCCGACGTCGTCGGCGTCGGGCGCTGTGTGGCCGGCCAGATCGGCAACGCTCCACGCAATCCGCAGCACCCTGTCGTAGCCCCTTGCGGTCAATGTTTGCCGGTCCATGGCTCGGTCCAGTGACGCCGTGGCCCGCGGCGGCGGTCGCAGCGGACCTCGCAGCAGATTTCCCGCCACCTCCGCATTGGTCTCATATCCCCAGTTCTTCAGGCGCGCATGCTGGACCCGGCGGGCCTCTTCCACCCGGCCTGCTATGACAGCGCTGCCCTCGGCACACCCGTCACCGGCCAACTCCCTCAGTGAGACCCGCTGCACCTGGAGCCGCAGATCAACCCGGTCCAGCAACGGCCCCGAGAGCCGGCCGAAGTATCTGCGCCGCTGCTGCGGAGTACAGGTGCAATCGATTCCCTTTCCGGACGCCAGCCCGCAGGGGCAGGGGTTCGCCGCCAGCAGCAACTGGAACCGGGCCGGATAGGTAGCTGTTCCCGCTGCCCGGTGCAGTTCGACTTTCCCGCTTTCCAACGGTTGGCGCAGCGCATCCAGGACACGCCGCTCGTATTCCGGCGCTTCATCCAGGAACAGGACACCGCGGTGGGCGCGGGATGCCGCTCCCGGACGGGCAATCCCCGAACCCCCACCGATAATGGCAGCGGATGAGGCCGTGTGGTGCGGGCTCTCAAACGGCGGGCGCCGCAGCAGCTGGGAGCACGTCCGTCCGCCGGACACCAGCGAATGGATTGCGGTTACTTCCATGGCGTGGGTATCGGAGAGGTCCGGCAACAGGCTCGGAAGCCGCTCGGCCAACATCGTCTTACCCGCTCCGGGCGGGCCCGTCATCAGCAGATGATGGGCGCCGGCTGCGGCCACTTCTACCGCGAACCGCGCTTCTGCTTGCCCTGCAATATCCGACATGTCCCGCTTTGGACGAGGAGCCGCGGCAGATTCGCCGGTTCCGCTGTCCACCCGGCCCGGGATCTGCGGGGGAAAAACCAGCCGCTCAGGATCTGCACCGAGGAAGGCGGCAACTTCGGCCAGCGAACTGAATCCGTTAACCTCGGCTCCCGGGACGAGGGCCGCTTCATCGGCATTGGCTTCCGCGACGGTGATCTCCGAGTATCCGGCCTCCACGGCGGCCATGACTGCCGGCAGTATTCCCCGCACGGGCCTCAGCCGGCCGTCCAAGCCGAGCTCGGCGATAAAGACGCGGCGGCCGCTGGCTTTGATGTCGCCTGCCGCAGCGAGAGCTGCCATCACAATCGCCAAGTCGAAACCGGAACCGCGCTTGTGGACGTCGGCCGGCATCAAATTGACGGTGATCCGCCTCCGGCTCAGCGGCAGACCCGCGTTCTTGGCTGCGGATCGAACCCGGTCCTTGGCTTCGTTCAGGGACGCGTCAGGCAACCCAAGAAGGACGAACGACGGCAGTGTCTGACCGATGTCGGCTTCAACCTCCACCATGCGGCCATCCAGCCCAACGAGTCCCACCCCGTATGTCCGTCCCAGCGTCACAGCGCAACCTCTCTCAAGTGCTCGATGATCGGTGTCCCGGCACCGTTATCAAGAACCGAAACGGCGTCCACGCGGAACGAGGGATAGTGCCGGGCGGATGCCCGTCTCCATCGGGCCGCCAGCAGGTAGAGCCGTGCCAGCTTCGCCGGCGTGATGGCTTCGAGTGGGTCCCCGTAGTCCAGGGAGGAACGGGTCTTGACCTCTACGATCACCAGCGTGTCGCCGTCGATGCCCACGAGGTCAATTTCACCGTCGGCACACCGCCAATTGCGGTCCACTACTTCGATGCCGATGGCGGTCAGATAGGCGGCGGCAAGCTCCTCACCGCGCTGTCCCAGGGTGTCCTTAGCTCTCATGTGCCCACCCTGCGCTCTTCTCGGAACGTTTGCCGGGCGACGGCCATGGGCTGTGGACGGCCCTTCCCGTTTTAGTAACGAGCGCGTCTTGGGGAGGAATTGCGCCGCACAGCAAGTCTTGTCGTGATCTTGATGCCATCTTGAGTGCGATCTGAGGATGCTTCGGCAGGATGAACGGGCCCCCCGAGAGAACACTGAAGTTTTAACCGATTGTCGAAGGAACCATGAAACAGGTCTTAAAACCAACGGCCGCTGCGGCCGCTACTGCACTATCGATAGGGGCCTTCTCTCTGGCCGTCATACAACCGGCTGTGGCAACCGGTCCCGACGACGGCGCGGGCACCGACACTTCCGTATCCCAGGAAGTCGGCGCGTACGTCTACAAAAAGAATGACCCTGCGAAGCCTGCTGCTTGGGAAAACTCTGGTCCCCAGAGCCTCCTGGCCACCCAAGAGGGTACAGACTGGTTTACGGACATAATCGGCCTGCTGCCCGACTACGTCTGCGGACCGGGCTGGGGCATCCAGCAGGACAAACTGGACATCACAGGGGCTTTCGTCTGGCCCGAAACAATTGTCTACCCTGAAGAATTTGAGGGACCGGTCACGCTGACCGATAACAGGCATGATGACCTTGAGGTCTACGGCCCGATTCCAGAATGCGAAACGGAGCCCACTCCGGAACCCACGCCCACACCGGATCCCAAGCCGACTCCGGACCCGGAGCCGACACCCACGCCGGATCCCACGCCGGATCCCACACCGGAGCCCACGCCCGCGCCGGACCCCAAGCCGACACCGGAACCAACGCCCACGCCGGACCCCAAGCCCACGCCGGATCCGACACCGGAGCCCACGCCAACACCGGAGCCCACGCCCACGCCGGACGCCACGCCGGAGCCCACGCCGGACCCCAAGCCGACACCGGAGCCAACCCCGGATCCCAAGCCCACCCCGGAACCCACCGTTCCGGAAGATGATCCGACGGTACCGCCGGTAGCCACCGACTCTCCCCGGCTGCCGAATACCGGAGCTGATTCCACGACGGCTGCTATGGCCGGAGCAGGACTGCTGCTTGCCGGCCTGGGTGCTACCGCCCTGGTTCGCAACCGCCGACGCACTGAGGTAAGCGACAGCTAACCTGCAGTCGCTCAAATGACAGGTCGGCCCCGGTGCTCTGCGCCGGGGCCGACCTGTTCCTGTCCCTGCGTCTGTTCGCCCGGGCTACGCCCCGGAACGCCGCTTCACGGCCTGATGGTAGTTTTCGATATCCCGGACCACCGTGTCAGCGGATCCCCTGAACACAAACGGTGAAAAGGTAATGTCCCATCCGCACAGGCCACGGTTCCAGGCCAGAGTGCCGGCCACGTCCTGCAGGGGAAGGGAGGCTTCGTCCTGCCGCGGCAGGGACCGTAGATGCCCCAGCGAGCGTTTCATGGAACGGTTGGAGCGCACGGAACCCCCGGCGATCTTGGGCAATGCGACGGCCGTAAACCTAGCCGCGGTATTTGCACCCCGCATCAGCCGAAGTTCATCCGGCGTGAACGACTTCACGAACCGCTCGTAGGAGTTCAGCCGGATGCCAATGACCTTTGTTCCGCTGGACCCTCCGGGGATCCGCCCGATTCCCGCAGCATCGAAATCTTCCCACGGAATAAAGCCGCCCGACTCCGGCTTGATGCCTTCTTCGGACAGGGTAAGGACCGTCGGCTGACGCAGCTTGGTCCAGAGCGCCCAGAGCCCGCCGCCACCGAAAAATAGCACGGTGACTGAGCCCATGAGCACGGAGCCCCAATCGGGAAACTTGGAAATCAAGTAGATTCCTGCCAGGACGAAGGGAACGCAGAGAAGCGCCATCCCCAGCAGGCGGAGTTTCGATACCGAGAACACCAGCGGCGCCGGCTTCGGCCGCGCCGAATTCTCCGGCCCCGGGTGGTGCAGACCGGATCCCCCGCCACCCACACCCGTTCCAGGCATTCCGTTCCCCCATTTTCCCCGAAAGCTGCTGCCGTCGCCGCTTTATACTACGACGGCGTCAGCCGGCCTCCGGATACACCACCGGCATGGACTCCAGCCGAACCCGGGCCGGGACAATACTGCCGTCTTCCGGGGCAGAACCGTAGTGCACGCCGTGCCGCTCACCGCCGTACAGCGAACCGCCGTGCACAGGTGCCGGCAGCGTCCCGGCAAAGCCGCGCGCCAACGTGATGTGGGGACGCAGAGCGGAGGCAAACATGAAGTTGGGATCCGCAGCAGTGAAGGCTCCGACGTCGGGGATCCCGCAGCTGTTCAAGAACACTTCAAGTGCCGCGTACGCCCGTTCGTGAGCGCGCAGCAGCGCCGACGACGGAAAATACTCCAGGACCAGGGTCCGTCCGTGCCGCCCAAACCGGGACAGCACGGCCGGCTCCAGCAGGATGGGTTCCCGCGGCATGGCGGCTTCGGTCGCCGCCACGTAAGCAGCCAGACGCTCTTCATACTCGTCCCAGGAAATGTTTCCGGCAGCGGAAACCACTGCATAAACATCCCGGACCTTGCCGAAATGGATCAGTGTCAGGTGGACCTGCCGCTCAGGGACCCAGCGCGGGCGGCCGCCGTCGTTCACCTGGGTACGTGCTGCCAGCGCCTGCTGGAGGGCTAGGATAAGCTCCAGCGATCCGGCGTCGGGCCGCATCTGCGCATACAACCTTCGGTTGCCGGACAGGTATCCGGACAGCGGTGACTCGGGAAGCGCCATTTCAGCAGTTTAGGAGACGCGGGTCACAGCTGCACTAGGGTGGACCCATGCCTTATGACATTCCCGTCCTCTCCGAGTCAGAGCTCACGCTGCGCCCGCACCACGAGGCCGATATTGATCCGGTCCTCTCCCGTTGCGTTGACCCGCTGACACGCCGGTGGACCACCGTTCCCCTGGACTACACGCGGGAGATGGCCGTGGAGTACGTGGCTGCCATCTCAGTGCCGCAGGAAAAGGAGATTTCCTGGGCGCTCGAGGCGGGCGGTGCCTACGCCGGGACTTTGGACCTGCGGTTCAAGGGTGCCAACTCGGGCGATCTGGGGTTCGTCACGGCTCCGGAGTACCGGGGAAAGGGACTCATGTCGCGTGCCGTCGGTCTGGCGGTGGCCTATGCCCTGGATGATCTCGGCTGGGATGTGGTGAGCTGGTCGGCCAATGCGGGCAACGTCGGCAGCTACAAATCGGTGTGGCGCAACGGTTTCCCGCCGCCCATTGCGGTTCCGCACTTTCTGCCGCACCGGGGAAAGATGGTTGAAGGCTGGGTTTCGAGCCTCGCCGCCGAAGCACCGCGGAAGCCCTCCGGGTCTTGGGCACAGTGGAACGACGTCGCCGCCAGCCTTCCGCAGCCCTCCTCGCCGCCGCTGTTCACACCGACGCTTCGGTCCTAGGGGGCTGAGCGGCTTCAGCCCAATTCGTCGGCCTTGGGAATGGTCAGGTCGTCGTTGCGCGTGAGTTCCTCGACGTTGACGTCCTTGAACGTAATCACCCGGACGCTTTTCACGAACCGGGCCGAGCGGTAGACGTCCCAGACCCAGGCATCCTGCAGGGTCAGGTCAAAGTAGATTTCCCCGTCCGCGGACCGTGCCTGCAGGTCTACGTGGTTGGCAAGATAAAACCTGCGCTCGGTCTCCACCACATAGCTGAAGAGTCCCACCACGTCCCGGTATTCACGGTAGAGCTGGAGCTCCATGTCCGTTTCATAGTTCTCAAGGTCTTCGGCACTCATATTTCCATCATCCCCCAACGACGCTCTCATGGTCCCGGGCATCCGCTTCCGGACGTGTTCCCAGCTGCCAGGACATCCGATGCAGGGGCGTGGGCCCAAACTCGTCTATCGCCAGCCGATGGGACGCCGTGGCGTATCCCTTATTCACTTCCCAGCCGTACTGAGGATGTGTCACAGCGTAGTCCACCATCATCGTGTCCCGCTCCACCTTCGCAAGTACGCTGGCCGCGGCCACACTGAGGCAGGTCATGTCCGCCTTGATTTTGATGTGCACGGGCGCCTGGCAGCCGCCGTCGTCGTTCCCGGGAAGGTCAAAAAGACTGGCCTGGCGCGCCGGTGAAAGCCAGTTGTAGTTGCCGTCCAGAAGGACGACGTCGGGGGTCAGGTCCGCGCAGATCTGGTCCCAGGCGCGGGTGCCGGCCAGGCGCAGCGCACCCATGATGCCGTGCAGATCGATTTCCGCGGCGCTGGAATGCCCCACTCCCCAGCCCCGGGCCCACTTCTTGATTTGGGGCACCAGCGTTTCCCGGTCGCTGTGTGAGAGCAGCTTGCTGTCCCGCACGCCCTTGAGCGAACGGACGGTGGCCAGGTCAACGGCCACCAGGCCCACGCTGACCGGACCGGCCAGGGCGCCCCGGCCCACTTCGTCGCAGCCTGCCAGGACCTTGTAGCCGACGGCCGCAAAGGACCGTTCGTGCCGCAGCGTGGGGGCCTTGCTTCCGGCGCCCGTCTTGGGCCGCGGCCGGGCGGACGTCGCGGTCATCGGGATCCGGCCGGAAGGGAGCTGGAAGGATCGGGGATGTTTTCGAAGACTTCCGGGTAGCTGCCGATGAAGCCGGCGTGGTTCAGAGGCCAGGCAGTCACTGCGGCTTTGCCTTCAATGTCCTCGACGTCGATGAACCCGCCGCCGGCATCCTGGAGGTGTTCACGTGAATCAGCGGAGGCGTTGCGGTGGTCCCCCATGACCCAAACCTTGCCTTCCGGAACAACCACGTCGAACGGAATGTCCGACGGCGAGGCGCCGGGATAGATGTAGGGCTCGTTCAGAGGCTCGCCGTTGACCGTGATCCGGCCATCGGCGTCGCAGCAGACCACGTGGTCACCCTCGGTGCCGATGACGCGCTTGACCAGATGCTGCTCGGAGGTGTCCGGAATCAGGCCGACAAAAATGAGGGCGTCACGGATCCAGGCGCCGGGTCCTTCGGTGGCCGGAGGAAGCTCGGGCAGCCAGCCCTGGGTGTCCTTGAAGACCACCACGTCGCCGCGGTTCAGGTCAAAGGGTTCCGGAACCAGCAGGTTCACGAAGATCCGGTCGTTGATTTCCAGGGTTTCTTCCATGGAGCCCGAGGGAATGTAGAACGCCCGGAACAGGAAGGTCTTGATGAGGAAGGACAGGAGCAGCGCGATCACGATGATGGTGGCGACTTCGCGGAGCCAGCCGCCGAAACCGCGGTGCTTGTCTTTGCCGTTCCGGCCCGGGCCTGCTGCCCGGGGACGCGCCGAATGCGCTCCGTGAACGCTGGGTCCGGGATTCCGGGTGGGCTCGTCCGGGACGTTCTGAGCCATGTGCTGTCCTCTTATTTCGCCGTGTTCCACTCGGCTCCTAACTCTAGCCGCTCAATATCCGAACTGCGCTCCAGCGGCCACAGGATGGCCGTCGCACGGCCAATGATGCGTTCCTCGGAGATGAGGCCGCCGCCCGGTGCGCCCAGGAGCGAACGCGAATCCGCTGACTCGGACCGGTGGTCGCCCAGAAGCCACAGCCGTCCCTCGGGGACGATGACATCGAAGTTCTTGTCGCTGGGAGCGTCTGAAGGGTAAACGTACGGCTCATCCAGCGGAGTTCCGTTCACGGTCAGCCGCGGCTCGTCTGCGGTGCAGCAGGTGACCCGGTCCCCGGGGAGTCCGATCACCCGTTTCACATAGACCGTGTCGCTGCCCATCAGCCCCACCCAGCGGGCCAGGGACTTCAGCGCCGCAACCGGGGCGGCATCTCCGCTGTTCAGCGGGGCGAGGGAGCCTCGGCCGTCAAAGACCACCACGTCTCCGCGCCGGATCTCACCGGAGCGGTACTCCGTGCGTGAGACCGCCACGCGGTCGCCCGGTTCCAGCAGCGGCTGCATCGATTCGGACGGAATGTAATAGACGTCCACGATAAACGCGCGGACCAGTGCCGCCAGCACAACCGCTGCGGCGAGAGCGCAGAGCACAAAACGCCAGCCCACAATCGTGGACCGGCGTTTCGTGTGCTTCCGGGAGGAGTCCGAAGATTCCCCGGAAGCGGATGCTGCGTGGATCAAGAAATTTACTTGGCGGGACGTGCGTCGCGCTTTTCCTTGATCTTGGCTGCCTTGCCGCGCAGGTCGCGCATGTAGTACAGCTTGGCGCGGCGGACGTCACCCTTGGAGACGACCTCGATCTTGTCGAGAACCGGGGAGTGCACCGGGAAGGTACGCTCCACGCCGACGCCGAAGCTGACCTTGCGGACCGTGAAGGTCTCGCGCAGGCCGTCGCCCTGGCGCTTCATGACGAAGCCCTGGAAGACCTGAACACGGGTGTTCTTGCCTTCGATGATGTTTACGTGAACCTTGACCGTGTCACCGGCGCGGAACTCGGGGATGTCTGAACGCAGCGAGGCTGCATCAACAGAATCTAGGATGTGCATTGTTTATCACTCCTGGTGAACGCCACAGGTCATTCACTTTGGTAACGGCAGGCAAGGATGCGGCCACGAAGGACTGCACAGATGCTGCCGAAGCTATAAGACCGGCGAAGCCGAGGATTGGCCGCCGGTGTGTATTCTGTTGGCCGCGCTCCCCCTGTGGCAGGTGCGGACCCAGATGACACAGTTATCTATTCTGCCACACCCGGACAAACGCCACCAATCACCCGAGGGGCAGGATCCGGTCCTTCGTCACTTCGTATCCCATGGATGCCAGCGCGGCCTTGTCGGCCTTGGTTAGCTGGGAGACGTCGAACTTTTCCAGCAGGTCCGGCCGGCGGGCTGCGGTGCGCTGCAGCTGCTGCTCGCGGCGCCACTGGGCGATCTTGCCGTGGTTGCCGCTGAGCAGGATGTCCGGCACATTCCGGTCCCTCCACGAAGAGGGCTTGGTGTAGACCGGGTATTCCAGCAGGCCGTCGGAGTGCGATTCCTCCACCAGGGATTCGGGATTGCCGACGACGCCGGGCACCAGGCGGCCAATGGCCTCCACCATGGCCAGCACGGCAACCTCTCCCCCGTTGAGCACATAATCCCCGAGGCTCACCGGACGCACATCAAAACGCTCATCGGCCCACTCCAGGACGCGCTCATCAATGCCCTCGTAGCGTCCGCAGGCGAACACAAGGTGCTTCTCTTCGGCCAGCTCATAGGCCATAGCCTGGGTGAACACGGCCCCCGCGGGCGAGGGGACGATCAGCACGGGGCGGGTTTCAGCGTCGGGGGTGACGCCGTCGCCGGTCCCCGCCTCCGCAACAGAACCCAGCGCCTGCGCCCAGGGCTCGGCCTTCATGACCATGCCGGCGCCGCCGCCGTAGGGGGTGTCATCCACGGTGCGGTGGCGGTCCGTGGTGAAGTCCCGCAGGTCGTGGACGTTGAGGTCCAGCAGCCCATCCTGCCGGGCCTTGCCGATCAGCGACAGATCCAGTGCCGCCAAATACTCCGGGAAAATGCTGACTACATCAATACGCACTTAGCGGCCGGCCTCGTTCTGAGCGTCCTTGTCCTTGCTGCCGCTGTCCTTCTCCGGCTTGTCCTTCTTGTCCTGCTTGTCCTCGGGGAGATTCAGCTCAAACAAGCCCTCCGGCGGGGTAAGCAGCACGTAGCCGCCCTCAACGTTGACCTCGGGCACGATGGCTTCGACGAAGGGAACAAAGACCTCACGGCCCTCATTGTCGTCAATCACCAGCAGGTCCTGGACGGTGAGGGTGCGCAGGCCGCTGACGGTACCCACGACGTCGTCGCCGATTCGAGCCTTCAGCCCTACCAGCTCGTGCTCGTACCAGCCCTCGTCGTCGTCCTCATCATCCAGTTCATCGATGTCGACAGAGAGCATTGCCCCGCGCAGCTCCTCAGCGCCGTTGCGGTCCACCACTTCGTCGAATCCGAGCAGAAGGATGTCCTTGTTCCAGCGGGCGCTGATGACCGTGAGCGGGCCCTTGGACGCAGGCTCGACGATGAGCTCGGTTCCGGGCACAAAGCGGTCCTCGGGGGCATCAGTCAGTACCTGGACGGTTACTTCGCCGCGGATGCCGTGCGGCTTGCCGATGCGTGCCACCTGTAACTGCATGGGGGAATCTCCTTGTATTGGTGCGGCGGGGTGCTGCAACCGGGGTTGGGCAGGTTAGGGCCCGGAAAACACATCAGGCCCCTCCACCATTATCTGGTGCAGGGGCCGGATGCCGTGAACTGCGTTCAACTGGTACTGCTATGAAAGTGCTGTGAACTGCCGATGCAGTCCGGCCGTGCCGCGGATTGTCAGCGGCGGCGGTCGGTATCCACTACATCGACGCGAACCGGCTCTCCGTTCGCGAGGGCGGCGATCACGGTGCGCAATGCACGTGCCGTCCGTCCCTGGCGTCCGATGACGCGGCCCAGATCATCCTGATGAACTCGCACCTCGAGGGTTTCCCCGCGGCGGTTGCTCTTGGCGGAAACCTTGACGTCCTCAGGACTGTCAACGATTCCGCGGACGAGATGCTCCAGCGCTTCGGCCAGCAAGTTACTCGGCCTCAGCCTCTGCGGGAGCCTCGTCCTTCTTGGCCTTCGGGGTGATGGCCTCGGGAACAATCACGGACTTCTTTTCGGGAGCCACGAAAGCTTCCTTGGGAGCCTTGACCTGGAGGGTGCCCTCCTGGCCTTCGATGTTCTTGAACTTCTGCCAGTCACCGGTGATCTTCAGCAGAACTGCAACCTGCTCGGTGGGCTGGGCGCCGACGCTGAGCCAGTACTGCGCACGGTCAGACTTGATGTCGATGTACGACGGGTTCTCGGTCGGACGGTACAGTCCGATCTCCTCGATGGCACGGCCATCGCGCTTGGCACGGGAATCCATGACAACAACGCGGTAGTGTGCTGAGAACTTCTTGCCGAGGCGCTTAAGGCGAATCTTTACGGCCACTTTAGTGGTCACTCCTGATCTGAAATGGGGCGAACCCGTACTTCTGCTCCCGTGGGGCGGGCCATAACGTTGGGGTTCAAAAAGGACAAGATGCATGCACGGAGAGAGGGGCCGCGCAGATCGAGTACCTGACCATTGTGCCAGATGAGTCCATCTTTGGCGACTCGGGTGCCGGCGGGTCGATTGCCGGGCCAAGCGCGGCAGGGAACGGCTGGATCAGCCGACAGCAACGCGCAGCCGGTTGCGCCAGGGATCCTCGAACCTTAGCTCAGCGCCCGTGTGGTGGCTGGAAATCCCGGCCACCTTCAGCCGGTCGGCCAGGCCTGCGACGTCGTCGGCGGACGGAACACTGATAAGCACCTCGCTTAGGCCCAGGGTGTCGCGGCGGGGTCCGGCGCCGCGGCTGTTCCAGACATTCATGGCCATGTGGTGGTGATAGCCGCCGGCAGAAACGAACAGTGCCTGCCCATGGAACCCGGCGGTGCGCTCAAATCCGAGGGTATCCACGTAGAACGCTGCGGCCGCGTCGGTGTCCCCCACCTGCAGATGCACGTGCCCCACGCCGGCGGCGGCCGTGCGCAGTCCGTCGAACGCAGCCTCGGTCAGATGTTCCCGGAAGTAGGTTTGCGGCGAGAGGGCAAGAGATGCCATGCGCACCTCGCGGCCGGACGCCGTGTCATCCCAGTTCCAGGTTTCCCGGGGCTTGTCATAGTAAAGCTCGATCCCGTTGCCTTCGGGGTCGGTGAAGTAGAAAGCCTCGCTCACCAGGTGGTCCGCGGAACCCACAAAGGCGGCCGGATCATATTGTGCAGCTGCCGCCACAGTGGCTGCCAGATCGGCCTGGGTCTCGAAAAGGATCGCGGTGTGGAACAGCCCGGCCTCACCCCGGGCCGCCACGCGAAGACCGGGTGCCGGAGCCAGGTGCACCACGGGAACGGCTCCGCGCCCCAGATACTGGCCGCCGTCGGCCTCCGCTATGATTTCGAGCCCGAGCGCCCCGCGGTAGTAAGCGGAGACCTTCTCCATGTCACCGACTTTGAGCATTACGGTGCCCATGGACAGATCGGCAGGCAGGAGATCGGAAGCATTTACTTGAAGGTTCATGCAATGAGTTTACTTGAAGCTTCATCTAATTCCAAGACGCACGACGGCGGCCTCATCATGTTCCGGAGCAGCTGCGCCTGCCGCCGGTCTACGTCGGATTCAGGTCCCTGCGCATCGCCACACGCAGCCCCATGTCGTCCAGTCCGAGCAGCCGCTCGTGCTCCCGCACCTCCCGCAGTTGCCCGTGCGGTTCCGGCACCTCTTCAAAGCCGCAGCTCCGATAAAACGGAGCATTGAACGGAATCTGCGCAAAAGTGCACAGCGTCATGGATCGGTAACCCTGCTCCCTGGCCCACTGCAGCGCGGATTCCACCAGCAAACGGCCCAACCCGGCACCGGCTGCCGAAGGATGCACGGAAAGCTGCTCCAGATGTGCCTGGCCGTCCACTTCCTCGATCCGGGCAAATCCCGCCGGCGGTTCTCCCGCCACCAGAATGCGGCGGGCTGAGGCCAGTTCGGCCACGGCGGCCGGCGGCGGCAGGGCGCCTGCATGCGTGAGTGAACCGTTCGAGTCGGGCCCTATCAGGCCCTCCAGCAAGGTGTCCGACGCCGCTTCAAGGGCGGGGAGCTGAACTAAATCCTCAGCGGTGGCACTGCGCACACGCGGACGGCTGCCGGGGAGACCGCCGGAGTGCCCAATCGGCATCATGCGCCCAGGGCCGCGCGTCCGCGGTTCGCCGAGAGGAACTCCCGGATGGCCTTTCGGCCGGCGCCGGTGTCCTGCGGGCGGTGATTCCCACCCACTTGCAGGTGCTCGGCGCCGGTGGACACCAGGAAATCCGCAACCTCCTCATACAGCGGTTCCCATCCTCCGGTGAGCACCAGAGTGGGGACTCCGGGAACGATTTCCAGCGGAGCTTCCCAGGGCGGAGTCTGCAGCCGCAGACGCGCGGCCGACCGTCTGGCAGCTTCATCAGCCGGAGCAGTATGGCCCGGCCGGGCGGCACGGCCTGCGGCGGCCGCGTCGGTTGCGAAGACCCGGCGGACAAATTCGCGCTCGTACTCCTCGTCAGTCATCTCCGGCGCCGCGTCAAACAACGGCTGAAGCAGTTCGCGGTGGGCCCGGGTGGCCGGCAGGTCGCGGGTCAGTGAGAAGACTGCCGGCTCGCACAGGATCAGGGAATACACGCGGCCCGGATCCCGCAGAGCCGCCAGCATGGCCGGAACGGCGCCCGCCGCATGCGCCACCAAGTGCCCGCCGTCCCCCAGGGCTTCGCGAATGATGGCAACATCGGCCTCCAGATCCGGAGCCTGAGGGGCCGCGACGTCGTCAAAGCCGTGACGCTTGAGGAACAGGCAGTCGTAGTCCAGGGCCAGTCCGTGCTGCCGGGGCCAGGCTGCAGCTCCGAAACTTCCGGCGCCGTGCACAAATACCACTCGTTCAGCGGGCAAAACGGGACTCCTGACGTCCTAGAATTCCTTCGTAACCGTCCACCGGAGGCATCATCCGACGGGAAACCGGCGGGAGAATCGGCTCGCCGCGGGCCGGTTTGCCGTCAACCAGTTCAGTCACGGTTCCCAGGTCCAGGGCTTCCACGGCGCCGGCCAGCAGGCCGGCCGTCGCAGAGCCGAAGACCTCCGTGCCCTCCCCCAGGGCAACAAAGCGGGCTTCGCGCTCACCTCCGGCTCCACTAAAGCCTGTCACCGACGTGACCAGCGTGCCGCCGTCGAACACAAAAGCGATGGAGTCTCCCTGACCGCCGCCCTGCCGGTCCCCGCCCTGAACACAGTCCAGTACCAGCAAGCGCCCGACGTCGAACCCGGCTCCCAGCGCCTCGCTCGCCCCGCGGCGTGCGGCGGAGCGGGGGTCCTCCCCGCCCTTCACCACGCCGCCGGGAAGCTCCCAGGCCCCGGTGCCGGAGCGCACCATCAAAATCCGCCCGTCCGCGGTGCGGATCAGAGCGAAGGCAGCGGTGCTTCGCTTGAACACCGACCCGTAAAAGCCGTTCAGTCCCTGTGCTGCCACCCTTGGCCTCTTCCCCTGCTGCCGGACTTCCCCAATGTGCCGCGCCGGAACCGACCGGCGCGCCGTCGTCCGGCCCGGCAGCCAGCATACGCCGGACCGTTAAACACGCACCGCCGGACTTTTGGTCCGGCGGTGCGCAGTAAAGCCTACTTGCCCAGGAACTTTTCGAAGCCCTTGGGGAGATTCAGCGAGGCAGGATCGAAATCGGCATCCTGGCCACCGAAAGCGCTGCCGGTCGGGAGCGCTTTGCGGGCTCCGGCGCGGCGTGCCTCGGCCTCGGCGCGCTCCTGAGCCGCCTTGGCCGGGTTGCCCGACTTGGCCTTCTTCTTGCCCTTGGCTGCCTGCTGCTTCTTCCGCGAGCCGCCGAATCCGCCGGGGCCGGCCATGCCGGGCATGCCCGGGATTCCGCCGCCCGAGGCCATCTTCTTCATCATCTTCTGTGCCTGCACAAAGCGTTCCAGCAGGCCGTTGACCTCGGAAACGTGCACGCCTGAACCGCGGGCAATGCGGGCGCGGCGGGAGCCGTTGATGATCTTCGGAGCCACCCGCTCGTGCGGAGTCATGGAGCGGACAATGGCTTCCACGCGGTCGATTTCGCGCTCGTCGAAGTTTTCCAGCTGCTCACGCATGCCGGCGGCGCCGGGCATCATCATGAGCATCTTCTTCATGGAGCCCATCTTGCGCAGCTGCTGCATCTGCTGGAGGAAGTCATCCAGGGTGAAGTCTTCCTGGTCGGCGAACTTCTTCGCCATCCGGGAGGCTTCGTCCTTGTCCCAGTTCTGCTCGGCCTGCTCAATGAGGGTCAGGACGTCGCCGAGGTCCAGGATGCGGCTGGCCATGCGGTCCGGGTGGAAGACCTCAAAGTCGGTCAGGGCTTCACCGGTGGAGGCGAACATGATCGGCTTGCCGGTCACGGACGCAACGGACAGTGCGGCACCGCCGCGGGCATCGCCGTCGAGCTTGGTCAGGACGACGCCGGTGAAGTTGACGCCCTCGTTGAAGGCCTGGGCCGTATTAACGGCGTCCTGCCCGATCATCGCGTCGATAACAAAGAGGACTTCGTCCGGGTTGATGGCGGCGCGGATGTCCGCGGCCTGCTGCATCAGTTCCGCGTCCACGCCCAGGCGGCCGGCGGTGTCCACAATAACGACGTCGTGCAGTTTGGTGCGTGCCTCTTCGATGCCCTGGCGCGCGACGGCAACGGGATCGCCGGTGGCGGACTCAAACTCGGAGGAGACGCCGGGATGCGGGGCGTAGACCGGCACGCCGGCGCGTTCACCGTTGACCTGCAGCTGCTTGACGGCGTTGGGGCGCTGGAGGTCAGCGGCCACCAGCAGCGGGCTGTGGCCCTGGGACTTCAGGTGCTTGGAGAGCTTGCCGGCCAGGGTGGTCTTACCGGCACCCTGCAGACCCGCGAGCATGATGACCGTGGGCGGGTTCTTGGCCAGGCGCAGCCGGCGGGTCTCGCCGCCGAGGATGCCCACGAGCTCCTCGTTGACGATCTTCACAACCTGCTGGCCCGGGTTCAGTGCCTGCGACACCTCGAGGCCAAGCGCGCGCTCCTTGACGGAGGCGGTGAAGGCGCGGACCACGGGGACGGCGACGTCGGCGTCCAGCAGCGCGCGACGGATCTCGCGGACCGTGGCATCGACGTCGGCCTCGGTCAGCCGGCCCTTGCCGCGGAGGTTCTTGAAGGTTGTAGTCAACCGGTCAGACAGTGAATTGAACACGTGCCGCGCACTTCTTTCGTCAGATCTTCGCCATGTTTGGCAGGCCCAGCTGTTAAGGGTACCAAGGCGGGTTGGAAAACTTCCGCAAAACCCTAACCGGTTGTGCAGCCCGGATGGCAGGGTGGAGCCATGAGTGAAACTTCTCCCCTGCGCACCCTTCTAATCCTCGGCGGCACCGGCGACCTCTCCAAGCGGCTGCTGCTGCCGGGGCTGGGCCAGCTGATCGGCAGCGGCCGCGCCCCCGCCGACCTCCGCGTCATCGGTTCAGGTTCACGGGACTGGGACGACGACACCTGGCAGGACCTGCTGAAAGAGTCCTTCGCCGCTGCCCGCACCGAGGCCGACGACGACGGGAAGGAAGCGCTCGACGCCGCGGTCCGGAACGGCAGCTATCAGCAGGTGGACCTGAAGGATCCCCAGCGGCTGGTAAACGACATCCGCAGCCTGGACACACCCCTGGCCGTCTATTTTGCGCTGCCTCCGGAAGTTACGCAGTCCACCGTGGCGGCACTGAAGCCCGGGGACCTGCCCGAGGACACGCGGCTGGTGCTCGAAAAGCCGTTTGCCAGCGACGAAGCCTCGGCCCGTGAGTTAAACCGGATGCTCGCGGACCTGCTGCCTGAAAGCGACGTGTACCGGGTGGACCACTTCCTGGGCATGGCCACCGTGATGAACGTCCTCGGGCTGCGGTTCACCAACCGCATCCTGGAGCCGGTGTGGAACAACCTTCACATTGACCGCGTGGAGATTGTCTTCGACGAGAAACTGGGGCTCGAGGGACGCGCGAAGTACTACGACGGCGCCGGCGCCCTGCGCGACATGATCCAGAGCCATCTGCTGCACACCATGGCCGTCATCGCGATGGGCTCTCCGGCAACGCTTGGCCAGCGGGATGTGCGGGACTTGATCGCCGCCACGCTTCGGGCATCCAGCGTGCCGCAGGACTATAAGCGCAGTACGCGCCGGGCCCGGTGGTCTGCCGGGGAGATCGACGGCGAAGGGGTTGAGGCATATGCCGAATCCCCCGGAGTTGATCCGGACCGGGAGACGGAGACGCTCGCGGAAGTGGAGATCCAGGTCGAGAACGACCGCTGGGCCGGTGTTCCTTTCATCCTGCGCTCGGGCAAAGCGCTGGGTAAAACGCGGCAGGAGGCCGTCATTACCTTCAAGCCGGTGAGCCACCTTCCTGATGGATTCACCGGTTCGGCGGGTGAAGCCTCCCGGCTGCGGATCTCCTTCGCCCCGGCCCGGCTGGAACTGGAGTTGAACGTCAACGGTCCGGACAATGTCTTCACGCTGGAGCGGACCGGGCTCAGCGCCCCGATGCACAAATCAGCCATGACCCCGTACGGCGAAGTGCTGGACGGCATCCTTTCAGGCGATCCGCTGGTCTCGGTGCGTGCGGACATCGCGGAGGAATGCTGGCGGATTGTGGATCCGGTGCTTAAGGCATGGGCGGCCGGCGAGGTTCCGCTCGAGACGTACCCTGCCGGAACCATGGGCCCTCCGGAGTGGGAATCCAGCCGTTCGGATTTGTGACCGCTCCTACCGCCGTCGTTTTGACCGCTTTGGAAATTCCTCTGGTGCACTGTGGATAACTCCGTATGCTGTCGTCCAGCCTCGTAGCATTGGCGTCACATCCAGTCCCGCACCATTTTTCCCGGGGGTAATTCGATGATCCGCACTTCTGCCCGTTCTGCTGTTCCTGCCGCACGGTTTGGAGCGCTGGGCCTGGCCGCCATTCTGGTGCTCGGCGGGTGTTCCGGAGACGGCGGCGACCCCAACGCCGAGGCAGCCGAGGCAGCCGAGAACAACTCCAGCAGCCCTTCAGTCAGCAAGAGTTTCGACCCCACGGGAAGCGCAAGTCCCTCTGCGACGCCGACGCCCACTGCCGCCGCCTACAAACCGGCAACCGCTGAGGGCCCCGCCGAGAATGTGCCTCTGCCGGTCATGCCTGAGCTTGCGAAGGAAGAGTCCGCGGAGGGACTGAAAGCCTTCGCCACCCACTGGTACGCCCTCATGAACTACGGGTTTGAGACGGGGGAGGTGGAGCCGATGAAGCAAATTAGCGGACCGGACTGCGTCGTTTGTGGCAACGTATACAGACTCCTGGGTAATGGCTACGACGAAGAAGATTGGATATTCGGCGGGGAGCTGGTGGTTATGTCGACCAAAACAAATTATGTAGTAACCAGCAAAGGTGTATACCAAGTTCTGATACAGATAAGACAAGACCCTTATGAGTTCCGCGGCCCTGGGGGCCTTTTATATGGGGAAAATGATGGCGTAGAAGGAACTACTGTTCAAATGATTGAAGCAACCTACAATAATGGACAGTGGTTCGCCCACAATGCTGTTACGATTCAGTAAGGCCCGAAATGAAACTCAAAGTTTCCGCCATTGTGGTGTTTATCGCACTTTTCCTATCTGCCGGCGCCCCAGCTAGCGCTAAAGACAACGGCGGTGGAAGCGGAGAGGGCGGGGTGGACGACGATAGAGTTTATGTTGGTGCATACTTTGAAATTCCTGGAAGCGGTGAATGGTCCCACTTTGACACGGGGGTGCCAGAGAATCTGACTGAATACAGGTTTGAGCTAAAATGTTTTGAGGGAGACGTCGGCAACATACTCTGCCTTAATGAGAATGAAAGATATTGCAAGGCTGCGGCGGGCGGTAAATTGGTCTATTGGTTCTCACGACTAAAAGACAGTGGGCAAGCCTGGAATCCTCTGAGCCCTGATCCGTCCTGCATTTACGCAGAAAAACCACGGGATATTGGCGACCAGATTCGAGAAACCATACTCACCGAGTTCCAGTCACGACCTATATTGCCGGGCACACTTGCGTTGCAGCCAAGTCCTCACACCCTGATTGGTGCGCACACAAACTTCTACGTAGAAGCGACTGAACAAGTTTTTGACTTTGCAATGTTTGAACAAGATATTCGAATTGTCGCTCGACCAACAGAGTACGAGTGGAGCTACGGAGACGGCACCGTTTACGGTCCTGCATCTCCCGCCGGAGGACCCCTCCCCCCAGGCCGCTGGGGTGAAGAGACCTCGACTAGCCATGTATACCGGGCAACGGGAAACTTTCAAGCCTCCGTCACGGTGTACTTTTCAGCGTCGTATTCGATCAACGGCGGCCCCATGGTGCCCATCGACGGCCGAGCTACGGTCCCCTCTACCCCCGTGGCCATCAGCGTGTGGAAATCCGAATCCCACAACGTCGCCGATAACTGCCGGGTAAATCCGGCTGGCTACGGCTGCTGAGTTGGCGTCACATCTCAGTCCCGCACCGTTCCTTCCGGGAGGAATCCGATGATCCGCAATTCTGCCCAACCTGCTGTTCCCGCCGCACGGTTTGGAGCGCTGGGACTTGCAGCCATCCTGGTGCTCGGCGGATGCTCCCGATCCAGCGGCGAGCCCAACGCTGAAGCAGCCGAGAACAGCTCGAGCAGCCCTTCCTCCAGCGAAAGCACCAGCCCCATGGAAAGCGCAGCTCCTTCTGCGACACCCGCCGCCGCCTACAAGCCGGCAACCGCTGAGGGTCCTGCGGAGAACGTGCCTATGCCTGTGATGCCCGAGGTTGCGAAGGAAGAGTCCGCGGAGGGACTGAAAGCCTTCGCCACCCACTGGTACGACCTGATGAATTACGGGTTCGAAACGGGGGATGTGGAGCCGCTGAAGCAGATCAGCGGCCCGGACTGCGTCGTATGCGGGACTGCTTACAGGATCCTGGGAAACGGCTACGCCAACGACGACTGGATCCTCGGCGGAACGCTGGTGACTATGTCAACTAAAACAAATTATGCGGTGACCAGCAAGGGAGTATATCAAGTCTTGATTCAAATAAGACAAGACCCTTACGAATACCGAGGACCGGCCGGAAAACTATATGAAGTAAATAAAGGCTTGGAAGCCACTACGGTGCAAATGATCGAAGCAACCTATACCGAAAATGGGTGGTTTGCCCACAACGCCGTCACTATCCAATAGGCGCTCCACAATGCGGAGGATATATATCCCATGATTGCCATTACAACCCTCTTCATTGTCGTGAATGGCGCCGCGGCGATGGTGGTGGGAGATGGAGTCGGATCAGGCGGAGAGGGCGGAATTGCTATAACGACCAGTCCCGCACCATTTTTCCCGGGGGTAATTCGATGATCCGCACTTCTGCCTGTTCTGCTGTTCCCGCTGCACGGTTGGGAGCGCTGGGTCTGGCCGCCATCCTGGTGCTCGGCGGATGCTCCGGATCCAGCGGCGACCCCAACGCCGAGGCAGCCGAGCTCAGCCCGTTAACCAGCGAGAGGGCCGAGCCGACGGAAAACGCCACTTCCTCTGCCACACCCTCACCCACCGCCACCTACAAGCCGGCGACCGCTGAGGGGGCCGCCGAAAATGTGCCCCTGCCGGTCATGCCCGAACTCGCGAAGGAAGAGTCCGCAGAGGGCTTGCGGGCTTTCGGAGAGTATTGGTTCAGCTTAGTAAATTACGGGTTCGAAACCGGAGACTCAGCCCCGGTGATGGAAATAAGCGCGCAAGACTGTGAACGCTGCAATATCTTCTATGCGGACCTTGAAGAAGGATATGTCAACGATGACTGGATTCACGGCGGGAAGATCAACATCAACTCTGCTGGAACCCAGTTTGTGAAAACGCCCCAAGGACGCTACCAGCTACTTCTATCGATCAGACAGGAAGCGGTCGCTAACCGAGGCCCTAACGGCAAGGTATTTTTCGAGCACCAGATCGATAAGACAACAACAGCACAAATAATGGAGGCAACTTATGTCTCCGACCACTGGGTCGTGAACTTGGTTGAGAACATGTAACCGCTGAAAGCATCTGACATCACTCTGTGGATAACCCAGGATGCGTTCCGCTGCCTCGTACCCTTGCTGTCACAACCAGTCCCGCACGATTCTTCGCAAAGGGGTGCTTTGATGATCCGTTCTGCTGCCGCTCCGCTCCGGCTGGGCACCCTGGGCATGGCCGCCATCCTTCTGCTCGGCGGATGCTCCGGATCCAGAGACGATCCCAACACCGAACCAGCGGTTAACGCATCCAGGAGCCCTTCAACCAGTGAGAGCCCCGACACCGCGGAAAGCGCTACTCCATCTGAGGCGCCACCCCGTAACGCCGCCGCCTACAAGCCGGCGACCACTGAGGGTCCCGCCGAGAATGTGCCTCTGCCTGTCATGCCTGATGTTGCGAAGGAGCAATCGAAGGAGGGTCTCGAGACTTTCGGAGAGCACTGGTTTGACTTGGTGAATTACGGGTACGAAACCGGGGAAACTTCACCTGTGAGAGCGATAAGCGCACCGGGCTGTGAGCGGTGCGAGTCATTCTATGCCGATGTGAATGAGGGGTATGTCAATGACGATTGGATTCAAGGTGGACACCTCAGGGTAATTTCTAGCGGCACTCAATTTATCCAGACGCCTGAAGGAAGGTTCCAGTTAATTCTGTCAATCAGACAAGATGCTAGCTTCAATCGTGGTCCGAACGGCAAGATTTATCATGAAGCCGCTGCCGATGAAGAATCCTCCGCATTCATTATGGAAGCAACGTACGTCTCCGACCACTGGGTCGTGAACTTGGTTGAGAACATGTAACCGCTGAAAGCATCTGACATCACTCTGTGGACAACTCCGGATACGTGCCGCAGCCTCGTACCCTTGCTTCCACAACCAGTCCCACACCATTGTTCGCAAGGGGAACTCTGATGATCCGCTCTGCTATCGCTCCGCTTCGGCTGGGTACCCTGGGCCTAGCAGCCATCCTTCTGCTCGGCGGATGCTCCGGATCCAGCGGCGAGCCCAACGCTGAAGCTGCAGAGAACAGCTCGAGCAGCCCTTCCTCCAGCGAAAGCACGAGCCCGATGGAAAGCGCAACTCCTTCTGCGACACCCGCCGCCTCCTATAAGCCGGCAACCGCTGAGGGGCCCGCCGAAAATGTGCCTCTGCCGGTAATGCCCGAACTTGCGAAGAGAGAATCCAAAGAGGGCTTGATAGCTTTCGGGCACTACTGGTTCAGCTTATTGAACTACGGCTACGAGACCGGAGACGCATCACCGGTAAAAGGATTAAGCACATCCGAGTGCCAACTCTGTGAGCTCTACTACGTGGATCTGGAGGAGGGGTACGAGAATGACGATTGGATCCAGGGCGGGAAAATAAGTATCTCCTCAAGTGGTTCACAGTTTGAGAAAACACCGGAGGGACGCTACCAGTTGCTCCTGTCAATCCGGCAGGAAGCAGGGGTGAATCGGGGCCCAAACGGAGTGATCTACGGTGCAGGTTCTGCCGGAGATGAACAAGCAACAGCACAAATTATGGAGGCAACGTACATCTCCGACCACTGGGTCGTGAACTTGGTTGAAAATATGTAACCACTGAAGGCTTCTGGCATCACTCTGTGGATAACCCAGGATGCGTGCAGCAGCCTCGTACCCTTGCTGTCACAACCAGTCCCGCACCATTGTCCGCAAGGGGTACTCTGATGATCCGTTCTGCTGTCGCTCCGCTTCGGCTAGGCTCCCTGGGCATGGCCGCCATCCTACTGCTCGGCGGATGCTCCGGACCCAGCGGCGAGCCCAACGCTGAAGCTGCAGAGAACAGCTCGAGCAGCCCTTCCTCCAGCGAAAGCACCAGCCCGACGGAAAGCGCCACTCCCTCTGCGACGCCAACCCCTACTGCCGCCTACAAACCGGCGACCGCTGAGGGACCAGCCGAGAATGTGCCTCTACCTGTCATGCCTGAGCTTGCGAAGGAAGAGTCCAAAGAAGGTTTGGTGGCCTTCGGGGACTACTGGTTCAGTTTGATTAATTACGGATACGAAACCGGAGACCCTACGCCGGTAAAGGAAATAAGCGCACCGGAGTGTTCAATCTGCCAATCTTTCTACGAGGACTTGGAAGAAGGCTACGTCAACGAGGATTGGATTCAGGGTGGAAAACTCAACGTTCTCTCGAGCGGTACCGAGTTCGTAAAGACACCTGAAGGACGCTATCAATTGCTTCTGTCGGTTATTCAGGAAGCAGGCGCAAACCGCGGCCCGAACGGCAAGGTCTACGGTCAGGGACCAGGTGATGAAGCATCAACGGCACAGATCATGGAGGCCACATATGATTCAGGGCGCTGGGTCGTGAACTTGGTTGAAAATATGTAAGCACTGACGGCCTCTAGCATCACTCTGTGGATAACCCAGGATGCGTGCCGCAGCCTCGTACCCTTGCTGTCACAACCAGTCCCGCACGATTGTTCGCAAGGGGTACTTTGATGATCCGTTCTGCTGTCGCTCCGCTCCGGCTAGGCTCCCTGGGCCTAGCCGTCATCCTTCTGCTGGGCGGGTGCTCCGGAGGTGAAACGGATCCCGCAGCCCAGGCTGTCGGTCAAACCACGAACAGCGCAGAGCCAAATGAAACCACTGATGCCGGTGAAACCGCCGTTCCAGCCCCGCCTCCAACACCTGCCGCTCCCGCATACAAGCCTGCGAGCGTGAAGGGTCCTGCCGAGAATGTGCTGCTGCCTGTAATGCCTGAGCTCGCAAGGCAGGAATCCAGGGAAGGTCTCGAGGCCTTCGCAGCGCACTGGTACGAGTTGGCCAACTACGGTTATGCAACCGGAGACGTTGAACCGGTACGCGCCGTCAGCGGTGACACCTGTCTTGTCTGCGACGGTTACTACCGCACCTTGGCCAGCGGGTACGTGGACGGTGATTGGATAGCCGGGGGTGAAGTCCACGTTGAAGGTGTCACCACCCCTTCTTACGACTTCGTTCCAACTGCTGATGGTTACTTCCAGGCGATCATCACGATCACCCAGGAACCTTTGGTGTATTACGGTCCGGAGGGCTACCAGGGAACCGCCAAGGGCATCGGCATTCCCCTTGAGCAAATCATGGAGGCCGAGTTCCTTGATGGTGGCTGGCATGTTAGGACCTTGGAAACGCTGGTAGTGCAACAGTGAATACGTGCGCAGGACCGGGGCGGCCGGCCCAGTCCGCAAGCACCAAACGCAGGAAGACCCCTCGGGTTGGCTGCCCCACACAGCCTTCCCAAGGGGTCTTCCTGTCCCCCATACCTACAGGGCGGAGTCCCCGCGTTCCCCGGTGCGGACACGGAGGGCTTCCTCCACGTTGACCACCCACACCTTGCCGTCGCCGGCGCGGCCGGTGTTGGCGGTGGAAACCAGCACATCCACAATGTCGTTGAGCCATTCGTTGGCCACCAGGACCTCGATGCGGATCTTCGGCAGCAGGTCCACGGTGTATTCGGCGCCGCGGTAAACCTCGGTGTGGCCGCGCTGGCGTCCGTAGCCGTTGGCCTGGCTGACGGTCAGCCCCTGCACGCCGTAGCTTTCCAGGGAGCCGCGGACGGCATCGAGTTTTTCGGGCCGGACAATGGCCGTTACGAGTTTCATGAGTTGACGCTCTCCTTCGTGGCGGTGCGGACGGCTTCGTGAGTGGGACGGAAGGAACCGCCCACACCCAGGCCGCCAAATTCATAAGCGGTTTCTGCGTGTTCGCTCAGGTCCACGCCGTTGATTTCCTGTTCCTCGGAGACCCGGAAGCCGATCGCCTTGTGGATGGCCAGGCCGATCACCAGGGTCAGGACGGCGGAGAAGAGGATCGCTACAACCATGGCAACCAGCTGTGCTCCGAGCTGTGCGAAGCCGCCGCCGTAGAAGAGGCCGCCGCCTTCTCCCTCAACCGGCAGGGCGATGAAGCCCAGTGCCAGGGTGCCCACAATGCCGGCCACCAGGTGCACGCCCACCACGTCGAGTGAATCGTCGTAGCCCAGCTTGTACTTCAGGCCGACGGCGAGCGCGGAGAGGACTCCGGCCAGCAGGCCCAGCCCGACGGCGCCCAGCGGGCTCACGTTCGCACAGGCCGGGGTGATGGCCACAAGTCCGGCAACAATGCCGGAGGCTGCGCCGAGCGACGTCGGGCGTCCGTCACGGATGCGTTCGGTCAGCAGCCAGCCGACCATCGCTGCGGCCGGAGCCGCCATGGTGTTGACCCAGATGAGGCCGGCTTCCTCGGCGGTGCCGGCGGCTCCCCCGTTGAAACCGAACCAGCCGAACCAGAGCAGGGTGGCGCCCAGCATGACAAACGGAATGTTGTGGGGCCGCTGGCTCGGGTCCTTGCCGAATCCTTTGCGCTTGCCGATGATCAGGGCCAGCACCAGGGCTGCCACACCGGCGTTGATGTGGACCACGGTGCCGCCGGCAAAGTCGATGGCTTCTCCAACCACTGAGCCGATGGCACCCTCTTCACCAAGCAGCCCGCCACCCCAGACCATGAAGGCCAGCGGGCAGTAGACCAGGGTCACCCAGACCGGCACAAAGACGGCCCAGGCGCTGAACTTGGCGCGGTCCGCGATGGCTCCGCTGATCAGGGCCACCGTGATGATGGCGAAGGTGGCGCCGAAGCCGGCGCTGATGAGGTCTTCAGTGCCGATCAGGGACTCAAGTCCGAAGGAAGTGAAGGGGTTGCCGAACAGCCCGCCCACGCCGTCGCCCCCGGTCATGGAGAAACCCCAGAGAACCCAGACAACCCCCACCAGTCCGATGGAGACAAAGCTCATCATCATCATGTTCAGTGCTGCCTTGGCGCGGGTCATGCCGCCGTAAAAGAATGCCACTCCGGGCGTCATGAGCAGCACCAGTGCCGCTGAAATCATCACCCAGACGTGACCTGCTGACAGATCCATCTTCACGTCCCTTCACCTACCGCGGGCCCTTCCCGCACCATGAACTCTGCCGGGGCAAGATTTCGGCAATGGCCCGGGGACGTTGCCGGAACATTACAAACCGCGGTTCGGTGTAAACAATCGGTGACGGAAAAGTTTCCACAGCGTTTCGCGGCTTGTCCGGCGCTCAAGAACGCGGAATTTCGCGGGCAGTCCGGACGGACTCTGCACCCCGACCCCGCCGCTAGGATGGACCCTAAGTCTCACTACCCGGAGGTACATCCTTTATGCCCGAGCAGTTTCCGCCGTCCGAGGGCCCCGCTTCCGCGGCCGACGACGGCAAGAACAAAAACCCAGGCAAGAACAAGAAGAAAACATGGATCATCTCCGGGACCGCCCTGGTAGCCGTTCTGGCCGCCGGTGCCGTTGTTGCGCCGATGGTGATGAACGACGACGCCGCCCCGGCCGCGGCCCCCACGCCCACCGGTACCCCGTTCACGGTTTCGGCGGCGCCGACACTGCCCCCTGCTCCGGAAGTCACGTACTACGACCAGGTTGGCCCGCCCGCCGGTTCGCCGCTGAATCCCGTGGAGCCGCTGAGCATCAATGTGGCGGCGGCAACCACCGGCACCGCCCTGCCCGACGGTCTGATCGGGCTCTCCTTGGAGGCCACGGATCTGGCAGACCCCTCACTCTCCGGCGACAACCCGGAGATGGTCGAGTCCATTTCCGGACTCGGCCGTCCGCTGCTGCGCTTCGGCGGGAACGCCGTGGACCGGCGTTTCTTCTGGACCTCGGCCGATGAGGCCATTCCCGGAAACCTGTCCGGGGACAAAGCCCATCCCGTCCGTGCCGTCACCCCCGCGGATCTGGAGCGGGTCAACACCCTGCTGGAAGCCGTAGACGGGCAGATCGCCCTGACCGTGGACCTGGGCAACTATGACCCGGCCCGCGCCGCGGACATGACCAAGTACGCCGCCGCCGCGTTCGGCGAGCGCCTGGTGGGCATCACGGTGGGCAACGAACCCAACGGTTTCGCCAAGACCGGGCTGCGGGACTCCGGTTACGGCATTGAGGATTACCTGACCGAGCTGAAGGCTTACGCTGCGGCGATGCATGCCGTTGCCCCGGAAGTTCCCATTGTTGGCCCGGGCACCTATGAGCAGACCTGGTGGGGTCCGTTCGCCGAGGTGGAGCTGCCGCAGAAGAAGATCCTCTCCTTCCACCACTATCCGCTGTCCTCCTGTGAAGGCGCCGATCCCCTGGGCGAGCCGATCATGGCAAACCTGACCACGCGGCATCTGCACGACCACGCCAACAACTTCCGCGGCAAAGCCATGGAGCCGGCCCTGACAGCGGGACTGGAAACCTGGATCCCCGAAACCGGTGTCTCCGCCTGCCCCGGTTCCAACGAGACCACCAAAACCCACGCCTCAGCCCTCTGGAGCGCCGACTACGCCCTGAGCGCCGCGCAGATGGGCATCTCCCGGGTCTCCTTCCACAGCTCACTGATCACCTGCCAGGGCGGCCCGCCCATGTCCGCCATCTGCACCGGCGGCGGTTACCTGCAGCCCAACGGGGCAGTGGATGAACGGGCCAACTACTACGGCATGTCCATGGTGGCTGAAATGCCGGCCGGTGAGTTCCTGAAACTGGATACCGCCGGCGGCGGACTGGCCTACCCCTACGCGGTGCGCCACGCGGACGGCAGCGTCAGCGTGGCAGTGGTCAACAACAACAATCCGGAGACCGATGCCCCCGTTGACGTCACCCTGGAACTCCCGGGGAAGGCGCTGACCGGAACCATGTCCCAGATGACGGGCACCTCCTACGCCACGCAGGACGGCACGCTGATCGACGGCGCTGCCGCCGAAGGCACGCCGGCCGCCGAACGGCTGACCGTGCCGGGCTTCGAATACGGTTCCAGCACCCAGACGTTCCCGCTCACCGCGGGCACGGTTACGGTCCTGAACTTCACGTTCTAGCCCGGAGGCGTCCCCCGTTCAAGGGGTCGTCCCACATAAAAAGGGGCTCCGCATTTCCTTTCGGAAGTGCGGAGCCCCTTTTGCGTAGTGCGGTCGCTTAGCTCAGCAGCGCATCCACAAAGCCCTCGGCTTCGAACGGTGCCAGGTCATCGGCGCCCTCGCCCAGGCCGATCAGCTTCACGGGCACACCCAGCGTGCGCTGGATGGCGACGACGATGCCGCCCTTGGCGGTGCCGTCCAGCTTGGTCAGGACAATGCCGGTGATGTTGACGACCTCGGAGAACACCTTGGCCTGCATCAGGCCGTTCTGGCCGGTGGTGGCGTCCAGGACCAGCAGGACCTCGTCCACCTCGGCCTGCTTTTCAATGACGCGCTTGACCTTGCCGAGTTCGTCCATCAGGCCAACCTTGTTCTGCAGGCGCCCGGCGGTGTCGATCAGGACCACATCCACTTCGCCGTCGATGCCGGCCTTCACGGCCTCGAAGGCAACGGACGCGGGGTCCGCGCCGTCGACGTCGGACTTCACTGTGGGCACGCCCACGCGCTGTCCCCAGGTGGCCAGCTGCTCGGCAGCGGCGGCACGGAAGGTATCCGCAGCACCCAGCAGCACGTCCTTGTCCTCGGCCACCAGCACGCGGGCCAGCTTGCCCACCGTGGTGGTCTTGCCGACGCCGTTCACGCCCACCACCATGACCACGGCAGGCTTGTCCGCGTGCCGGGTGACGGCCAGGGAGCGGTCCATGGTCGGGTCAACAACCTTGATGAGCTCCTCGCGGAGCATCTGGTGCACTTCCTGCGGGTCGCGGCTGCCGGAAATCTTCACCCGCTCGCGCAGGGCGTCCACCAGTTCCATGGTCGGTTCGGTGCCGAGGTCCGCCAGGAGGAGCGTCTCCTCGATCTCGTCCCAGACATCCTCGTCAATCTTGTCGCTGGACAGCAGCGCCAGCAGCGCCTTGCCCAGGGCATTGTTGGACTTGGACAGGCGGGCGCGCAGGCGGGCCAGGCGGCCCTGCACGGGGTCGGGGGTTTCCAGCGCCGGAGCTTCGGGGGCGGGCGCGGGCGCCGCCTCCAGGTCGCGCAGGTCATCGGGCACGACGACGTCGGTCTCCGCCGGGGGCGCGTCCAGGACGTCCGTGCCGGCGGCATGCGCGCCTGCTCCGGTCACCGGATCATTGGCGTCACGGGTGGTGGGGTACATGCCCTTGGGGGTGCGTCGGGTCCGGACCAGCAGAGCTGCCACAGAGCCGACGACCGCAAGAGCGATGACCACATAGATCACAATCGCAAGAGTCTCATTCACGCTCTTTAGCATGTCATACCGGTGTGTTCCCGGGCACCCGTTTGCGCGTGTGTGCGAGCGCACGCAGGATCCCGCCGTCGACCTCCCGGATACGCATCCGGGAGCGGGAACTGTCTGAGAGAATCAGAGCATCATGGTCCGACCTCCCCGTCTCGCGATTCCGCGGGAAATCAAAGTCCTTATTGCCGCCGCCTTTGTCATCGCCCTGGGTTTCGGCCTGGTGGCACCGGTGCTCCCGCAGTTTGCGCAGAGCTTCAACGTGGGCGTTGCCGCATCCTCCGTCATTGTCAGCGCGTTTGCCTTCACCCGGCTGGTTTTCGCGCCTGCCGGCGGAGCGCTGCTGGAGAAGTTTGGCGAGCGCCCGGTCTACATTGCGGGGCTGCTCATTGTCGCCGCCTCCACCGGGGCGTGTGCCTTCGCTGAAAGTTACTGGCAGCTGCTGGTCTTCCGCGGGCTGGGCGGCATCGGCTCCACCATGTTCACCATCTCGGCCATGGCGCTGATCATCCGGCTGGCCAAACCCTCGGTGCGCGGCCGGGTCTCCAGTGCGTATGCCTCCTCGTTCCTGCTGGGCAATATCGCCGGGCCGCTCGCGGGCGGGCTGATGGCCGGCTTTGGACTGCGCGTTCCGTTCCTCGTCTATGCAGGCGCCCTGGTGGTGGCAGCCGCCGTCGTGGCCCTCCAGCTCAAGGATGCCCGGCTGGCCGACGGCGAACCCAAGCCCGCGGCGCGTCCGGTGCTGACCGTCCGCGAGGCGCTCGGTGATTCCGCCTACCGGGCCGCGCTGGCTTCCAGCTTCGCCAACGGGTGGTCTTCATTCGGCGTCCGCAACTCGCTGCTGCCGCTCTTCGCCGCCGCTGCCCTGTCCGCCGGTCCGGAGATCGCCGGCATCTCGCTGACCGCGTTCGCCGCCGGAACCGCCGTCGTCCTGACCTTCTCCGGCCGGCTCGCCGACAGCTGGGGCCGCCGGCCGCTGGTGCTGACCGGGCTGGCCGTGAACGCCCTGGCCACCGCCGCCATCGGCTTCAGCACCAACGTCCCCATGTTCCTGGTGGTTTCCGCCATTGCCGGGATGGGCACCGGCCTGCTGAACCCGGCTCAGCAGGCCGCCGTCGGCGACGTGGTGGGCAATGACCGCAGCGGCGGTAAAGTGCTGGCCACGTTCCAGATGGCCAGCGACAGCGGCGCCATTGTGGGACCCATCCTGGCCGGGCTGCTCGCCGACTCGCTCGGCTTCAACTGGGCGTTCGGCGTGACCGGAGCCATCGTGGTCATGGCATGTTTCGCCTGGATTGGCGCCCGCGAAACCCTGGAACCTGAAACGTCGGCCCCGGTTCCTCCGGCACAGGGTACGACGCCGGACACCTCGGCAGGGCCCGGCGGCACTACGATCAAGGAATGAAGCCTTTCCTCCTGCTGGCCTCCCGGGCCGAAGACGACGCCGCTGCCGAAGAATATGAGGCGTTCCTCCGTTTCGGAAACCTGGAACCTGACCAGCTGCAGCGGATCCGGCTCGAGGCCGGCCCCCTGCCGCGCCTCGATCTGGACGACTACAGCGGAATCATTGTCAGCGGCAGTCCGTTCAATGCCAGCGATCCGGACAGCGCCAAATCCGAGCTGCAGCTGCGGGTCGAAAGCGAGCTGGGCGCGCTGCTCGACGACGTCGTCGACCGCGATTTCCCCTTCCTGGGCGCCTGCTACGGCGTGGGGACGCTGGGCCGGCATCAGGGCGGCGTTGTTGACCGGCAGTACGGCGAGGCGATCGGCGCCGTGGACATCAAGCTCACGGCCGACGGGCGGCAGGATCCGCTGCTCGACGGTGTTCCGGATTCCTTCAGCGCCTTTGTGGGGCACCGCGAGGCCATCTCCGTGCTGCCGCCCAACGCGGTGAACCTGGCCGGGTCCTCCTCCTGCCCGGTGCAGATGTTCCGAATCAAGGAGAACCTCTACGCCACCCAGTTCCATCCCGAGCTGGATGTTCCGGGCCTGCTGACCCGCATCACCGTGTACCGGCATGCCGGCTACTTCCCGCCGGAGGAAGCCGACGCCGTCCGGGCCTCCGTGCGCCACGCCGATGTGGGAGTGCCGCCGCTGATCCTGCGCAACTTCGTGCGGCGCTACGCCCGGTAGGCTGCCGGGCCGAGTGTCGGCAGAGACAGCGTCAGCCGGCGGCCTTGTCCTTGTCCTTGTCCAGCCGCTGACTGATCACGGTGGAGACGCCGTCGCCCTGCATTGTCACCCCGTAGAGTGCATCAGCGACTTCCATCGTCCGCTTCTGATGCGTGATGACGATCAGCTGGCTGGATTCCTTCAGCTCCTCGAAGATGGTGATGAGCCGGCCCAGATTGGTGTCATCCAGCGCCGCCTCCACTTCGTCCATGACGTAGAACGGTGAGGGCCGCGCCTTGAAGATCGCCACGAGCAGGGCCACCGCGGTTAGGGACCGCTCCCCGCCGGAGAGCAGCGACAGCCGCTTGATCTTCTTGCCGGCGGGCCGGGCCTGGATCTCGATGCCGGTGGTCAGCATGTCACTCGGATCCGTCAGGACCAGCCGGCCCTCACCGCCCGGAAACAGGGTGGCGAACACGCGCTCAAACTGTTCGGCCGTGTCCCGGTAGGCCGCGGTGAAGACTTCCTCCACTTTCCGGTCCACATCCTTGATGATGTCCAGCAGATCCCGGCGGGTGGCCTTCAGATCCTCCAGTTGGGTGCTGAGGAACGTGTGCCGCTCCTCGAGTGCGGCAAACTCCTCCAGGGCCAGCGGATTGACCCGGCCCAGGGCGGCCAGGTCGCGTTCGGCCTGCTTGAGCCGCTTTTCCTGTGCCGCCCGGTTGTAAGGGACACCGGTGGTGAGCGGATTTCCGTCCTCGTCCACCGGCGCGTGCAGGGCAGCCCATTTGTCGCCGGACGCCTCCGCCGCACCGGGGTCCGGGCCGACCGGCACCGGAACCGGCTGGTCCGGCCCGAACTCCGCCACGAGATGTTCCGGTGTCATCCCCAGCTCCTCGATGGCACGGGTCTCCACGGCCTCCACGCGCAGCTGCTGCTGGGCGCGGGCCAGTTCATCGCGGTGCACCGAGTCGGTCAGCCGGGCTACCTCAGCGGCGGCGCTGGCTGCTGCCGTCCGGACCTGCGCCAGTTCCGCGTCCCAGGCGGTGCGTACCGCTTCGGCGGAGCCCCGCTCGGCTGCTGCCGTTTCCAGCGACACGTTGAGGTAGGCCAGCACGGTCTGCGCGGCTTCCGCCACCGCGGTGGCCTTCGCGGCCTGCAGGGCACGACGGCGGGCGCGCACCTCTGCGGCGGCGCGGGCACGGCGTTCGCTGTCCGCCGCGCGTTCCAGGCCTGCTGCCCTGCCTGCCACGGCTTTGTACTGCTCTTCAGCTGAGCGCAGGGCCAGGCGCGCCTCGGTTTCCGCCCGCCGGGCAGCCGCTGCGGCGAGCGCCAGGGCCTCGCGCTGTTCCGTGGACGGTTCCGCCTCAGCCGGCGCCTCCCTTGCTGCAGCCAGGCGTGCCGCTGCAGCTGCCAGGGCTTCCTGTTCCGCCGCAAGATTGGCCTCGGCCGCGGTGACGAGCTGCTTCAACCGTTCAGATTCACCCACGGCGGAGCGCAGCGCCGAACCCAGCGTTCCCAGCCGCTCCGCGACGGCGGCGAGCCGGGCATCGGAATCATGCAGCCCGGCCAGGGCCTCATCGGTGCGCTGCTGGGCGGCGTTCCGACGGGCCACAGCTCCGGCCAGGGCAAACCCGGCCTGTTCGGACCGGGCCGCGGCAGCCCGGATCCGCGCCTCGGTTTCCTCCACTGAGGCCTGCAGTTCAAGCAGCCCCGGGGCTGAGGCGGACCCGCCCCGGCCGGAAAACACCGACAGAACGTCCCCGCCGGACGTCACGGCGGTGAGTTCGGGATGTTCCACCAGCAGCTCGGCCGCATCGGCCAGGGACGCCACAACCAGTGTGTCCTTCAGCAGCCACCCGAGTGCCGGACGCAGCTCCTCGGGCGCGTCAACGGCGTCCAGGGCCCAGACCGCTCCCTCAACCGGTGCGGGCCGCCCGGAAGCAGCATCTGTCTCCCCCGCCGGAACGGACGCCAGCACCACATCCACCTGCCCGCCGTCGGCCTCCTTGAGGTGGGCCAGGGCGCGGACCGCAGCGGCAGTATCGGCCACCGCAACCGCCGACGCCGCGGAACCCAGGGCCGCCGTAACGGCGCGTTCATATCCGGTCCGGACGGTGAGCTGCGCGGCGAGCGGGGCCAGCACGCCCTCCACGCCGGCCTCCAGCAGCATGGCGGAACCGTCCCGGCGGTCCAGGCCCACCCGCAGGGCGTCGCGGCGGGCGGTCAGGGTTTCCCGTTCCCGGTCGGCCTCCTGCTTGGTGCGGCGCAGCTCCTCCAGTGCGGCGTTGGCCTGGTCCAGCTCGGCCTGCGCTTCTTCGTACTCGGCGTCCAGGCTCTCTTCGCTCTCCTCAGCTCCCGCTGCGGAGTTCTCCAGCACGGTGAATTCCTGCTGTGCCTGCCGGCGGCGCTCCTCTCCGGCGCTGATGGAAGCACGCAGCCGGCCCAGCTCCGCTTCGGCGGCATCCACCCGGGAGCGGGCCGAGCCCACGGCTCCGGCGATCCGGGCCAGGCCTTCGCGGCGGTCCGCTGCCGCCCGGAGCACGGCAGCCAGGCGCTGTTCTTCGGCGGCGGCATCCTGCTCCGCTGCAGCACGGACTTGTTCGGCCTCCGCCAGGGCGATGCGGCGTTCCTCGATTGCCTGCTTCAGTGCGCCGGCCTCGGCGCGGACCCGCTCGGCCTGCGCCTGCAGCCGTTCCGGATCCTGTCCGGAGTCTTCCCGGTGGTCCGAGGATCCCAGCAGCCGGCGCCGTTCCTGTGCCAAAGCGATCAGGGACAGGTACCGTTCCCGCTGGGCAGACAGCGCATACCAGGTGTCCCGGGCGGCATTGACCTGCGGGGTGGCCTGCGCGGCGAGGGTCTCCAACTCTGCTTGACGGGCCCGGGCGGCAGCCAGCGCGGCGGCGGCTTTGTCCCGGCGGGCCAGGAGCTCGGCCTCCTCTGCCGCGTCGCGGGCCATGGCGTTGTTCAGTGTCACCAGGTCATCGGCCAGCAGCCGGGCCCGGGCGTCGCGGACGTCCTGCTGCACGGTGCGGGCACGGCGGGCGACGGCGGCCTGCTTGCCCAGCGGCCCCAGCTGGCGGCGCAGCTCCGAGGTGAGGTCAGTCAGGCGGGCAAGGTTGGCCTGCATGGCGTCCAGTTTGCGCACGGTTTTTTCCCGCCGGCGGCGGTGCTTGAGGATGCCGGCGGCCTCCTCAATGAACCCGCGGCGTTCATCGGCCCCGGCGTGCAGGATCCGGTCCAGCTGGCCCTGGCCCACTATGACATGCATCTCACGTCCCAGGCCGGAATCGGAGAGCAGTTCCTGGATATCCAGCAGCCTGGCCGGTGCACCGTTGATGGCATATTCGGAGCCGCCGGAGCGGAACAGGGTCCGGGAAATGGTGACTTCCGAGTATTCGATCGGCAGGGCGCCGTCGGCGTTGTCGATGGTCAGGGACACCTGCGCCCGGCCCAGTGCCGGACGGCCGCTGGTGCCGGCAAAAATGACGTCTTCCATCTTCCCGCCGCGCAGGGTTTTGGCTCCCTGCTCCCCCATAACCCACGCCAGCGCGTCCACCACGTTGGATTTTCCGGAGCCGTTGGGCCCCACCACGGCAGTCACTCCGGGTTCAAACTCGAAGGTGGTGGCTGATGCGAAGGACTTAAATCCACGCATGGTCAGCGTCTTCAAATGCACGGGGGCCAATCTTTCCTACTGAGGGGTGATTCCTTAAATCTACTTGGTGCCTGAGACTTAACTGCAGTACTCGCAGAGCGTAATCACGGCCTGCACGTCCCTTTGGCCTCAGGGGGAACGTAGGATTCTCTAAGGAATAAGTGAATCAAACCGTGGATGCAGGCTGCCTCCAGCCCGCCAGCGCGATCACTTCAGCAGGAGACAAGGCAGGCATTTTGACCGGGAACTTCAACTTCCAGCACAACAACACGGCTCTTCTCAGCGTCACAAGCGTTGAAGCACCGGTAGTTATGACCTCAGCCGAATTCGATGAACGGCTGGCGCCGTCGTTGAAACGGCTAAGGCTCTCCAAACGGCTGCTGGAGCGGGTGGCCGGTGTCAGTGAACGGCGCTGGTGGTCCCCCGGGACCAATTTTGACGACGCCGCCATCGAAGCGGGCGCCAAGGCGATTGCCGAGGCCGGCGTCGAACCGTCTGAAATCGGGCTGCTAATTAACACCTCGGTCACGCGGCGGAACCTTGAGCCCTCCGTGGCCGTGAAAATCCACCACCAGCTCGGGCTGCCGTCCTCCGCCCTGAACTTTGACTTGGCCAACGCGTGCCTGGGCTTCGTCAACGGCATCACCATGGCCGCGAACATGATCGAATCCGGCCAGATCAAGTACGCCCTGATTGTTGCCGGCGAGGACGCGCAGGGCACCCAGGAAGCCACCTTCAAGCGGCTGAACAGCCCCGATTCCACCCGCCAGGATTACCTGCGCGAGTTCGCCACGCTCACTCTGGGCTCCGGCGCCGCTGCCGCTGTGATTGGACGCGCCGACGACCATCCGGGCTCGCACCGCATTGTGGGCGGAGTTTCCCGGGCCGGCACCCAGCACCATGAACTGTGCGTAGGCGGTGTCGACGGCATGTATACGGACACCAAGGGCCTGCTGGACGGCGGTCTGGAACTCGTGGTGGACGCCTGGAACGAGGCCCATGATGACAAGGGCTGGGATTGGCGTTCCATGGACCGCTATGTCACCCACCAGGTCTCCAACTCGTACACCAACGCCATCATCAAGGCCGTGGACCTGGTCCGGGAACGGGTTCCCATCACGTTCCCGCGCTGGGGCAACGTGGGACCGGCATCGCTGCCGATGACCCTGGCCCAGGAAGCCCGGACGCTGAACCCGGGCGACCGGGTGCTGTGCATGGGCGTGGGCTCGGGCCTGAACACCACCATGATGGAGATTGCGTGGTAGCGCAGCTCTGGCCCGGTGTCCCGGAATCCTGGTCTTCCTTTGTCCAGGTGCCCTCGACGGCGGCCGTTGACCGTCCCGAAACCGTTCACAAGTGGCATGTGCTGGACAACGGCCCGGAGCTGGCCGCCCGCGGCGTAGAACCCGCCGGCACCCTGCTGTGCGTCCACGGAAACCCCACCTGGTCCTACCTCTGGCGCAGCCTGCTCGCTGCCGGCTCTGAAGCTGAGCAGCCGTGGCGGGTCATCGCCGTCGACCAGCTTGACATGGGCTTCTCCGCCCGGACCGGCGCCTTCCGCCGGCTCGAGGACCGCATCACGGACCTTGGGGACCTCACGGACGCGATGGGCCTGACTGGCAAAGTCATCACCGTGGGCCATGACTGGGGCGGTGTCATCTCCCTGGGCTGGGCGCTGAAGCACCGCAGCCAGCTCGCCGGGATCATCCTGACCAACACCGCGGTGCATCCGGCCGGCTTTGATGTGCCGCCCGCACTGCGCCTTGCCCTGCATCCGGCCGTCCACGGCTGGGGCACCCAAACCACTGACGCGTTCATCCGGGTCACGCACTCCCTGGCCCAGCCGGCGCTGGCTCCGGACGTACGGGCCGCCTTCGCCGCACCGTACCGCGGCTCCGCCCGGCGGAAGGGTGTCGCCAACTTTGTCGCCGACATCCCGGCCGACTCCACGCATCCGAGCTGGCGCACCCTGAACCGGGTGGCCGACGGCATCAAGCGCCTCGACGTGCCCGCGCTGTTGCTGTGGGGCCCCAAGGACCCGGTCTTCTCGGACCGCTACCTGCGGGACCTGATGGACCGCCTGCCCCAGGCCGACGTGCACCGCTTCGAAGGTGCCAGCCACCTGCTGCCCGAAGACGTGGACATCACCGCCCCCGTGTTCAGCTGGCTGGAGAAGGGCCCGGGCACCGAAAACCGGGAAATCCGCAACCGCAATGTTGCCGGCCTGTCCGTCTTCCGGCCCATGCTGGCCGAACTGGACGAGCGCGACGGCGACTCCTCCCCCGCCGTCGTCGACATGGCCCCGCTGGGCGCACCGGCCGGCACTCCGCCGGCCACCCTGTCCTGGGCGGAGCTCGCGGCCCGGGTCAACCAGCTGGCCGCCGGGCTGTCCGCCGCCGGCGTCCGCGCCGGGGACCGCGTCAACCTGCTCGTGCCGCCGGGCATTGAACTGACCTCGCTGATTTATGCCTGCCTGCGGCTGGGCGCCGTCATCGTGGTCGCCGACGCCGGACTGGGCACCAAGGGCATGGGCCGCGCTATCAAGGGCGCCGGACCGGCATACATCGTCGGCATCGAACGTGCCCTGACCGGTGCGCGTCTTTTCGGCTGGCCGGGCATCCGGATCAGCGCCGAAACGCTGTCCCCCGCCAAGGCCCGGCTGCTGGGCGTCAAGCACTCCGTGCCCGAACTGATCGCCGCCGGCAAGGACGCATCGGCTGGCAAGGACCCCGACGAGCCGTGGCTGCGCACCGATCCCGACGCCGATGCCGCCGTGCTGTTCACCTCCGGCTCCACGGGCCCGGCCAAGGGCGTGGTGTACACGCACCGCCAGCTCACCGCCATGCGCGATGCCCTGAAGAACACCTATAACCTGCGGGCCGGCACCTCGCTGGTGGCCGGGTTTGCGCCGTTTGCCCTGCTGGGTCCGGCGCTGGGCGCCACGTCCGTCACCCCGGACATGGACGTCACCTCGCCGCGCACCCTCACCGCTGCTGCATTGGCCGACGCCGCTGCCGCCGTCAACGCGACCACCGTGTTCGCGTCTCCGGCGGCTCTGGGAAATGTACTGGCCACCTCGGCTGACCTGACCGAGGACCAGCGCAAGGCACTGCAGCAGGTGGAACTGCTGCTCTCCGCCGGAGCTCCCATTCCCGAACCGCTGCTGGCACGGGTCTCCGCCCTGACGCCCAACGCCGAGCTGCACACCCCGTACGGAATGACCGAAGCACTGCCGGTGACCGACATCAGCCTGGACGAAATCCGGGCCGCCGGTGCCGGCAACGGTGTCTGCGTGGGCACCCCGGTGTCCGAAGCGCAGGTGGCCATCGCCGCCCTGTCACCCGAGGGAACCGTTGGCGACACACCGCTGGTGGAGCCGAACCTCACCGGCGAAATCCTGGTCTCCGCCCCGCACGTCAAGGACCGCTACGACCGCCTGTGGATCACTGAGTCCAAGAGTTCGTCGCTGCCGGGCTGGCACCGCACCGGCGACGTCGGGCATCTGGACGAGCAGGGCCGGCTCTGGGTGGAAGGCCGCCTCGGCCACATCCTGACCACGCCCGGCGGCGTGGTCACCCCTGTCGCCGCCGAACAGGCCGCGGAGTCCGTGGCTGCTGTGGGCCGTGCCGCCGTCGTCGGCGTGGGACCGGCCGGAGCACAGGTACCGGTGGCCGTGCTGGAACTGACCGACCCCGTCCGCCGTCCCGGTACTGCCCCGCAGGATCTGGCCGCCGCGGTGCGGACCGCTGTCGCCGCCGGCGCCGGACTGGAGCTGGCGGCGGTCCTGGTGCTGCCGGCCATGCCCACCGACATCCGGCATAATTCCAAGATTGACCGCACGGCCCTGGCGGGCTGGGCGGAGACGATCCTGGCCGGCGGAAGCGCCAAGGTGCCGGGCACGGGCGGACGCAAATGAGTTCTGTTCCCACTCCTGCTGCACCGCGGCGGGTCCTGGTGACCGGTGCCAGCGGCCTGCTCGGCGGCGCCGTGGCCCGGCTGCTGGCGGAGAAGGGCCATACGGTCCGGACCCTGCAGCGCACACCGATGTCCGGGACCGGGACTGTTGGTATGGAGTCCGTCGCCGGCTCCGTCGCCGACCCGGCGGCCGCAGCGCGCGCTGTGGCGGGGATGGACGCCGTCGTGCATCTGGCGGCGAAGGTTTCCTTCACCGGCGAGTGGCAGGACTTCGTGGACACCAACATCACCGGAACGCGCACGCTGATCGATGCGGCGAAGGGTGCCGGGGTCCGGGACTTCGTGTTTGTCTCCTCTCCGTCGGTGGCGCATTTCGGTGAGCCCATTGCCGGCGCCGGTGCAGGTACGGCCGACCCCGAGCGGGCACGCGGCTTCTATGCCCGGTCCAAGGCCGCGGCTGAGCTGCTGGCGCTGGCGGAGGATTCGCCGTCGTTCCGCGTGGGAGCCATCCGCCCGCACATTGTCTGGGGGCCGGGTGACACGCAGCTGGTGGAGCGGGTCATCGACCGCGCGCGGTCCGGCCGGCTGCCGCTGCTCAACGGCGGCACCGCGCTGATCGACACCACGTACATTGCCAACGCCGCGGCCGCCATTGTCCGCGGACTCGAACGCATGGACCACGCGCACGGGCAGGCGCTGGTGGTGACCAACGGCGAGCCCCGCCCGGTGGGGGAACTGCTGGCGGGGATCTGCACCGCCGCCGGCGTCACCCCGCCGGCGTGGAGTGTTCCGGGCTGGCTGGCCCGCGGCGCCGGATCCGTGATCGAACGCGCCTGGCTGGCCGCCGGAACCCGCGGACTGGTGCACGACGAGCCGCCCATGACGCGTTTCCTCGCCGAGCAGCTCTCCACGTCGCACTGGTTTGACCAGCGCCGCACCCGCGAAGTGCTGGACTGGACGCCGGAGGTTACGGTGGAGGACGGCATGCGCCGGCTCGCTGCCCACTACGGCGGCGCCTCGGCCTAACTGCGCCGGCTGCGTCAGCCAACCGTTACGTCACGACCGCTTCACTGCAGAGGAACCCCATGGACAGCGTCAAGGTTATTGAGAACTGGCCGGTCGAGCATGCCGCCGCTGCCGTCATTCTGGCTGACGGCAGCGTGGCCGGCACGCATGGCGACGTCGAACGGCGCTTTCCGCTGGCCTCGGTCACCAAGCTCCTGACGGCGTACAGCATGCTGGTGGCCCTTGACGAAGGGGCGCTGGAACTGGACCAGCCTGCCGGGCCGGAGGGCTCCACCGTGCGGCACCTGCTGGCGCACTCGGCCGGGTATGACTTCGCCGACCGCACCGTCCGCTACGCACCGGGCACCCGGCGGCTGTATTCGAACGCAGGCTTCGAGGTGCTGGGCGAAACCCTGGAGGAAGCCACGGGCATTTCCATGGCCGACTACCTCCGCGAGGGTGTGCTGGCTCCCCTGGGCATGACCTCCACTACGTTGGAGGGTTCCCCTGCTGCCGGCGCGGTCTCCACCGTGGCCGACCTTTCCCGTTTCGCCGCCGAACTGCAGAACCCGGCGCTCACGGCTCCCGGCCGTCTGGCCGAGGCAACCACCGTGGTGTTCCCAGGCCTGGCCGGGGTCCTTCCCGGTTTCGGCCGGCAGAAGGAGAACGACTGGGGGCTGGGCTTCGAGATCCGCGATTCCAAGTCTCCGCACTGGACCGGTGCGAACAGCTCTCCCCGGACGTTCGGGCACTTCGGCCAGTCCGGCACATTCCTGTGGGTGGACCCCGACGCCGGTGCTGCCGCCATCGCCCTCACGGACCGGGACTTCGGTCCCTGGGCGGCCGAAGTCTGGCCGCCGTTCACCGACGGCGTTCTCGCGGAGCTTCGCGGCGCCTAGCTTCGGTTGATCCGGGCCGGTGAGTGGTGGCTTGCACTTGGCGGGGAATCCTTCGTGCAGCTAGCGGGCTTATTGCGGCTTCTCGGAAATTCATCGTGCAGCTAACGGGCTCATTCCCGGTGTCCCGAAATCCTTCGTGCAGCTAACGGGCTCATTCAGGCGATTTTCGCCATCTTGATCCCCTGATCTGCACGAAGGATTTTTCAAAGCCCCGTGATCTGCACGAAGGATCGAAACCGGGTGCAGGTGGCGTCCGTTGTACAGATAACGGGCCTAAGTCCGCCTGATAAGCCCGTTATCTGTACTACGGACAGTGGCGAGCCGCCAGGCCGTAAAAAGCTCCTACCAGCGGCCGTTGCGGGGCCTCGGCTGGCAAACCGGACAGCTGTACGAGGAACGGTTCATGAAGGAATCGCGGCGGATCAGCGTGGAGAGCCCGGCGGCGGCACACCGGGGACACGGTTCACCCTCGCGGCCATAGGCGTTCAGGGACCGGGAGAAGTAACCGGATGCCCCGTTGACGTTGACGTACAGGGAGTCGAAGCTGGTGCCGCCGGCGGCCAGCGCCCGGGTCATGACATCGCGGGCGGACTCGACCAGGCGCAGCGCGTCGGCACGGCGCATGGTGTCGGTCGGCCGGGCAAAGTGCAGCTTCGCAGACCAGAGGGCCTCATCCGCGTAGATGTTGCCGACGCCGGAGATCAGGCCCTGGTCCAGTAAGGCACGCTTGATGCCGGTCCGACGCCTGCGCAGCCGGGCGTAAAACTCGTCAAAGGAGAACGCCGGGTCCAGCGGATCACGGGCAATATGGGCAGCTTCCTCCGGAATCAGCGGCAGCTCAGTCTCGGACAAACCGCCGGGAGCTCCGTCGGGAGTCGGCAGCAGGTCGGTGAGGAAGACTCCCCCGAAGATCCGCTGGTCCACGAAGCGCAGCTCGGAAGGCATGGGGGTCCCGTCGGCAGTCACCGCGGGGCTGAGCGTAAACCGGACTTTGAGGTGTTTCTCGTCGGGCAGGTGCGGATCTTCCATCAGCAACTGTCCGCTCATGCCCAGGTGCGCCATCAGCGCCAGGCGGGGAACGCCGTCGTCGTCCGCGTCCTGAACAGCGTCGACAACGGAAGCTTCCACCAGCGGCATCCACAGGAATTTGCCGCGGCGCACGACGTCGGTGACCACCGCACCCTCAAGGTTGCCGACAAGGTCCTCGGGACCGGCGGCGTGGCGCCGCACGGAGCGGGGATCGAGGATGTCGACGCCGGTGATGGTCCGGCCGCGGACCCATGAGGCCAGTCCGCGGCGGACCACTTCCACTTCGGGCAGTTCGGGCACGGAGCTAGGCTCCGGCGGCCGTGCTGCCTGAGGGGCAAATAATCTTCCAGGTGGCGGCGGCAGCTTCCTGCTCCGCTTCCTTCTTGGAGTGTCCCACGCCGGAACCGTACGGCTTGTCGCCGATGTTGAGCACGGCAACAAAGCTGCGGGAATGGTCGGGGCCGGAGCCGGTGACCTCGTAGTGGATATCGCCGAGCTTTCGGCTGGCGGCGATCTCCTGGATGCTGGTCTTCCAGTCGGTGCCGGCGCCCAGGGCGTCGGCGTTGCGCAGCAGCGGACCGATCAGGCGCATCACCATGGCCCGGGCGGTTTCCATCCCGTGGCAAAGGTAGACGGCGCCGATCAGGGCTTCGGTGGTGTCCGCCAGAATGGAGGACTTGTCCTTGCCGTTGGTCAACTTCTCACCCTGGCCCAGCAGGATGTACTGTCCCAGTTCAAGGTCGCGGGCCACGCCGGCCAGCGCGCGTGTGCTGACGACGGCGGCCCGGCGCTTGGCCAGGTCACCCTCGGACAGGTCCGGGTTGTCCCGGTACAGCGCGTCGGTGACGGAGAAGCCCAGGATGGAGTCACCCAGGAACTCGAGGCGTTCGTTCGTGGGGATGCCGCCCTGCTCGTAAGCGTAGGAGCGGTGCGTGAGGGCAAGACGAAGCGTCCCGGCGTCGATATCGACACCGAGACGCTTCAGAAGCTCTTCAGTATTCTTCACTTTTTGGTTCTGACCCGAAAAGCAGTATTCAACTCCCGGTCCGGAGAACCGCACCGGGAAAGGAACACTGTTTTAGACGTCCGCTACCTTGCGGCCCTTGTATTCAAGGAACAGCGCGGTACCAGCTGAGTCGGTCACGACCTTGGCCTGGTGAGGCAGGCTGTAGGTAACGCGGCCGTTCTCAACGGTCTTCACCAGGTTGGGGGCAGTTGCCTTCCACTGGGACCGGCGTGCACGCGTATTCGAGCGGGACATTTTCCGCTTGGGAACAGCCACGACTAACTCTCTTCTCTCTCGTCTGACTCTGTACTTGTTGCCGCAGAATTGTCTGCGGCGCTGCCAGCCAGCCCGGAGAGGGCTGCCCAGCGAGGATCCACTGTTTGGTGGTGGTGACCCGGATCCTCCTCAAGGCGCGCTCCGCATTCGGAGCAAAGGCCTTCGCAGTCCTCCCGGCACACCGGCTGGAACGGCAGGGTGGTAACCACTGCGTCCCGCAAAACCGGCTCAAGATCGATGACATCTCGCTCGATCCGGTGTTGCTCTTCTTCCTCTTCTGTTCCGAAAGACTCAGCGTCCTCGTAGTAGAAGAGTTCCTGCACATCGACTTCTTCGTCGTACGCGATGGGCTTCAGGCACCGTCCGCATTCTCCCTGAACGGGAGCGATGACGGTTCCGGATACTAAAATCCCCTCGTGCACGGCTTCGAACCTCAGGTCCAGATCGAGATCTGCTCCTTCCGGCACGCCGATAAGCGCAACACCGAAGTCCTTCGGTGCCGGAACATGTTCATGCATAGTCCGCATGACTCCCGGGCTGCGCCCGAGATCCTTGACACTAATGGTCAAGGGCGACGAACCCGGATTAATCCGCGACTGAACGCTAATGAGAACTCCTGTAGAACATAGACCGACATATCATCTTAGCCTGATACGGCCGATTCTCTCAAACTGCGCCGCACCAGGCACCAAATCGGGCCGGGCACGGGCTGCTCATTCCAGTTTACAGGCCAAGCGGCAGTCGGTTTACCGGGAGGCGTCCTGCTCGCATAGGCTGACGGAATGCCGTCCTCCCTCCGCGCCCTGCCGCACCGTCTGGTGCTCCGGCTGCAGCGCGGAGTTCCCCGGAGCGTGGATGCGGCGGTGGGCGGCGTGGTTTCGGTCCTGCTGATCTGGCTTTTCGCCGCCGCCAACCTCTTCTTCTATCCGCAGGCCGCTTCCGCAGACGGCCCGGTAAGGGCGGACGCCGTGGTGGTCCTTGCCGGCGCAGCCTCCGAGCGCTTTCCGGTGGGGCGGGAGCTGATCCGCGATGGCGCAGCCCCGGAACTGGTCCTCTCCAGCACGGAGACCCCGGGAAACGTGATGACGGATCAGTACTGCGACTACATGGCGGGCGACACGGTCACCGAGGACCCCGCCAGCGCCGCCGTGACCTGTTTCTTCCCCGAGCCCATGACCACGCGCGGCGAGGCCCGCGCCGTCGCCCGCCTGGCCGCGGACAACGGCTGGGATGAGCTCATTGTGGTCACCTCGCGCTATCACCTGCTGCGGGCGGAAACCAACATCAGCCAATGCACGACGGCGAAGGTCACCATGGTGGCGTCGGAACCGGATCTGTCGGCCAAGCAGTGGCTGGACAGGTTTGTGGAGGAAACCGGCGGGCTGGCGGCCGCGCTGCTGCGGCCGGCCTGCGCCAGCGCGATCTAAGCCTGCCGCGGCAACGGAAAAGCGTCCTGCAGTGCGTCCAGCGAAATACGCAGCCGCGGCAGAGACGCGTGGCGGGCGAGACGCACCGGATCCAGCGCGCGGGCCTGGGCGGCGGTAACGTCCACGCGGGTGACGGCGGATTCCTCCAGGGTGGTGAAGAAGTCCCGGAATTTGAAGGTGTCCCCCGCAATCACGGCGTCGCTGATTCGCACCCAGACCCACGGCACCCCGTAGGCCTGCGCCACAATGATCCCGTGCAGCGAGCTGGAGATGCAGGCCCGGGATCCGGCGATCTCCCGAACCACCTGTTCCATCCCCTGCCGGGCATCCACAACATGGACGCCTGCGTCCCCGGAATCCGGAAGCAATCCGCGGTGGTCCAGATGCGGCACCAACGCCACCCTCCCTTGGGACGGCTGCCCGTCCGGCACCGGCATGAAACGCGGCAGCAGCAGCGCAGGATCGCCGTAAACCTCAGGGACTGTCCAGCCCAGCTGCGAACGCAGCTCGGCGCCGGTGAGTGCGCCGCGCACGGCATGGACCCGAACCCCGTGCAGTCCGGCCAGGCGTTCAATTACCGCGGGCTCCGGCGTCCGCATCAGGCCCGTGCCCCACACCCGGGTGCCGTCCTGTTCCAGCCAGCCCGCCGTGGAGCCCACGGTGAGCAGCGGCGGAACGTCCAGCTGCCGCCGCCATCCGTTGACCGGTTTCAGGCCGCTGATCTGCCGGACCAGCCAGGGGCCGACGGCGTCGCCAAAGTTCGCGCGCTCATCCCACCACAACAGATTGACGCAGCCTTCCGGGACCTGCCGGACCCCGGAAGCCACGGCCGCCGACGGTGCCAGCATGGCCGGGAGCCGCCGCCGGACATCTTCCAGTGCCACCCACTGCTGTTCGGGCGTGGCATCCGGCGGCAGGTAGGCCATCAGGTGGCGCTCGGTGCCGGGTCCCGCCGGAGACTCCTCGTCAAGGATGAGGTCGGCTTCGCCCAGCAGGGCATTACGGAGCAGCGCCGCGCCGGGGACGGCATCCGGTGACATGCTTTCCGTTCCCCCGCCGGCCCTGGAAACGGCACGGACGGAAACGGCACGGACGGAAACGGCTGTGCGCGGACCGGCGGCGCCGTCGTTCAGTTCAATGAGCTCCAGCGCAAGCCGGACGCCCGCCGTCCCGGAACCAGCCAGTTCCGGGAATTCCAGCTCGAAGACCACGGGTTCCGGTGTCTGCCCGGGCGGGAGGAGCGGGCGGACCCTCGGCGGCATGCCGCTAAGCGCCCTGTTCCTGGTACAGCCGGCGATACGCGGCGCGGGGCACCAGTTCCGAAACGTCACCGCCCAGGGAGGAAACTTCCTTGATCAGGGTCGACGAGAGATGCGTGTAGCGGCTTTCGGCCGGCAGGAACACGGTCTCGATGCCGGTTAGGTGTCGGTTCATGACAGCCATCGGCAGCTCGTACTGATAGTCCTGCACCGACCTCAGGCCCTTCACAATGGCGTTCACGCCGTGTTCACGGCAGAAGTCCGCCAGCAGGCCCTCCCCCATAGGCACCACCGACACGCCGCGCAGGCCGCCGAGGGTTTCACGGGCCATAGCCAGCCGTTCCGGCCCGGAAAACCGGTATTTCTTGGCGTAATTCGTGGACACCGCTACGAGGACTTCATCGAACAGGCTGGCGGCCCGAGCGATCACCTCCACGTGTCCGTTGTGGATGGGGTCATATGATCCGGGGCATACAGCGCGTCGCATAGGTCGAATCTACCCGGTGCAAGCAGGTAATACTGGTAGGCATGAGCTCTCTCGACCGCACCAGTCTTCTCCGCTCCGCTTCGGCTTCCGGCACCCCGCCCTGGCAGCGCACCGCCGCCGGCGCCAATCTGCTCGGTCCGGACGGGGCCCTGGGGGTGACCATCTTCGAGGAGATCACGGTCCTGTCCGGCAGGCACAACGCCATCAACCTGGGCCAGGGCTTCCCGGATGAGGACGGACCTTCGGTCATCAGCGAAGCCGCCCGCGAGGCGATCAGCGCCGGTGCCAACCAGTACGCTCCGGGCCAGGGCCTGCCGGTGCTGCGCAACGCCGTCGCCGCTCATCAGGAGCGCTTCTACGGCCTGTCCCTGGATCCGGACACCCAGATCATTGTCAGCACCGGCGCCACGGAAGCCATTGCCGCCGCCCTGCTCGCGCTCACCGGCCCGGGCGACGAGGTCCTGACCTTCGAGCCGTTCTACGACTCCTACGGGGCGGTGATCGGACTCAGCGGCGCCACGCACACCACCGCACCGCTGAGAGCTCCGGATTTCCAGCCGGACCTGGCAACCCTGGAGGATTCCTTTACCGAGCGCACCCGCGTGGTACTCGTGAACAATCCGCACAACCCCACCGGCGCCGTGTTTCCCGCCGAAACCCTGCAGCGGATCGTGGAGCTTGCCGCCAAGTACAACGCCGTGATCGTCACCGACGAGGTGTACGAGCACCTCACATTCGGTCCCCGGCATGTTCCGGTGGCGACCCTTCCCGGGGCGGCTGAGCGCACGCTCACGATTTCCTCGGCAGGCAAGACCTTCTCCTTCACCGGATGGAAGATCGGCTGGCTGTCCGGACCCGCGGACCTGGTAGCCGCCGTCCGCGCGGTGAAGTCCTTCCTCAGCTACAGCTCCGGCACTCCGTTCCAGAGCGCCATCGCCCTCGGCCTGGGGATGGAGGACGAGTTCTTCACCGGCATCGCCAAGACCCTGCAGAACAAACGCGACGTCCTCAGCGAGGGACTGCGGGCCGCAGGTCTGACCGTTTTTGAACCGCAGGGCACCTACTTCGTCAATGCCGACGTCGCACCCCTGGGGATCACCGACGCCACCGCGCTGGCCCGCCGGCTCCCGGAACTGGTGGGGGTGGGCGCCATTCCGGTGGCGGTCTTCTGCCACGACGACGGCGCCCGCCGGACCCGCTCACTGCTGCGGTTCGCGTTCTGCAAGAAAACCGAGGTGCTGCAGGAAGCCGCCGAGCGTATCTCGAAGCTGGGGCAGGTGCTCTGATGGCTGCTTCGGACAAGATCCCGTCCCGGCTGCTGCGCGGCATCGGCGCCCACGCCACCATTACTGAAGACGGCTTCACCCCCGGCGCCTGGGTGCTGAGCATCGGCGGCGCCGAACAGTCGCACGTGAACCTCGCCCATCCCGAGGAGATCTTCTACGAGTACCTGCGCCGGATCGGGAACGTGCTGGACCTCGCCGCCCCCGCCGGGCAACCGCTGCGGACCCTGCACTTGGGTGCCGGCGCGCTGACCCTCACCCGCTACCTCCAGGCCACGCGTCCCGGCTCCGAGCAGGTGGCCGTGGAGCTGGAGCGGGAACTGCTGGACTTTGTGCTGGCGCATCTGCCGTTGCCGGAGGGGACCGTGCTGGAGACGGTCATTGGAGATGCCCGGGACGCCCTGTCCCGCTGGGAGCCGGGGTCCTTTGACGCCATCGTGCTGGACGTCTTTGCCGGGGCGGACGCACCGGAGCACCTGACCACACCCGAGTTTTACGCCGAAGCCGCAGCCCTGCTCTCCCCCGCGGGGGTGCTGCTGGTGAATGTGGGCGACGATCCGGGGCTGGCTTTTTGCCGCCGTCAGGTCCGCGCCCTGCAGGAGGGGATGTCCGGGATTCCCGGCGCGGGACTCGCTGCGCTGGCAGAGAAGTCCATGTTCAGCGGGCGTTATCCGGGCAACATTGTCCTGGCCGCCACGGCCTTCCCCTGGCCTGAGGACTGGACCGCGCATCTGCTCGCCGCGGGACCGCATCCGGCCGACGTCCTCACCGGTGAACGGCTGGACGTCTTCGCGTCGGGTTCCTAGGAAGCGCCCTCAGCCTGTGCATCCCCGGCATCATGGTCGTCGGCCTCCGCACCATCTGCCTGCGCCGGCTCCGCGAACCACAGCGTGGTCTCCCCGTACTTGCGTTCACTGAAGCGCTCCATTCCGGCGGGCCACACCGGCTCCGGTGAGCGCGTGGAGCGTTCCAGGACGACGACGGCCCCCTCGGCCAGGTGCCGGGGCAGGGCCCGCAGCACGGAGTTCAGGTCCTCTTCGTCCAGGTCATAGGGCGGATCCAGGAACACTACGTCCCAGGTGACGTCCGCCGGAACGCGCAGCAGGTAGGTGTCGGCCTTGGCTCGGTGCACGTTGACGACGGACCGGCCGGCGGCGTCGTTGATGAGTTTGGCGTTCTGCTTGCAGGTGCCGGCGGCCTTGTCCGCGAGCTCCACCAGGTCCACGGAGACGGCGCCTCGGCTGGCGCTCTCCACGCCCAGGGCTCCGGATCCGGCAAAGAGGTCCAGCACGCGGGCGCCGGAGAGGACGTCATAGGACTCCAGCCGGGAGAACAGGGCTTCCTTCACCCGGTCCGTGGTGGGGCGGGTTCCTGTTCCGGGAACGCTGGTCAGGGAGGTTCCGCCGGCGGTTCCGGCAATGATGCGGCTCATGGGTTCACTTTATCGGGCTTTGAATCGGAACCGGGACACTGGCAGTTGCCCTGCCGGGGGTAACGGACGGCTTAGCCGCGGTCCAGGAAGGCTTCCTTCTCCGGGTTCAGATAGTCCTCAATCGCCTCGTTCAGCGCCGGGTGCTCAGTCAGGTCCGGATCCTCCGCCACCAGGGCCGTGGCGGAGGCTCGGGCCTTTTCAATCAGCGGTTCATCCTGAATGGCGCGCAGCAGCTTCAGCGTGGAACGTCCCCCGGACTGCGAGGCGCCCAGGATGTCCCCCTCGCGGCGCAACTCCAGGTCCCGCCGGGAGAGCTCAAACCCGTCGGTGGTGGATGCCACTGCCTCCAGCCGTTCCCGGCTGGGATGCCCGGGTTCCAGCCTCGTGACCAGCAGGCAGGTGCCGGGCAGGCCGCCGCGGCCCACCCGGCCGCGCAGCTGGTGAAGCTGGGAAATACCGAAACGGTCGGCGTCCATGATCACCATGAGGGAGGCGTTGTGTACGTCCACGCCCACTTCGATGACCGTGGTGGAGATCAGCAGGTCGATGTCGCCGCGGGTGAACGCCGCCATGGTCTCGGTCTTGTCCACGGGATCCAGCCGGCCGTGCAGCACTCCGATCCGCACTCCTGCGAGCGCCGGCGCCTCCGAGAGCTGCTGATACATCTCGGCGACGGAAGCCAGATCCGGTTTGTTCGCTTTTCCTGCCGGGGGCGGGCCGTAGTCCAGCAGGGTCAGGTCGGTTCCCGGCTCTTCTTCCTTGTCCCCGATCTTGGGACACACCACGTACACCTGCCGCCCGGCGTCGATCTCCTCGCGGGCGCGCTCCCAGATGCGCCGGCCCCAGGCCGGCTTTTCCGCCAGCGGTGCCATGAAGGTGGAGATAGGCGCGCGGCCGGCCGGCAGCTCGGTCAGGGTAGAGACTTCCAGATCGCCGAACACGGTCATGGCCACGGTCCGCGGAATGGGGGTGGCGGTCATGACCAGCAGGTGCGGCGTGCTGCGGCCCTTGGTGCGCAGCACGTCCCGCTGTTCGACGCCGAACCGGTGCTGTTCGTCCACGACGACGAGTCCCAGGTCCGCGAACTGCACGTGTCCGGAGAGCAGGGCATGGGTGCCGATCACAATGCCGGCGGCGCCGCTCGCGGCATCCAGCAGGGCGGCCCGGCGTCCGCCGGTGTCCATGGATCCGGTCAGCAGCGTGACCCGGGTGGCGTCGTCGTCGCTTCCCAGCCGTCCGCCCTGCCCCAGTGGGCCCAGAGTCCTGGTGATCGATTCAAAGTGCTGTGCCGCTAGAACCTCGGTGGGGGCCAGCAGTGCGGCCTGGCCCCCGGCGTCGATCACCTGGAGCATGGCGCGCAGGGCCACCAGGGTTTTGCCGGAACCCACCTCGCCCTGCAGCAGCCGGTTCATCGGATGCGGGCGGGCCAGGTCCTCGGCGAGTTCACGCCCCACGGTGAACTGGCCGTCGGTGAGCGTGAACGGCAGGGCGGCGTCGAACTTGTCCAGGAGCCGGCCGGGCTTTGGCGGACGCGCGGTGGCGTCTTCCTGGGCTGCGAAGCTGCGGCGGCGGGCCAGCGCCGTCTGCAGCACCAGGGCCTCCTGGTAGCGGAACCGGTGGCGGGCTTTGTACGCCTCGCCAATCTCTGCGGGCCGGTGAATCTTCTCGTAGGCCTCGGCCAGACCCAGCAGATGCTCCGTCTTCCGGATGGGCTCAGGAATGGGATCCTGCAGCTGTTCGGCCTGCATGGTGTCCAGCAGCAGGTCCACCGCCTTTTTGATGTCCCAGCTGTTGAGCTTGGCGGTGGCGGGATAGACGGGGATGGGGCGCTTGGCCATTTCCTCGTCGTCGGCCTCGTCATCAAGCACCACGTAGTTGGGGTTGGTCAGCGTGAGCTGCTGCTTGTAGACGCCCACCTTGCCGGAGAACATGGCGCGGGTACCCACGGTGAGTTCCTTCTGCGCGTTCCAGCCGTTGAAAAAGGTCAGGTGCAGCTGGCCCAGGGCTCCGGAGGCGTCATCGGTGACCACCACTTCAAGGAGGGTTCCCTTGCGGGTCTGCATGCGCCGGGCGTTGGCGCTCTGCACCCTGGCAATGAGGGTGACGTCCTCATCGAAGGGGATTTCCGCGATGGGCGTCAGCTCTCCGCGTTCCAGGTAGCGCCGCGGAAAGTGGTGCAGCAGATCTCCGACGGTTTTCAGGCCCAGGTGTTTGTCTAGCTTGGTGGCGGAGGGCTTGCCTATGCGCCGTTCGAGCGGGAAGTCCAGTTCCGGGGGAACGTTAGACTTCATGGGCCTCGTGGATTTCGCTGATGATTTCGTTGGTTTCGTGGCCGTCGGCTGAGAGTTCCGTGACGGTCAGGTTCATGGGCTCGCCCACGGTGCGCAGCAGGTCAATGGCGGTGCCGGCGTCGGGCGTGTGAACGTGCACCCGCCAGCGGTACCCTTCCCCCACCGCATTTACGGCACTCATGATCACTGAATCCCCCACCTCATCCAGCTGCAGGCGGAGCGTCGCGGCGTCCAGCGGGCTCAGCATGATGGTGCACATGACTTCCACCCCCTCCATCCGGGGCATGGTGCTATGGATGTGCGGGGCCTGCACATCGTAGCCGTGCAGGCCGTCCAGGAGCTCTTCCTGCAACTCCTCGCCGAGAGCTGACGCCCGCAGGGCGTCCAGCACCAGCAGGAACCCGACTCCCCCGGCATCCACCACGCGGGCCTGGGTCAGGGCGTCCAGCTGGAGTTCGGTGTTGACGACGGCGGCGAGGGCGGCATTCATGACGGCGCGCAGGGTGGCGGCCAGGCCCACGTTGCTGTCATCACCGGATTGGGCGGCTTCCTCATCCATAGCGGCGCGGGCCGCTTCTTCCAGGACCGAGAGCATCGTGCCGGGAACCGGATCGCTCAGGACCGACCAGGAGCGCAGCTGCGCCCGGTGAAGAGCCGTGGCCAGCAGCGGCGCAGAAAGCCGGGTACTGCCCTGCAGCGGTTCAGCCATGGCGGTCAGGAACACAGAGAGCAGAGTGCCCGAGTTGCCCTTGGCGTCCTCCATGGCCGCGCGTCCGGCGATGGCCAGCAGTTCACCGATATCGGCAGTGTCGACGTCGGCGATGGCGCGGGAGGCGGCGCGAAGCGTGAGATACAGGTTGGTACCTGTGTCGCCGTCGGCCACCGGGAAGATGTTGATCGCGTTCAGCCGGTCACTGTGATTGCCCAGAGACACTTCGGCGTTGCTCAACCATCGCTTCAGCGCTTGTGCGTTCGCGGTGATTTTGGTCTGCAAAGTGATTCCGTTTCCGTGCTGGCGCCGCTGATCCGGACCGCAGGCGTCATTGCCAGCGTGCCGGTTTTGTCAGTAGGAACTCTACCGCAGCCGCCTTGGCACCGCCGATAACGATTTGCATAAATGTGGGAAAGTTGAGGGATGGCCAACAAGCGGTACGCGGACGTTGCCGCGGCAAGACATATGAGGGACGCCCCCCTTGGACCGCCGACAGATACAGAGCGGGGCAAGCGCACCGATCCTCTGCCCCGCCCGGCTGCGGGCAGCCGCGCCCCCCAATCCGAGAAGGACCGGGCGTACCGGAAGAAGCGTCTGGTTGCCCTGGTGCTGACAACCCTGGTGTGCCTTTCCGTTCCCACGCTGATAATCCTGCTGGTCCTTTTCGGGTAATCGCGGGGAGCTGAGGCGCGAAGTACTCCATTTGCCACGGATCCGACTTCTTATTTTCTTAAACCGCGTTTCGGTTAGACTGAGCCGAGTTATCGGGCTGTTGTCAAGCTAAGCGGGGAATTTATGCCAGTTGTCATGCCAATTTATGGCACTAGGCCGGAAGCCATCAAGATGGCGCCGATTGTGGCCGCGCTGAAGAAGTCTGACGTGCTGGATTGCTTTGTCACAGTGACCGGCCAGCACCGCTCAATGCTGGACCAGGTGAACAACCTGTTTGGGATTGAACCGGACCACGACCTGAACATCTTTGAGACCGGCCAGTCCCTCAACGGCATTCTTGCCCGGACCATCGACGGGCTGGACAAACTCTTTACCGTCAACCGCCCGGATGCAGTCATTGTCCAGGGCGACACGACCACCTCCACCGCCGCAGCCATGGCAGCGTTCTACCACGGCATTCCGGTGGTCCATGTGGAGGCCGGCCTGCGCAGCGGGAATCCCTTTTCTCCCTTCCCTGAGGAAGGTAACCGGAAAATCACGTCGCAGATCGCCTCCCTCCATCTGGCGCCCACGGAGGGAAGCCGGCAGAACCTGCTGGCGGAGAACATCAACCCGGCGGACATCGTGGTTACCGGAAACACCGTCATCGATGCTCTGCTGGCAACGGTGGAAAAGAATGTTCCCTTTAAGGACCCCGAGTTGGAAAACCTTGCGGAGTCCGGCCGCAGGGTTTTGCTGGTCACCACACATCGGCGGGAAAATCAGGGCGAAGGCATGCAAGGTATTGGGCGGGCATTGGCCCGCATTGCTGCCGCCGAGCCCGACCTGAGCATTGTTCTGCCGATCCATGCCAATCCATTGGTCCGCGAGGCAGTGCTCCCCCAGTTGGACGGTCTGGGCAACATCCTGGTCACCGAGCCGCTGGAATACGGCGAGTTCACCCGGCTGCTCTCACTGGCACACATCATCCTGACCGATTCCGGCGGGGTCCAGGAAGAGGCACCCAGTCTGGGTGTTCCCGTGCTGGTGATGCGCGAAAACACGGAGCGGCCGGAGGCTGTGGACGCCGGCGTCGTGAAACTCATCGGCACCGACGAGGACCGGATTGTTCACGAAGTTAACCGGCTGCTGCATGACCGGGACTACTTCGATTCCATGTCCGAGGCCATGAATCCTTACGGGGATGGATCCGCTGCTGCGCAGAGTGTACTAGCTGTTACAACATTCCTTCATCCTCACAACAAGCGCATGGCATAGCCAAGGTAAGCTCTTGAAAGATGTCATAGTCTCATAACCTTGGCAATGGTGCTACCAATTTATGTTCCTCCATTGAACATCAGGCGTTAGACTTTCATGACCCGAACAGATGGAGCAAAATGCCATTATTTGATTTGTCCACTCTCGTCCGTGCAAAGAAAACCGGCCGGATAGCCGTTTTTGTAGCAGGCGATCACAATATATTCTTCCCGGCACTGGTTGCACTTGACAGTATTCAAAAGAACAACAATAAGCACCCGTTTGATTACTACATGTCATTTTCTTCAGAGCACTTGACTGACCGCATGAAGCAAATACTGGCAGCTCATGACATAACATTCCTCGATGTGGACGAATTTGACACACACGGTTCGGTCTCTGGCCTTTCAGCTATGCACGAAAATCGCTGGCCTGAGGAGATATTTTACAACTGGATTGCTCCTCTATACTTCGCAGCGCAGGGCTATGAATATGCACTAAAAGTCGATTACGACATTTTGTGTCTAGCTGAATACGAACTTCCGAAACTAACCAATCCGGCAAGCACCTTCACCGGCTTGGCTTGGGACCTCGATCTCACTAAACAAGGTCTCACGAAAAGCCACCTGGATGCTCTAGATATTCCGGACTTTACCGCAGAAAGAGTCGCCTATTTCAACGCGGGTTTCGTTGCGATTAATCTCAACAGATACGTAGAACAGGACACATACAACAAGTTCAAGACTATTTATGCCCTGCTCCAATCGCAAGAAACTGCCGTCAACATGGCCGAGCAGGTGGCCTTGTCAATCACCGCGTACCTCGACCCCAGCCCGGTAGCTCGGTTAGATGAAACCTATAACACCCGAATAACTGTTCTTCCCCAACTGTCGCCTGACAAGCAGCCGATTATTAGAAATATCCACTACATCACGCAAAATAAGCCTTGGCGTGCTGTCGATTTTCGTTATCTCGAAGGATACACAAAATCCGACAAGACGTGTCTATACATGTATCGAAACGCGTGGCTAAAGTACGCAGCCGACATAGACGGCTTTTCAGAGTTTATTGAAATTTCGCCCCCAAGCGAGTTGGAAACCATCGGCATGTACTCCCAGATTTTCGCGAGCCACTATCGCTTGGCAAAAACGGCGAACAAAGCATAGTCTAGATGGATCCTGTGATGCGTTGTCATATATTGAGGTGCAGCCTCGAGACAACCGAGATTACGGCGTCTAAAGTGGGAGACGATTTGTCCCAATATAGGCGAAATACCATTACCGGAAACTATGGCGGAATTACGGGGTTATCCGACTAAACTTTGGGCGCCTTTTCTGCTGTAAGCAACTTATCCGCCTCAGCCCTTTTCAGTAAAGGAAAAGTCCGCGAATCGGACACATTGTCATTTGCCCACGCCCGAGCCTCAGTTTCTGTCTCGAACGCTATGACGGCAGGTGCTCCCCCGAGTTCAGAAACTACGGCATAACGCGTTTCGGGTTCCTCGACAGCTGTAGTCGCCCAGTACGCGGACTTCGTAATGGAACTTGCATCAGGTTTGTAATAGGGGCGACTGAGGGACAAGTGTGGCCTTTCCCAGGCAACGTCTCGCCGAATGACTCGTGCCGGGATGCCGGCGGCAACACAATTATTGGGAATTACACCAGAGACTATGGACCCAAAACCAATGACGCTCCCGTTGCCTATTTTGGCGCCTCCCAACAGTACGGCCCGCTTCGCCAGCCACACGTGGCTTCCGACGATGATGTCCTCCGAGTGATTTACTCGCTTCTCGGAGTGCACATCGAATATGGCGTGACCATCATCGGCCCGAAGCTCGTTTTCGCTGGCAAACATCACGTCATCTCCGACCATGACTGACGTGCCCTCGACTGCAGAAATAACACAAGTGTTCGTCGTGGTGACGTTTTCACCAAGGCGGACTTCTGAATCCTGGCCGACCCTTATCCAGCCGGAAAAGTGCCCAAATTTGCTGTTTCCCATACTCACCGTGCCGTTGTCACAATCAAAAACGATAGTCAGCTTCGCTATGCGAACGCCTTCGGCAACGCTGAGAGTGTTTCCTGTCCCCGTAAATTCAATCCGGATCCCTGGAATATCAGGACCTTGATAATTGATTCGATTGCTGTTCTCGTCTTCATACGCTGACAAGACATTTAGTACAACCATGTTCCACCTATAATCTAGGATCAATCTGCCGGATTGTTGGGTCCTCGCGGGTCCAGTGAAGGAACTGGCCTATGCTGTTTGGTTGACCGGGCCCCCATGCGCTGGTGAATGAGGAAACGACTCAAGCAGTCGCTGCGCAGCCTTGCCATCATCCAATGAAGCATACTTTGCGACAAAGGCTGAGTATCTTTCTTGATACTCCGAGTTTATTGAGTCTAGGCGTTTGATAGCATCGATTACTTCAGACGTTGATGAAAGTAGTGGACCGGGAGCAACGTCACGAAAGTTAAAGTAGAAGCCACGGGTTTCGTTTTCATATTGATCAATGTCCGGCGCGAGAAATAGTATCGGTTTCTCTGTTCCACAATAATCAAACATCGAGGATGAGTAATCAGTAATCATCAAGTCAGCAGCTAAATATAGATCCGCTATTTCAGGATATGACGTAACATCGATGTAAGTTGATCGGTCTGCCGTTTTCCGCTGGCCGGCGACATTATGGTGACCCCTAGACAACACTCTAAAACGGGACCCGAGCTCCTCAGCAATTTCCTCATAGTCGAGGTAATTAACCACATCAAACCTGTTTTGGGCGGTACGGACATTGTCACGCCATGTCGGAGTGTAAAGAATAGCGAAGGTATCTTCGTTGAGCCCAAGTGCACTTCGGACTTTGGAGCGCCGGTTGGAAGAGTCTGCATCGTGGAGAACATCGTTCCGCGGGTAGCCGGTTGTTACAACGTTACCAAGATATCCAAAGGCTCTCGGCAAAGTCTCTCCGGCGAATTCGTTCTGAGCTATTAGTAGATCCCAAAATTTGGCTTCACGTTCCATAAGTCGCCGGTAAGACGCGCTCAGATTAGCCACAGGGGTATGGTTGCCAATTTTCTTGAGGGGCGTTCCGTGCCAGGTTTGGACATACACCTGCCCCTCACGTTTACGGAAATAGTGAGGAAAGTTGTTATTATTTACTAATGTTCCGACTGTATTGAGGATGCGGTACCAATCAGCGCTGTAAATCAATATACCTGTACATCCTTTAGGTACGCTTACAGAGTGGTCCGTGATTGTCCAATAGCGTTTGTAGTCAGGCCGGGTACGGCCTATTTCGTCGGAAATAGCACGGACGCTATCTGTTGCAGATTTTCCGGCGAAACTCTCGAATAGCACAGCTTCCGGGTCTATCTCGGTACTGTCTGAGAGATGCTTGGTGCGAAGTTGCTGCTGGGCAAAAGGACCGCGTTCATTGAGCTGGTATGGTGCCAGAACCTTCACTACAAAACTGCGTTCACGATCCTCAGCGGAGAGTACTATTCTCAATCGATCCGTTAGGTGCTCTGCGGGAACGCTTTGCGCGAGAGCACCTACAGCTCTAACGGTGTGGCGACGAACAGTCCCGTTGTCGTCTATGGTCCGGGCGTAAAGCTTGTAATGACCCGTCTCCGGCGTCGCGTTGCCGTGTCCCCATCGGTCTGAAGACAGGGGAAATATGGCCGTGAAGACCTCCGACCCAGGAGTAAAGCTGACCTTCCGAGGCGAAATATAGCTTCTCGGTGTGGCCAAAATAAGGTCCAGCATCATCTCGTTGCCGGCCTTCAGGTAAGCAGACGTCCCTGTGACGACGAGCGCGCTATGGTCCTGATTCACCGTGCAATCAGAAGCCGTCACTCGCCACGATCTCACATTGATACGAAGGTACCCATAGCCCGTAGGGAAGACACTCAGTGCTCCCCCTACAGGCGGCAGGCCAGATGGATCACTGCTTGCGCCGGGCCAACCTACAAAATGCGGTTTTCCGGTACCCGACTGTCCATAGACGTCCCACGCGACCTCGCGCCCGTTGGGCGGGACCGGGAGTTCGACAGCAAATACGCGGCCAGTCGGGGAGTCTGTTACGGACGAAAGCAGTTCGTCTTCTCCGCTTTTCACATAGATATTCTCCGGAATATTAGAGGAACCTTCAAAGCGGATCTTCACCGTTCTACCGCTGACGGTCACCTGGCTCGCCATGGACCCGTACCGTATTACGCGAAATCGAAGGCCGCGAGTGCGATCAATCTGTGCCACTACGCGGCTTCGATTGCCGGCTTTACCTGTCGGCAGCTGGAATGGCAGCTTCTCGCCATCACGGACTCGAATAACGTCCGTTTCAGATATGCCTGCGGAGTCTACTGATACGAGCAGACTCCATTCCTGTCCGTTGGGTGTTGCCTTTCCGGCAGCACTAAGTAGGTCACTTGTTTTGATCGTGGCGCTAAAGACGCACCCTGCGTAGCTGTTCCAGCGATCACCGCTAACCTGGTCGATCCAGCGGTCAGGGCTTGCGGTTGCCTGCACAGTAAGACGGTCACCAGTTGTGGTGTTGAGAAGCTCCAGATGAGTCTTATACGGGTGATTGGAAGCGTCGAGTCCCTGGATGTATGCGGCCCCTCGCACCTCAACGGTATCTGTATCAGCCCAAGAAATACTGAGCAGACGAGTTTTGAGTTGAGTATCGACCGGATGAAACTGCAATAAATGCAGAGGCAGCTGAGGAGTTAGCTCCTTGGCATAAATTGGTTCTGCGTAGAGGACTCCGTTAACGGCACGTACTGGGAATGTACGGCCGTTATCCCTAAAACTGACCAGGACGTTCTCCACGTCACCACGCCGGTCCTCCGACACAAGACTAACCACCACACGATCTGCCACGGGCAGGAGTGAAAAAACGTCCGGCTCAGCCTTAGCATAAAGTTGGCTCACGGATGATTGAAGGACGTCCCAATACGCATCAGTCGCCTGCGGAACTTGGTCAATGTACAGTCGCAGATCTTCGCCCAGAGACTTTACATACCATGCTCTCTTAGTTTCCGCTTTAGCTTCGATTTCTACTAACTCCGTGACAATCAAAGCGGCCCTCATCCGGTCGATAAGGTCGTTGAGGTCACCTTTTTGTTGAGTTATGGAGGAATTATCCTCTCGGATCCGCCAGGTGTATACAGGTTGTTGCAAGACGTCGAAGGAGCCAGCACGAAGGAAGGCTCGGACAATGGTTTCCTGATCTTCATAAAGGACGCCTTCGGGAATTGAGCCAACGGATTGATTCCAGAATTCGCGTATAAATACCTTGTTCCATAAGAAGACGTCTCTTAGGATCTCAGGGAAATCGTCTACCGCGATTCCTATCCTATCTTCACCATGTATCTCGGACATCATCTGAGGCAGCCATTTCTTACTGCCCTTCTGGCGATAGAATGCACCCGAGACAAAGTCCGACCCAGAGGACTTCAACTGGTTGATCATCGTTGTATACGCCCCAGGCTCGACGATGTCGTCAGAGTCAACAAACGTTAGGTACTTACCCTTGGCAGCCTGGATTCCGACGTTTCGAGCAGTACCATTTCCTGCGTGGTTCACTCTCAACATACGAACGCGCTTGTGGCGGGACATGTACGCTTCGACTACTTGGTCAGAACCATCCGTGGAACCATCGTCAACTATGATTACCTCGAGATTTTTGTAGTCCTGGCTCAGAATGCTCTCCAAGCACTTTTCTATATATTTCCGGACATTGTAAACGGGAACAATGACACTAAGTAGTGAGTTCTCCGGCGGTTCTCCGACGGGGGACGTAGCTGGTTTGATTTGGTTTGGTATAAGAGGACGGACATTTGCCTGCAAGCCCTTTGGCAGTGCGTTCCAGCTGAGGCGCATCGCCCGGTCAATCGACTTCTTTACTTGCCGCATTCCACCCTCGCGTCTTTCTCTTACTACCGTCTTAAAGATCTGGTTGAATCAGTGCAGGCATGACACGGCATTCTAGTGCCCTGAATTGACTCGGCTCAGGTTCAGCTGCTCGTTGGCCCTAGCTAGATCGTCGGCGAAATCAACTTCAACTGCATAGAATTGACTGATATCTACAGGGAGGTATTTGACTGCGTCTCTTTGGATGGTAAGCATGATGCCGCCTTCAAAATACTCCTGATCATCTACGTCGTTGAGTCTGCGAATCAGTTTGTCTTTATCTTGAGATGAAATGTAATTGATACCAACGGCTTCGCCAAGGCCGTTTATAACACTCTTGGAGAGCTGATTTATGTGCCCCTCGGCGTCCATTGTGTATTTGACTTCTTCATCAGAGACGGCAGAAGTATCGACGGCTACGAAGGAAATATCGTCCAGCAGATAGGGTTGCAGGCATTCGAACATGGCCGGGTCAAATACCACATCTCCGTTCATCCAGAGCACCCCTCCTTCAGCAGAATTGCGAAGAGCCTTGAGTAGGCTTTTGGACGTGTTGGTCTGGTCAAAGGCTTCGTTATAGACAAAGGAAGCATCAGGCACGTGTTCCATGATCTGTTCAAGCTTGTATCCCACCACGATTGTCAGGCGCAGATCATCAGAAAACGCAGACTGAAGGTTGTCCACCTGTTGCGTCATGATCGTGCGTCCGTCGTCCAACGGTGTCAGAGCCTTCGGATGGGGCCTGGCGAGCCTTGTGCCCATACCTGCAGCAAGGATTACGGCTTGTACGGTCATCTGGTTTTCCTATCCATAAATGAATTGAACCGAAGGGAACCTACTCAGGATGCCTAAGCATCGCTACGGAACACGCAGAATAACCCCCATGCGACACCTTACCGCCGGATGAACAAAAGGTGAATTTCGCCACACTTCCTTCTCCTCGCTTCCACGACTGCACAAATTGCGGGCGCGAGTCGACGAAAAGGCCGTCGCATGGTTCGCCTACAGGGAGATGGCGATGTCTCGCCTTAGAGATCGACGCTCTGGATGCACCGTGCTGGATTTCCAGCAGTTGCGGCGATATTGAATCTCGATAGAGTATCTTTCACTTCCCCCCCTTTGAGCCGCCCCTCCGCTCTTCACTGTGGTTGTCGGTCACGTGCGGCAGCCCGACGAGGGATCGCTGCCGGTCCCATGGACGCCCCAGATTCTCCACCACCACGGTGATCCGCTCACACGAGCGCGAATCCCAGAAGGGGAAGGTCTCCCGTACCCGCTCCTCATACTTTTCTTCGCGGGCGAGTCCCCCGCGGACGATGCGCTCGAGTTCTTGAATGGCACTGTCCACGTTGTCAGTCACCGGACCAAAACCGTGCTGGGCATAGTCGAAGTATCCCTTGCGGTACACATGCTTGCCCCGGAAAATCTCGTCGCCGTCAAACTGCACGTAAATAAGGTTGCTCCCCGCATACGCGGCATCAAAGGCAATGGAGGAATGGTCGGTGATCAGAGTGTGGGCTTTGGTGAGTTCAGCCTGGACGCTCACGTCCCGGTACCGCGCCGGCCGCACAAATTCTGGCAGGTCCAGATACGGCACCACGAATTCGAACTCGGGATGGGGCATGAACACCACGTCCACCCCCTGGTTGACGCTCAGTTCCTTGAGCTCCGCGGAGCGGAGCAGCGCCATCCACGTTCCGCCAAAGTCCGTCGCTTCAAAGGCCCGGGCAGCCTCGGCCGGCGTGGCACAGACCTCAATGACCTTTTTCACGTACTGCCGCCAGGTGGGGGCGATCAGGACCTGACGGCGCTCCTCAACGGGTGAGGCCAGCGCGGCTGTGCGTAGGGCGTCGTAGCGGGGCAGCCCCACGAGTTTGGCCTGGTGGTTCGTCAGCCGGTACACACTGTTGTTGCCGGCAATCGATTCGTGCTCGCCATGGGTGGTAGTGACCATTGCCGCGATGTCCTTGCCATTGATCCACCGGGACATGTCATCCTTGATGACACCGTGCTGGAGGTAGACAAATTTGGCGTTGCCGCTGCCGAAACGCTTGCGGCTCACCGGGTATTCAACGTTCCAGTTGGCGTGTGAGGAGAGTTTATAGGCGGCATTCAACACCAGCAGCACGGATTCGTCCGAGCCGTAGGGAACCAGTTTGAATCCTTCACCCTGCAAACGGTGCCAGTCCGCACAGTCCTGTTCAATCACGAAGAAGGCATTGATATCAGGGCGGTGCTTCATGAGGTACCGGTACAGGTGCTCCGCATTGTCATCGGCCCGGTCAATCCGGTCCATCAGCAGCCAGGCATCCTGGTACCGCGCGCGCCGCGGTTCCGTGGATGCCCTGCGGATCAACGCCTGGTCTGCCGCAGCACGTTTTTTGGCGGCGACCGATTTGAGTTGCCGGCGGAGCACCCGGTTTATTGCTAACGCCGCCGTCCGGGAACGGGACTGTCCGGACAGTACCTGCCGGACAGTGAGTCCCGCACGGGCACGCGCGACACGCCGGGACACGCGGCTTCCGCCAACGGTCTTGGTTAGACGACTTTCCTCACGCCCAGCAGCCAGTTGAAGGTAGGGCGCCGGCTCCGGCTTGCGCCCGGGCTGCAGCGGCACTCTGCGGTCCGTGGTGGGAACCGCCTTAACGCCATCCAGCACGATCTCGGTGCTCTCCCCCGCCGGCAAAACAAGGATCCGCTCACGGATCAGGACCTTGCCCAGCACCCGGTGCTCCAACACCTTGGCGGCCACCGGAGGCCGGGAAACGCCGTCCACTACGTATTCTTCCTGCGGCAGGTTCCCCTGGTAGAGGTAGTTATAGGTTGTGACCTGCTGCTCTGGATCGGTTGCCCCCTCCACCACGAGAGGATCACTGTCACGGATGCCCTTGTAGTAGGTGCGGAGAATGTTATGGAAGAGCCAGCCCTGGCTAACCACGCTGAAGGAGCTAATGGCCTCCAGATCGATCAGCGCAACAATTCGTTCGAGCAGGCGGTGCATAGTGGCCTGCTGATCAGGCGTAGCCGACCCTGTGTCGCTGTGCATGCGTTTGTCGTCAATGTAGAACCACACCAGGTCGTAAAGCACCATGTACTGCGCCCAGCGCGGAACATGCCCGGCACATTGGCGCACAGCCTCGAGCATTCCCAGCCAGCCGTGTTCAGGCAGATCGCTGTAGGCACGGGGGTCGCCCCATGTGCCCTGAACCAGTGATGCACCGCTGCTGCGCTGGCGGCGATAGTAGTAGCTAGCGGATGCGACGAGCCCGACGACGGGACGGTCCACGACCGCCAGATAGCGGCCGATGAGGTGCGCGTCCTCGAACTTGGGCCGGATCCGCTCATCAAAGCGCAGGCCATGCGCTTCCAGAACCTCCCTGCGCAGGAAGGTGGTTGGCCCGTGCATATGGATGTACTCCGGGTTCAGGTTCAGGTCCACCAACTGATCCCCCAGACGGAACTTCCGGTTGAGCAGATGGCCCTGTGACGTCTTCAATGATGCGTCATTGAATTGGACAAGCCGTCCGGTGAGCATCTGCGCCGACTGCTGGGTGTCCCGGGAGATGAATTCCGAGAGTCGCTGGAAATACTGCGGATGGAATGCGTCATCGGGATCGCAGAACGTAACCCATGTATTGCGGACTAAGTCCAGCCCAGCGTTTCGTGCAGAACCGGGGCCGCCGTTGGTCTTATCGACCAGTCGAACGTTGGCCCGCCCCTCTGCCCACCTTGATACCAGGGCGGCCGACTCATCAGTGGAACCATCGTTAATCACAACGATGTCCAAGTCATCCACAGAGTAGGTCTGGACCTCCAGGGACTTGAGAAACACCGGAACGTACTCCGCCACGTTGTAAAGCGCCACCACCAGGGAAAACTGGCCCTCAGTCACGTTCGTGTCTCCACTCAGTTGAATAAGCCGTCCGGCAGCCCCTATCAGGCCAATCACCGCAGAGGCAGGTGTTTATGCGCTTCGTACACGATCCACAAGCGCAGGGACTGCCCAATTTAACAGCTTTGGGTCGGGCAGCACCGCTCTCTCCGTCATATGCTTCCATACCCGGCTGCCGTCGCTGTCGCCTCAGCTGCCCGTATAGATCCCAGTACGGTTATATTTCCTGACTCAGCCCGCACAGGGCCCAGTTGCGTAAGTTCATTCCAAGGTTAGATTGGAAACGTCGTCATAGCTTACCCCCTACCCTAACCAGTCATACCCGGCGTTTGATCAGGTGGAAATCTTCTTGATCCGTTACCGTTATTTACGGCACGGCCGACGTACCAAAGGATCTGTCAAGGTCATTTAGTCGGTTTGCGGTGCATTGAAAGGACCATCGTACCGAATACACCCAAAGGTGACGGGCTAGCATAAGAAAGCGCCACAGGCGATCGGGCACCGTTCTGAACAGTAGACTCCCAATGCTAGTTTGCTGCTGGCCAAGGACCATACAACGAGATGCCGCCCCTTCCGTACCTTCAAAAAGCGTATTTGAAATACACCAACCTCAATCTCAAACTCAAGGAGTATAGATGACAAAGCGATATATCCGTTTGAAAGAATATCCAACTAATAGTGACCAATGGGTGACTCCATCCCCCGACTACATTTCGGGCACTGACGGAACTCTGCCTGAGGGCCCGTTTCGGTGCCGCTCAGATTACAACGGGTTTATCCAAACCGGCAACCCATCAGTTCCCGGCGCACGACCCATAGTCTTTCTCGGAGATTCGTTTGTGGAGTCTATGTATACAGCCGAGAGTGACCGATTTGTCTCGGTAGTCGAGCGGACACTCCGAACCCACGGCCATAGCGTGCAGTGCATGAACGGAGGATATTCGGGATCAACGACGCTGCAACTGCTGAACGTCCTGATCAATAAGGTCTACCCCGTCATAGGCCCTGGCGGGACCGTCGTCCTATTTGCACCGCATAGCGACCGTGACTACCTCTATAAGCAAGGTACCTATTGGAGCGATACGCAACGTGGGGCCACAATACTTCCGCCTGGTGACCCTGGTCATCAGGACATTCCGCGTGGACAAGCATCTGCTGTCATGGTCCTCAGACTCTTCGCCACAGCGGCCCAGCAGCTGGGAATGCGTTTGGTTTTGGCGACCGCACCTTACCGTACCGGTGACTATGACGCTGACCCATTGTTTCCACTCAGGTACCACGGGCGGCCCGACTGGTTCCGTGCTGGAATGGCACGGAGACGCCATTGGATTTCCACCATCGCAGACACGGCCGCCGAGTTTAATCTGCCATTGATCAAGGCAGAGGAATTCATCGGTGGTCATGCTAGCTGCTTCTATGACGAATTGCACCTTAACACCGAAGGGCAGAGGCGCGTTTCAATGTACGTATCAGAAAAACTCGGGGAGCTTTGGGCCACGGATAAGCGGGGCCCCGGCAAGGTCGATTCAGACTCACTTCCTGTCGGATAGATACTTCGGGCTATTCCCCCAAGTGTTCGCTAACGAGCCGCGGGCTATTGCAAGGACGTCGTCATTTTATACCCCAGCCTTTTCAATAACTCCTCACGAAAAGTTCGATAGAACCCGGACTCGTAGTGGTACGGAGCGGGGCCCCCGGGGTGGGAGGGATCGCTGAGCGTCTTTGCTCCGCCGGCGCTGACCGCTTCTGCTGGGACATGCTGCAGGAATATCTCGTCAAGCTTCGACCATCGCATGTTGATTGCGTTGACGAACTTCTTGGAGAAGTCCACTCGTGCTCCTTTGTCGAAATAGGAGTACGCCGCTCGCGCAGAATTTAATATCACCCGCGTCTCAGGAAAGTGTTTCCGTCGCAGGGTTTCGAATTCCCCCGCGGCGGCACGGAAGGCCCGCAGGTATTCTTCCTCGTTATCCCAAAGATTCAGGGTCTGATATACGTGTGCGGACTCTTTCCAGTAGCGCGTATTATGAAGCTTCCAATCGTTGTTGGTAACCAGCGAGCCCTCTGCGCGTAAACACCCAAAACGCGCGTCAGCAAATAAATCAACAACTAGAATATCTGGAGCGTCGCCAGCTACAAGATCAACCATGTATTGCTTGCTGAAGTCACGGACGGTTGTCCGCGTTGAATGCTGGTCGGAGCCTTCCAACTCTCCTGTTGAAACCCCCACAGGTTTTGACATCAGCGATAAAAACGAGGACTGATAATGTTCGTTACCCAGGGTAAAATATGACTTCCAGCCGGGTGACAAACGACTGTTGAAGTTGTCTCGTGAAACACAGGACCCGACAACATCCACTCTGGGCCTGTTGCTAAGCTGCACTGAACTAAATGATCCGGAGATGGAAACTACGCTTTCCAACGGCTCGCTGAACACTACATCGCCGAATCGTGCTGTCACGAAGGCTGCGTATTGCCCAGGCGGAGTTCCCATCAGCGCAACACCCCTGTACTTAGGCGTCGCGTAGTATGCCTTTGAATAATCGATCCAAGAGCCGCGGAACTGTTCATTTATCTCCGGCCGGTTGTCCGAGGCCAAGGGGAACGCCGCTATCGGCGCTCCGCCCTCTACCGGGCATAGAACGAGATAATATCTGACGTCATGGTAATGGGCCGTTGGAATTCCCTCCACAGCGAAGTAGCCTTCAAAGTGGACACGGTCCTCTGCGGCCCACCGCCCCATTTCCTTGAAGTACGCACCTCGTGCGGCAGCGCCGAGTGCCGGGCGTTTGGTCAATGTCGTGCGAGATTCATCTGTCTCGATCTTATAAAGATAGCCTTCGCCTGACGTCCATACGTTCCGCGAGCGGTTAGAACTGGCCGGCACTAGATGCTGCCTTCCACCGTGACGCACATTCAAGGAAACATGGTACTTTCCTTCCGGGAGTCCGGACAGGGAAATCCCCTTGTGCGCGAGTGATGCGAACTTTGCCGTGGAGTAATCGCAATACTGATGCTCATAGAACTTGGTGCTCAGGAGGGGATCTTTTACTCCGCCTAGGGGCACCTCATGTGTGAAAGATTCGCTGGCGAATTGAATGCCGGTTCGAACCTTTCCATAGTCATCCGCAGGGTAACCCTTAACGAACGCATATCCTTCAGGAAAGAGGAGGGATCCTTTGAAGCTGATGGACGTCAGGGCCTGAACAACTTCATCCCTGCCGCGAACCTGCTCCAGCGTCAGACTCGAAGCGGCATTGCCGGGAGCCATCGACCCGTTGCAAAGGATCCCCAGGGCAGGTTTGACCCCCTCGCTCAACAGACTCAGGATGCTGGTTATTGTCGGAACATTATATCGAGTGACCGCGCTGTGGGTGTCCACCAAGGGGCTTGATGTCAGAACATAGTTGAAGTTGGTGTACTTACCCAACTCACGCAGATAAGGCACAACGCTTTTCTTATGTTGCGGATCACTTTCGGAAGAAAACAGGTACAGGTTCCGCGCGAGATTGGCATCATCACGAAGTAGATTCGGGAGAAGGGAATCTAGGTAATCGCATTCTGCTGATGACCCGTCTTTTGTCATCGCACTGAACACCTCGGGCCACTTTTTCCTGACCGAACTGCCAATGTGCATTTGCGGAACCGTTGCCAGAATCGCCCCATAGTTGTATTTGATACCATAATAGAGGGCAGCACTCCCACCTTTGGAAAATCCAGCCACAGCACACTGATCTCGGGTGATGCCCAAGTAACGGATGGCCTCCTCTATCAGGGAAGCGACGGCCCGTTCCACACTGAAATCAAGGGCTGTGCACAAATAATATGCGAAGTTGTCGGAGAAATCATCAAGTATCCATAAGACGTTTCCACGGACGCTGGATATCGGCCCGCCGTCAAAGTCATACGTGCCGCGTTCGCGAAATCCCGAGAATATAACGATCAGGTTCCGGCGGTCTCCGATTGCTTTCCGGTACTTGTATTTCACATTCACACCATCGTGTAAATACGTACCTTCGACGATGCTCATCTTTGTGCTGATTCCTTACGCGTAACCTGCCGAACCAATATATTCAACTGTCTTATTCGAACACGGACCATTCAGTAAACGATTCGTATAAGGCGCAGGATGACCGTATTATTCATTCCATGTTCCTTCACACCTGCCAGACTGCCAAAGAGAGTCTAACCGACGACGAGACGTTCCTAGCCTTGGAGCTCGGCGTGCTGGACGACTTCATTTCTGGATCAAGCCGAGGCGGGACCCGACCGTTACAGAACGAACATCTTGAGTATCTGGCGGCGCTCCACTTTCGGGGTGATGGCGAATTAGCTTTGGAGCTCCTAGACCGCGCCTTGGCCATTGCGTCTGATGACTCGCTCCCCACTGCGGGCACAGTATCCCAATCTGAACTGCTTATCCTCAAGGCAGATATGCTGATAGCGACGAATTCACTCGCTGATGCAGAGTCAACTCTCCTGCATGCGGCCTCTATCAGCAGTTCGCCGCACATGATCGGTGTTGTCGCCATTCTTCATGCCAAACTGCTTGCGGGATCGTTCAGAAAACAGGAAGCCTTGACAGTCCTCCAGAGTGCCGTCGGTTCCCTCACCCCAGAGACAGTACCGACGGAACTTGTCAGCTCGCTAGCAGCTGCATACGCCGGTGCAGGCGACTACGGACAGGCGGAAGAGCTTCTCCGCACCCACATCCACCAGGTGTCCGGCATCCCTCCCGTCCCGCGATCTGACGGTGCTGCGCTGTGCCGCTTACAGCTCGCATCGGTGTTATTCGAACAGGGAAAGTACCTTGAAACCGAAAGTACGCTGCGTGTGACCGAACCAGATGAAACATCAGCTCCGATGGTCTCCACCGATTTGTCCGACTATTACACGGCTGCCTGCAGTGCTGTTTCCTCGGGAAAACTACTCTCGGACTGTATAACTGCATCACCATTTCTTTCCCGGCCCGCTGGCTCGGGCGCGGTAAGCCTCCAGCTCTTCGCTGCTTTCGATTGGCTTCGGGCGGGCGAGACCAGCAAAGACACCATGTTGCGCGATTCCCGCAGCAGTGGAGCTGTAACCTCCGCGCCTTGGGCGGAGATCTTCCACGCAGAAGAACTCAACCTCCAGGGTTCCGCTTATGGGCGCTTGGTGGAACGTGACTACGCCGGCGCAGTAGAGGCGTTTCAA